>QWQR01000001.1 GCA_003670745.1 Chloroflexota bacterium
CGCCGCTGTTGAAGCGCATCCGATTCGGCGTCTCAAGGTTGCTCGCCGTGCCGATGCAGAGGAGCACATCGTGCGCCTCGACCTGCGTCTCGTGTACGTAGTGCAGGTCGTTGGTGAGCACGAGCGGCAGCCCCACCTCGGGGGCGAGCCTGAAGAGCTTCTCGTTGAGCGCGCGCTGCTCCGGCAGGCCGTGATCCTGGACCTCAAGGTAGAAGCGATCCTTACCAAAGATGTCGCCGTAGCGCCCTGCGGTCTGCACGGCGAAGTTCCAATCATCACCCTCAAGCGAACGTGCGACCTCGCCGTTGAGGCAGGCGGAGAGGCCGATTAACCCTGCGCTGTGCTTTGCCAGAAGGTCGAGGTCGATGCGCGGCTTGTAGTACATGCCATCAAGGTGCGCGTCGGTGACAAGGCGGCAGAGGTTGCGATAGCCGACGTCGTCGGTTGCGAGGAGCACAAGGTGGAACGGCTGCTGATCTGCGCGCCCCTCTTTGTCGTGCATGCCGCGTCGCGCCACATAGGTCTCAACGCCGATGATCGGCTTGATCCCACGCTTGTTCGCCTCCTGAACGAACTCGATGCTCCCGTAGAGCGAGCCGTGGTCGGTGATGGCGATGGAGTCCATCCCGAGGCGCTGCGTCTCATCGAGGAGCGGGGCAATCTTCCCCATGCCATCGAGCAGGCTGTACTCGCTATGGACGTGGAGATGGGTGAAGTCAACAGGGCCGCTCACGGGGGGAAGTCTAGCGGCGACGTAGGATCCCCCTATGGACGAGCGCGAACGAGCGAGGATGCGGGCGGCGATTGACGCCGCCGAGGGGCGCGGGCCAGCCCCTGACCTCTCCGATGCGTCGCTGCGCGCGCTCTTCGCCGAGACCCGCACGATCGCCATCGTCGGCGCGTCACCGCGTCCAGACCGCCCGTCGCACGGCGTCCTCCTCGCCCTCGCCGCCGCTGGGTGGAAGATCCTTCCAGTGAACCCGGCCCCCGCCGCACTCGCCGATGGGATCGCCGGGCTCCCCTGCTATCCGAGCCTCTCCGCCGCCGCAGCGAGCCTCCCTCACGGCGAGCGCATCGATCTCGTTGATGTCTTCCGTCGTCCGGAGGAGTGCGCAGAGGTGACGCGTGAGGCGGTCGCCGTCTCAGCACGGTGGATCTGGCTGCAACTCGGCATCATCGACGAGGAGTCGGCGCACATTGCAGCTGATGCGGCGATCCCGTTCGTGCAGGACCGCTGCACCGCGATCGAGGTTGCGCGACTCGGCCTTCGCGCGCCGCTCGGCGAGCCGCGCAGCGCCTAAGCGCTGGGGGCGAAGAGGGCGATCAGGATTCCAACGAGCGCAGCGATTGCAACACCGACGAGACGCTGAAGGCGCGACGTGATCAGCTCACCCTCCAAGCGATCGAGCAGGTCGGGGCCGCGCCCTGGTCCACCGCGCCAGGCTTCATAGCGCGTCGCCTCGCCGATGCGCGCGAGATAGCTACGACGCGCGGCGAGAAGCGGCGGAAGCGTGCGACCGAGATAGACGATCCCCGCAGCCCCAAGGAGCCCGACGAGGAGACGTACGATGCCGAGCACGCGGGCTACTGCGCGTCGAGGAGTCGACGCATGATCTCGCCGAGGCGTGCGGGATTCCCGCGACCCTTGCTCGCCTTCATCGCCTGGCCGACGAGGAAGCCGAGCGCCTGCTGCTTTCCAGCGCGCCAGTCGGCGAGCGCCTGGGGGCTCGCCGCCAGCGTCTCCGCAGCGATCGCCTCGAGGGCGCCGTCGTCGCTGATCTGGGCGAGGCCGCGCTCCGTGATCACCGCACGAATGTCGAGTGGACCGGCACAGAGCTCGGCGAAGAGCGCCTTGCCGGTTGCACCGTTGATCTCGCCGGCGCCGACCGCGGCGACGAGTGCTGCGAACTGCTTCGGCTCGGGCTCACCCGCCCCCTCGTTGGCGGCGCGCAGGTACTCGCCCGCAACCCAGTTGGCGAGCAACTTCGCGTCGAGTGCTGGCTGCGCGGCACGAGCCGCCTCAAAGAGGCTCGCCGCGCGCGGCTCACCGACGAGGACCCCCGCGTCGTACGCCGTGAGGCCGAGATCGGCAACGTAACGGGCGCGTCGTGCCGCGGGGAGCTCCGGGAGGCGCGCGCGAATCTCAGCGATCCAGGCATCGGAGATAGCGAGCGGCGGTAGGTCGGGCTCCGGGAAGTATCGATAGTCGTGCGAGTCCTCTTTCGCACGCATCGTGTACGTGGTCTCGCTGGTGTCGTCCCAGCCACGCGTCTCCTGCGTCACGCTTCCGCCCGCGTCGAGCAACTCGTTCTGCCGCGCGATCTCGAAGGCGATCGCCCGCTCCACCGAGCGGAACGAGTTCATGTTCTTCACCTCGACGCGCGTGCCGAACGGGGCCTCTTCAGAGTCGCGCAGCGAGACGTTTGCCTCCACGCGCATCTGGCCGTTCTCCATCTCGGCGTCTGCGGCACCGATCGTGCGCAGCAACAGCCGCAGCTCCTCGGCGTAGCGGCGCGAGGTCTCGGCGTCGCGAAGGTCTGGCTCGGTCACGATCTCGAGAAGGGCGACCCCTGAGCGGTTGTAGTCGATGAGGCTCGCACGGCTCCCGTCGCCTGCGCGCTCGTGGCGCAGGCGCGCGGTGTCCTCTTCAAGGTGGGCGCGGCGGATCCGCACGCTCCCCACCCCAGCGCTCGTCGTCACCTCAATGCTCCCGTGTTCGGCGAGTGGCAGGTCGAGCTGGCTGATCTGATACCCCTTCGGCAGGTCGGGGTAGAAGTAGTTCTTGCGATCCCATCGCGTCGTCGACGGGGTCTTCGCGCCAATCGCGGCGCCGACAGCGATCACCTTCTCGATCGCGGCGCGGTTCGGCGTGGGGAGGGCGCCGGGGAGCCCGAGGCAGGTTGGGCAGGTACGGCTGTTCGGCTCGTCGGCATCGGTCGGAATCGCGCAGGGGCAGAACATCTTCGTCGCGGTGCGCAGCTGCACGTGGATCTCAATCCCGATCACCGCGCTGCGGACACTTCCGCCGCTCGCCACCTTGCCGCTCACGATTTCACCTCGCGCGCCCGTGCGACGAACCTGCCGATCCGCGCGATCGCCTCGACGAGTCGCTCCTCGGAGGTCGCGTAGCAGATCCGCACGTGGCCGCGACCACTTGCGCCGAACGCAGAGCCTGGGATGACCGCCACATGCTCCTCTTCAAGGAGTCGCTCGGCGAACACCTCGTCGCTCATGCCGAGCGAGGAGATGTCGGGGAAGGCGTAGAAGGCGCCCTTCGGCGCGCCGGTCGGCAGTTGCAGCGCGGCAAGGCCGTCGAGGACGATCGTTCGGCGACGCGCGTAGGCGGCGCGCATCTCTTCAAGCGCCGGCTCTCCCTGCTCAAGGGCAACAAGCGCTGCGTCCTGCGAGGGGGTCGGCGCACTCATGATCGCGTACTGGTGAATCTTCACGAGCCCCGCGACGATCTCGGCGGGGGCGCAGAGATAGCCGACGCGCCAGCCCGTCATCGCGTACGACTTCGAGAATCCGCCGATGAGGATGGTGCGCTCCTTCATTCCCGGGTAGGCGGAGATCGCACGGTGCGCTGTCCCCTCGTAAACGAGTCGGTCGTAGATCTCGTCGCTGATCACCAGCAGGTCGTTCTCGACGGCGATCTTCGCGAGTGCGACGCGGCTCTCCTCGTCGAGCGTCGCGCCGGTCGGATTTGCCGGGTAGCCGAGGAAGAGCGCCTTCGCGCCGCCGCGCTTCGCGCCACCTGCAACCGCGCGCTCCACCGCAACGGGGTCGAGACGCCAGCCGTCGACGGCGCTCGTCGCCACGGGGATCGCCGTGCCGCCAGCGAAGACAACGGCGGGAAGGTAGGCGACGTACGAGGGCTCGGGGAGAACGATCTTGTCGCCTGGCCCGATCGTGCCGCGCACGGCAACGTCGACCGCCTCGGAGGCGCCGATCGTGACGATGATCTCGGTCGCAGGGTCGTAGCGAACCCCCGACCGCTCCTCAATCTTTGCGGCGATCGCGCGCCGCAGCTCGGGGGTGCCGTAATTCGAGGTGTAGTGGGTGCGACCCGCGCGCAGGCTCGCGATCGCCGCCTCAACGATGATCGCTGGTGTATCAAAGTCTGGCTCCCCTACGCCGAGGCTGATCACCTCCTCCATCTGCGCGGCGATGTCAAAGAAGCGCCGAATCCCCGATGGCGGAACGGCGCGCACGCGCTCGGCAAGGATGCGCTCGGCGAAGTCGCTCATGCGGCACCTCCGTTCGCTGCGCGGGCGAGCGCCGTCGGCTCGACTGAGCGCCACTCAGCAGTTGCGGTGATCGCCTCGAAGCCGGAGGCGATCCCAAGCAGTTGCGACTCGGACCACGGGCGTCCGATCAACTGTGCGCCGACGGGGAGCCCTTCAGAGAGGCCGCACGGAATGCTCACCCCGGGCAGGCCCGCCATGTTCGCTGGGATCGTGCAGGCGTCTGCGAGATACATGGAGACGGGATCGCTCATCTTCGCCCCGAAGCGCCACGCTACCTGCGGGCTCGTTGGCGCAACGATCGCGTCGAAGCCCGCCGCCCAGACGCGGTCGAAATCGCGGGCGATCAAGGTGCGAACCTGCTGCGCCTTGACGTAGTACGCGTCGTAGTAACCCGCCGACAGCGCGTAGGTGCCGAGCATGATGCGGCGTCGCACCTCTGGGCCAAAGCCGCGACCACGCGTCTCGAGATACCCCTGCAGCAGGTCGCCACCGCCATGCTTCGATGCGCCGTAGCGAATCCCGTCGTAGCGAGCGAGGTTCGCCGACGCCTCAGCGGGCGCCACGATGTAATAGGTGGCAAGGGCATGCTCGGTCGTTGGGAGGCTCACCTCTTCGATCGTCGCGCCAGCTGCCTCGAGCGACGCCACGGCGGCTCGCACGGCGCGCTCGACCCCGGGCTCCATGCCGGCGACGAAGTACTCCTTCGGCAGCGCGAAGCGGCGACCCTTCAGCGCGGTCGCTGCGGCATCGCCACTCGGAAGCGCCAGGAGCTCTGCGGGGAGCGGCTCAGCGGAGCTCGTCGCGTCGTGCGTGTCGCGCCCACCGATGGCGTGCAGCAACAGTGCCGCATCTTGCGCGGTGCGCGCGAATGGCCCGACCTGGTCAAGCGATGAGGCGAAGGCGACGATCCCGTAGCGCGAGACGCGCCCGTAGGTCGGCTTCATGCCAACGATCCCAGTGAGGCTCGCCGGCTGACGGATCGAGCCGCCCGTATCGGTGCCGATCGAGAGCGGCGCCTGGAACGCTGCCACCGCAGCCGCGGAGCCGCCCGATGATCCGCCAGGGATCCGGTCGAGATCCCATGGGTTCGTCGTGCGCTTGTAGGCGCTGAACTCTGTCGAGGAGCCCATCGCGAACTCGTCCATGTTCGTCTTGCCGAGGATCACAGCGCCCGCCGCGCGAAGGCGCGCAGCAATCGTTGCGTCGTACGGGCTGATGTATCCCTCAAGGATCTTCGAACCCGAGGTGGTAGGAGTCCCCTCAAGGTTGACGAGATCCTTCAGCGCGATCGGGACTCCGAGGAGTGGGGGGAGGGCGGCGAGCGCTGCAGTGTTCCCGCGGGCGGCGGTGAAGCGCGCGTCCGCGGCACTCGCCTCGCCGAGCGCCGCATCACGACGCAGATGCAGCCATGCGCTGAGGTGCGCCTCTTCGTGTTCGATCGCATCAAGGAGGGCGGTGGTCGTGGCGAGCGCGGTCACCTCGCCGCTGCGATACGCGGCGGCGAGCTGCACTGCAGTGGCACGGCGAGGATCGAGGCTCATCCGTCGGCCTCCTCGGTCAAGATCGCCTGCACCTTTACAAAGTCACCGACGCGCGCCGGCGCGTTCCCCAGCGCCGCCTCGACGGGGAGTGAGGCCTCGGGCGTGTCGTCGCGAAGTGGCATCGGCTGAACGATCGCCTGGGCGCTCGGCGAGACGCTCGAGGTGTCGACCGAGGCGAGATGCGCCCACTGCTCAAGGATCAGGTTCAGGTCGCCCTGCAACGTGCCAACCTCGTCAGGGTTCAGGCCAAGGCGCGCGAGGGCGGCTACCCGTTCAACGTCGGCGCGGCTCAACTCGCTCATGCGTGAATCCTAGCCGCCCGACGCTCCTCCGATGCGGGCGAAGAGGGTTGCAGCGTCGATGACGGGGATGCCGAGGCGTTCCGCAGCGGCGAGCTTGCTCCCCGCCTTCTCGCCTGCCACCAGGAGCGTCACCTTCGCCGTGACCGAATCGGCGACGGCACCACCGGCGGAACGGATCGCATCGTGGATCGCCTCACGGGTGTGTCCAGTGATGCTCCCCGTCACCACGACCACCTCGCCGAGGAGCGGGCCGCTCGCGCTCCCCCGTTGCGTGGGTGGAAGCAGGGTGAACCCTGGCGCCTCGAGAAGGTCGTCGAGGATTCCTGAAGTTTCGGCATCGGCGAAGAAGGCGACGATGCTCGCCGCGACGATCGGCCCGATCCCTGGGACGGCGGTGAGCTCCTCAACGCTCGCTGCGCGCAGGTTGGCGGCAACGTGACGCCCCCAGTCGGCGCCGCCGGTTGGCGGCACGCGTCGAACCAACTCCTCGGCGAGGTCCTTTGCGGTCGCCTCCCCCACATGGCGGATGCCGAGCGCGACGAGCACGCGCCAGAGCTCGCGCTCGCGACGACGCTGGACCTCGTTCAGAACGTTCACAATGCGATTCGCATCGCCACTCCGCTTTGCATTGGTCGCAACGCTGCCCATGCGATCGAGGCCGTCGAGATCTTCGGCGCGCAGGCGATAGAGATCGCCGATGCGCTTCACCGTGCCACGCGCGACAAGCTGCGCGAGGAGCTTTTCGCCGATCCCCTCCAGGTCGAGTGCCCCGCGGCCAACGGCGTGTCGGAGCCCCTCAAAGAGCTGCGCTGGGCACCAGCGGTTCGGGCAGCGGTGCCGCACCTCATCGCGCACCACCGGGCCCGCACACGATGGACAGATCGCTGGCATCTCGAACGGGACGAGCGCCGCCTCACGCCGCTCGGGGATGCCCCGCACCACCTCGGGGATCACGTCGCCCGCCTTCTGCAAGATCACCCAATCGCCGACGCGCACGTCCTTACGGCGAATCTCGTCGATGTTGTGCAGCGTCGCACGTCGAATGGTTGAGCCGGCGAGCAGCACAGGAGTCATCTCTGCCACTGGGGTGAGGTAGCCGGTACGTCCCACCTCAACGACGATGCGCTCCAAACGTGTCGTTGCCTGCTCCGGTGGGAACTTGTAGGCGATCGCCCACTTCGGCGAACGTGAGACGTAGCCGATCTTCTCCTGGTCGGCGACCGCGTCGACCTTCAGCACCGCGCCGTCTGTTTCGTAGTCGAGCGTGTGTCGCTCACTCTCCCAACGCGCCAAGAAGGCGGCGGCGCTCGTGCCGCTGAGGCCACCCTCTGCGTGCACCTCGGTCGGCAGGCCGAGCTCGCGCAGCCGCAGCAGCGCTGCGCTCTGTTGTGCCGGTTGCGGCTCCTCAAAGAGCTGATAGGCGAAGAATGCGAGGCGACGCGAAGCGGTGATGGCGGGATCCTTCTGGCGCAGCGAGCCCGCAGCGGAGTTGCGCGGGTTGGCGTACAGGTCGAGCCCCTCCTCTTCGCGCGCGGCGTTGAGCGCCGCAAACGCCGCCTTCGGCATGTAGACCTCACCCCGCACCTCGCAGTTGATCGGAGCGCTCAACTCTGCAGGGATCGCGGTGATCGTGCGAACGTTCGCCGTCACCTCTTCTCCCGTCACGCCATCACCACGCGTCGCCGCTTGCACGAGTCGCCCGCGCTCGTAACGGAGGCTGATTGCAAGCCCATCAATCTTTAGCTCGGCAACGAGCGACGGCTCCCGCCCGCCGAGCGCCTTAGCGGCGCTTGCGGCGAACGCCTCAACCTCTTCTGGGGAGAAGGCGTTGGAGAGGCTGAGCATCGGCCGCTCGTGCTGCACCTCGCCGAGGATCGTCGCCTCGCGTGCACCCCGTGCCCCGACGCGCTGCGTTGGCGACTCTGGGGTGATCAGCTCCGGGTGCGCCGCCTCGAGCTGCTCAAGGTCACGACGCAGCGCGTCGTACGCCGCATCGGCGAGGTGCGGCGCATCGGCGAGATAGTAGGCGGCGTCGGCGGCGTCGATCGCCGCGACGAGCTCGGCGTGACGGCGACGCGACGTTGCATCTGGGCGCGCCATCAGATCTCCTCGAGCCCGGCGATGCTGCCGAGGAGCGTCTTCACGCCGTGCCCTGCGAATGCAACGGTGACCTCTTCGTCGTGACGTGTGAGGCGCGAGGTGACGACGATCCCCTCGCCGAAGCGCGCGTGGCGCACGCGATCACCGTCGCGGTAGTAGCGCTCGCCAGGGATCCTCGGTCGTGCGGGCGCGACGGTGCGCACGATGGGCGTCGGCGCGGCGGCAGGAGCATCGGCTGGGGTGACACGCCCTGATGTCGCCGCACCCGATCCCGCCGCCCCACCCGATCGCCCCGCGAACCACGGCGGCACACGACCAATAGGAATCGTCGTTGGCACTTCGTCATCGGGGAGGGCATCGATCCCGTCGTCGTCACCGTGCGGAACGGCGAGTGATCCCGATCGCGCACCTGCGGCAAATGCGTTGCGCCGCGCCGAAAGGTCGCGCGTTGGGGCGTAGCTGCCATCCGCCGCGGTGCCGGCGGCGCCGCTCCCCTCGCGCCATGCTCCGCCACCACCGAGCGCCGAGCGCTCGCTGCGAAAGCCGCGCACGCGGCTACGGCCGAAGCTCGTCTCGCCATCGCCACGCTCCGCCGCATCGGTATCGATCTCCAACAGCTCCGGTGGGATCTCGTCGAGGAAGCGCGACGGCGCCCCATCGCCGTCGCCCCAGCCGCGTCGGATCGCGTAGGAGAGCACGAGTCGCCGCTTCGCGCGCGTGATCCCGACGTAGCAGAGGCGTCGCTCCTCCTCCATCTGCTCGTGGTCCATGATCGCGCGGCTGTGGGGGAAGAGCCCCTCGCTGAGTCCGGAGATGAAGACGGTCGGCCACTCGAGACCCTTCGCGGCGTGCAGGGTGATGAGCGTCACGCGCTCGGCGCTCGTGTCGAGCTGGTCTTGGTCGGCAACGAGCGCGGTCTCCTCGAGGAAGCGATCGAGCGCATCGAGCGGGGCGAGTTCAAGGAAGCGCGACGAGATGCCGCGAAGCTCGAGAAGGTTCTGCCAGCGCTCCTCCCCCTCTGGGCCCTCAGAGGCAAGGTGCGCGCGCAGCCCCGTGTCGCCGTACACCGCATCGAGCAGTTCGGGGAGGTCGAGGGTAGCGACGCGATCGCGGAGTCGATCAACGATCGCGGCGACGCTGGCGAGCGCCGACTTCGCGCGTGGCATGAGCCCCGGGACCTCGCCACGCCCCGCGGCGGCGATGACGGCACCGTAGGCGATGCCGTCGGGGGCGCTCGGGTTCGGCGCCGCATAGGCGCGCAGGAGTTCGACCGTCTTCTCGCCGATCCCGCGCGGCGGCACGTTCATCACCCGCTCAAAGGAGACGCGGTCGGCGTCGCTGCGCAAGACGCGCAGCCAGGCGAGCGCATCCTTCACCTCACGGCGCTGATAAAAGCGCGTTCCACCGATCAGTTGGTATGGGATTGAGGCGCGGAGGAGCGCCTCCTCGATCGCGCGGCTCTGCGCGTTCGTGCGGTAGAGCACGGCAATCCCATCGAGGGTATCGGGGGGCGGGGCATCGGCGCGACGCGTCGGCCGCGCTGCGGCGTACTCCTCAATGCGGCGCACGATCCAGGCCGCCTCGTCTTCAGGATCGAAGGCGCCGTAGAGCGGAATCGTTGCGCCGCCGGGCTGTTCGGTCCAGAGTCGCTTCTCCTTGCGGCCGCGATTGTTCGCAACGACGCCGTGTGCCGCGTCGAGAATCACCTGCGTTGAGCGGTAGTTCTGCTCGAGCGCCACCACCTCGGCGCTCGGCCAATCGCGCTCGAAGTCGAGGATGTTGCGAATGTCGGCGCCGCGCCACGAGTAGATCGACTGATCGTCGTCACCTACAACGCAGAGGTTGCCGTGCAGTGATGCCAGCTCGCGCACCCATGCGTACTGGATGCGGTTCGTATCTTGATACTCATCGACATGGAGGTACTCCCACTTCGCGCGATAACGATCGGCGACCGCCGGTGCATCGCGCAAAAGGCGTAGGCCGAGGATGAGCAGGTCGTCGAAGTCGACCGCCTCGAGTCGGCGCAGCTCGTCGGCGTAGCGGCGCGCATAGCGGGCGACGAGTCGCTCGTGGTGCGTGACGGCGCGTGCCTCCATCTCCGTCGCGTCGAGGCCGTCGTTCTTTGCGCGGCTGATGCCGCCCAGGATCACGCTCGGCTTTGTCTCCCCCGTCGCGGGGAGGTCATCCTCTTTGAGGAGCGCCTTGATCACCCGTTGCTGGTCGTCGGAGTCGTAAATGGAGAACCCTGAGGGGAGCCCGATCGCCTCGCCGTCACGGCGCAGCATCCGCGCGCAGAGGCTATGGAAGGTTCCCATCGCAACGTCACGCGCCGACGGGCCGATCAGCCCCTCAAGGCGATCGCGCATCTCCGCCGCCGCCTTGTTCGTGAAGGTAACGGCGAGGATCTTCCATGGTGCGACGTGCTCGTGTTCGATCAGCCAGGCGATCCGGTGGGTGATCACACGGGTCTTGCCAGAGCCGGCACCGGCGAGCACGAGGAGCGGCCCACGCGTTGTGGTGACGGCGCGACGCTGCGCCTCGTTAAGTGGGCCGAGGATCGCCTCTTCGGCACTCGCCGCCGCTGCGACCGCGCCGCCGCGAACGGGGGTGGCGCTCCGCGTGGGGGTCAGGTCCGCGGTGGGATCAGAGGGGAGTTCCACGACCTCATTCTACCGCCGCGGCATACCGCCAGACAGCACGAGGCCCCCTGGCAGCGCCAGAGGGCCTCGTCGTCCTTGCGACGTTGCGAACTAGAAGTCCATCTCTCCGCCGTGAGCGTGTCCGCCAGGAGCGGCCGACTCCTTCTTCTCGGGGATGTCGCTCACGACCGCCTCGGTGGTGAGCACCATCGCCGCGACGGAGGCGGCGTTCTGGAGGGCGGAGCGTGTCACCTTCGCGGCGTCAACGATCCCCTTCTCGAACATGTCGACCATCGTGTCGGTCGACGCGTCGAAGCCGGTCCCCTTCTTCGCCTTGAGGATCGCCTCGACAACCACGTCGCCGCGCGCCCCTGCATTCTCGGCGATCTGTCGTGCCGGCGCCTCGAGGGCGCGACGGACGATGTCGACACCAACCTGCTCATCGCCGGTCAGCTGCACCTTGTCGAGCGCTGCGCGTGCCTGCAGGAGCGTCGTCCCGCCGCCAGCGACGATCCCCTCTTCAACGGCCGCGCGGGTCGTTGAGAGCGCATCCTCGATGCGGTGCTTCTTCTCCTTGAGTTCGACTTCGGTGGCGGCGCCGACCTTGATCACGGCAACGCCGCCGGAGAGCTTCGCCAGGCGCTCCTGGAGCTTCTCCTTGTCGTAGTCGGAGCTCGTCTCCTCAATCTGCGCCTTGATCTGCGTCATGCGCGCCTTGATCTCGGCCGGCTTGCCGGCGCCATCAACGATCGTGGTGTTGTCCTTCGAGGCGACGACGCGGCGCGCCTGACCCAGGTCCTCGATCGTGACGCTGTCGAGCTTGCGCCCGACCTCTTCAGAGATCACGGTGCCGCCGGTGAGCACCGCGATGTCGCGGAGCATCTCCTTGCGGCGATCGCCGAACCCTGGCGCCTTAACGGCGAGCACCTGCACGGTGCCACGGATCTTGTTCACCACGAGCGTGGCGAGCGCCTCTCCGTCAACGTCTTCGGCGACGATGAGGAGCGGCTTGCCGACGCCGACCGCCTTCTCGAGCGCGGGGAGGGCGTCCTGCACCGCGGAGATCTTCTTGTCGGTGATGAGGATCGCCGGGCTGTCGAGCTGCGCCTCCATGCGATCGGCGTTGGTCACGAAGTAGGCGGAGATGTATCCGCGATCGAACTGCATCCCCTCCGTGTACTCCTTGTCGAGGCCGAGCGACTGCCCCTCCTCAACCGTGATCACGCCATCCTTGCCGACCTTCTCCATCACCTCGGCGATCAACTCGCCGACGCTCGGATCCGCCGCAGAGATCGAAGCGACCGCCGCGATCTGCTCGCGCGTGTCGACCTTGCGCGACTGCGCCTTGATCTCGGCGACGACCGCAGCGACCGCCTTGTCGAGGCCGCGCTTGATCACCATCGGATTCGCACCGGCGGCCACGTTGCGCAGCCCCTCGGTGACGAGCGCCTGACCGAGCACGACCGCCGTGGTCGTGCCGTCACCGGCAACGTCGTCCGTCTTGGTGGCGACCTCCTTGAGGAGTTGCGCCCCCATGTTCTCGTAGTGATCTTCGAGCTCGATGTCGCGCGCGATCGTCACACCGTCGTTGGTGATCGTCGGCGCGCCGAACTTCTTGTCGAGCACCACGTTGCGACCCTTCGGGCCGATCGTGACCTTGACCGTGTCGGCGAGCTTGTCGATGCCGCGCTTGAGCGCGCGACGTGCCGCCTCATCAAATACCACCTGCTTTGCCATCGTGTTACCTCCTGCTACCTGCCTACCAACTGTTTTCTTCCGTTGTGGTTGCGCCGCGAGCGCGCGTGGCGCGCCCTGTGGCGTGTCGCTATTCGACGACCGCGAGGATGTCCTTCGCGCCGACGATGAGGAACTCATCGCCTTCGAGCTTGAACTCCGTCCCTGCGTACTTGGCGTGAAGGACGCGGTCGCCGACCTTCACATCCATCGCCTCGCGCTTGCCGTCATCGAGGACGCGGCCCGGACCGACGGCCACGACCTCACCCTCCTGGGGCTTCTCCTGGGCGGTGTCGGGGAGGATGATGCCGCTCGCGGTCTTCTCGTCGCGCGGCAGCGGCTTCACTACCACTCGGTCGCCGAGCGGTCGGAGCGCAGTCTTCTTCGCCATGGTCTTCCTCCTTCACGGTGCGGCGGTTGCCGCCCTCTTCATCTCGCGCACGATCTCCGGCGCGTTCTGGGTGATGTTAGCACTCTCCTGCTGAGAGTGCCAACTAGACGGCCGTGGGAGGGGGGAACATTCGGTCGAAGTTGCGCACGAGCTGTGCTGCAAGTTCAGCGGGGTCGTCGCGGCGCCGTTCGGCAAGCCACTCAAGGGTGAGGCGCACATTTGCCGGCTCATTGCGGCGGGGATCGGGCGCGCCAGGCATCACGAGCCACGGAGCATCGGTCTCGGTGAGCAGGCGGTCGACTGGCACCGCGCTCACCCACTCCCCTGTCGCCGACTCCTCTGGACGGAAGGCGAGGCCAGAGATCGAGACGCCGCCTCCGAGTGCGAGCGCCTCATCGACATACGCCGCAGAGCCCGAGGCACTGTGCAAGATGAACGGCACCCTGCCGTCAAACGCGCGCGTTGCCGCCGTGTCACCGAACCTCGCCGCGCGCAGCGCTGCAATGAGCTCGCGTTGGGCAGCGTCGCTCCCCGCGGCAGAGCGGCAGTGCAAGATCAGCGGCTTGCCGTGCTCAAGGGCGACGGCAAGATGGGCGTCAAGGTTCGCGCGCTGCACCGCGAGTGGCACACCGTCACGCTTCGTGTCGATGCCGGTCTCGCCCACGGCGCTGATCTGCGCCTCGGCAACACGTGCAAGGAGTGCCGACCGCTCGTTCGGATGGAGATCGGCGGCGGAGGGGTGAATGCCGATCGCCACGCGCGCCCAGCCAATGCGCGCTGCGATCGCTGCCCCGGCGAGCGAACTCGCCGCGTCCCAGCCGGGAATCAAGAGGCGGGTAAGCCCGGCGGCGACAGCGCGATCGATCACCGCATCGCGGTCCGCGTCGAAACGCTCAGCCTGCAGGTGCCCATGCGCGTCAACGAGTGGGAGTGTCACCGGTCACCTTCTCCTCGAGATCGAGGCGTGGGAAGAGCGGGGTCGGCTCACCGAGGGGACCAGCTGGTGCCAACGCACCCCACGCACCGAGCGTCGACAGCGCAGGTCCGCCGTGACCCTTGGCGTCGTACGGCCAGACGTGGCCAAGGAGATTCCACACGCGAACGGCGCTCTCCGGCATCGCGGGTGCCGCGTAGAGGGCGAGGAGACGACAGGCCTCGAGCAGATCACCGAGGACGCCACGTAGTTGTGCCGTCGCAGCCGCGTCGCCCTCCTTCGCCGCCTTCGCAAGGTCCCACGGTCGCTCCGTGTCAACGAAGCGGTTCGCCTCGCCGACGAACTCCCAGAGTGCGCCGAGCCACTCGTGCAACAGCAGCCCCTCCATCGAACCCTCGGCCCCCGCGCGCGCGAGCGCCCATGCGGCTGCGAGCGGCGACTCCGCGGCAGGGCGTGGAGCTGGAACCTCGCCACCGAAGGCGCGCGCCGCCATAGTTGTGGAGCGGTTCACGAGGTTGCCAAAGTCGTTCGCGAGATCGGCGTTGTAGCGGCGAATGATCGAGTCCCAGCTCACCTCGGCATCGCGATCGAAGGGGACCTCACGCAGCGCCACGAAGCGCGCACCATCTGCGCCAAGGGCGCGAACGGCATCGTCGGGATCAAGGAAGTTGCCGCGGCTCTTGCTCATGCGCTCACCGCCGACAAGCAGCCAGCCGTGCACCCAGATACGGCGCGGCGCCTCGAGGCCAGCGCTCCAGAGCATCGCCGGCCAGAAGACGGAATGAAATCGATTGATGTCCTTGCCGATGATGTGCAGATCTGCTGGCCACCAGGGCTTCCCTTGCGGGTCTGCCGGGAATCCAGCGCCAGTCAAATAGTTAATGAGCGCGTCGTACCAGACGTAGATCGTCCCCGCCTTCGGGTCACCCTCCCCCGCCGCGTTGAGGGCGCTGCTCCCATCCTCGCGAATCGGGAATGGGATCCCCCACGTTGCCCCCTCGCGGCTGATCGAAAAGTCTTCGAGCCCCTGACGAATGAAGCCGAGCATCTCGTTGCGTCGATACTCCGGCTGCACCGGCGATGGCTCCTGGGTGAGCCATGCTTCAAGTCGTTCGGCGTAGGCGCTCAGCCGAAAGAACCAGTTGCGCTCCTTCAGCCACTGCAGCGGCACTCCAGGATGATTAGGGCAGATCGTTTCGCTCCCCTCTTTGGTGACGTCTGCCTCGGCGCGAAACCCCTCGTTCGGGCAGTACCAGCCCTCGTAGGTGCCGAGATAAATGTCACCGGCCGCGTGGGAGCGGCGCACCATCTCCTGCGCGGCGAGCTGATGGTCGGGATCGGTGGTGCGAATGAAGCGATCAGGGGCGATCCCAAGGAGCCCCTCGCTGCGTTCGAAGAGTGCAACGTTGCGGTCGACGAACGCCTTCGGCGCGAGCCCCTCCTCGGCGGCGCGGGCTGCGATGTTTACTGAGAACTCATCTGTGCCGGTGAGGAAGCGCACCTCATCGCCACCCATTCGGTGCCATCGCGCGATCGCATCGGCGCCCACCACCTCGTAGAGGGTGTGCAGGCCGGGCTTGTTATTCGCGTAGGCGATGGCGGTCGTCAGGTAGTAACGCATCGCCGCAGTATCGCACGCAGTAACGCCGCTACGTGGCGACGATACGTGCGGGGTACGGCGCCGTGGCGACCCTCCGCTTCGCCTGCAGGTTGCGCGGGGCCGAACGGCTCGAACCTGCGGGTGAAGGAGGGGCCATGAACAAGGTGATGCTGGCGGGCCGCATGACGAAGCCCGTTGAGATGAAGGCGCTCCCATCGGGGGCGAAGGTGGCAGTGGGGAGCCTCGCGAGCCACGACTTCCGCAGTGGTGAGGAGCGCACCGAGTTCCATCGACTCGTCTTCTGGGAGAAGCTCGCCGAGATCGCCGGCGCACACCTCCAGGCCGGATCACTCGTCGCCATCGACGGTCGACTGAAGACGCACGAGTGGGAGAGCGAAGGGTCGCGCCGTTGGATGACCGAGGTGATCGTCAACCGCCTCGAGTTCCTGGGGCCGAAGCCACAGTCGGCAGATCCGGTGGCGCAGGGTGCCGAGCCGAGCGATCTTGGTGAGGCCGAGTACGGCGAGGAGATCGCTCCCCCCGTGAAGAGCGGCCGCTAGGGCGCGACTTCGCGCGACCTTGCGCGACTACTCGGTGGGCTCTCCCGGTTCGTGGGCGAGCGCCCAGAGGCGGCGACGCTCCAGGTGCCACTCCGTGGCGATGCGGCGCACCGCACCGCTGCGCGACTCCCCCGCGGCGATCGCAGCCTCAACGGCGGCGAGCGCTGCGGGGTACGCCCCCTCACTCACGTCGTCGCGGGCCCTTGGCGGTTCGGCGCCGACAACGAGAACGAACTCGCCGCGTCCATCGATCTCGCCGGCTGCAACCTTGCGGGAAAGCGCGGCGAGGCTGCCGCGTTGCACCTCTTCGTGGAGCTTCGTCAACTCACGACAGATCGCCGCGGGGCGCTCGTCGCCACAGGCGGCGGCGAGATCGCGCAGCGTCTCTTCGACGCGGTTCCCCGCCTCGTAGATCACCGAGGCGCGGTCATCGGCGGCGATCGCACCGATCGCGCGTTCGCGCTCGCCGCCACTCCGTGGCAGGAAGCCTTCAAAGACCCACCGCGCTCCGACAATTCCAGAGGCGACGACGGCGGCGAGAAGTGCTGAGGCGCCAGGGATCGGCACAACGCGCACCCCGCTCGCGATCGCCGCCGCGACGAGGTGCTGACCTGGATCGCTGATGAGTGGCGTACCAGCGTCGCTGATCAGTGCGACCGACTCTCCGCCGTTGAGACGCGCGAGGATCGGCGCGATCCTGGCACGCTCGTCGAACGCGGGGAGCGACTCGACCGGCCGGTCGATGCCAAGCCCCTCCAGCAGCGTGCGTGCGACGCGTGTGTCTTCGGCGACGATGAGAGCCACCTCACGTAAGACCGCCGCCGCGCGCGGCGTTAAGTCGGCCAGGTTGCCGATCGGTGTTGAGACGACGTGGAGCGCGCCGGCCGTGGCGCCGCCACCGCGTGCGTCGCCGCTCACGACGCCGATGCGTTTCGCAGGTGATCGATCGAGCGGTTCGGCGTGCCGATCGACGCGATCGGCGGAAGCAGCCGCTTGAACTCCGAGGCGAGGACCATGCCGCGCACCCGCTCGACCAGGCTGAGGTCAAACCCTTCGGCCGCCGTCTCCGCGACCGACTGCCGACGATCAACGAGTCGCAAGAGAATGCGATCGAGCGTCGGGTAGTCAAAGCCACCCTCAGACTCGTCGGTCTGACCGGGCCAGAGGTCGGCGCTCGGCGCCTTGGTAATGATCTGCTCTGGCACCCCAAGGTGTGCGGCGAGGAGGCGCACCTGGCTCTTATACAGGTCGCCGATCGGATTGAACGCGCACGCTGCATCGCCGTGCAGTGTCGTGTAGCCGATCAGGTATTCGGTCTTGTTCCCTGTGCCCGCAACAAGGCCGCGGTGCAGCGCCGAGCGATCGTAGAGCGCCGTCATGCGCGCACGGGCGGCGATGTTGCCGCGTCGGATCGGCGTGGTCGCTCCCCCATCAGGGAGGGCGCTGATCATGCTGTCGACCGCCGCCGTGATCGGCACCTCCTCAACTGCGCAGCCAAGCTTCTCGACGACCTGAAGGGCGTCGGCGCGCGAGGTGGCAGCTGATGTCGCGTACGGCATGATCACGCCGACGATTCGCTCGGGGCCGAGCGCGTCGGCGAGCAGATGCGCGACGAGCGCAGAGTCAATGCCACCCGAGATCCCGAGGATCGCTCGCGCAGCACCTGTCGCTGCGAACTGCGCCCGAATGAACGAGCGGCAAATCTGCAGCGTCGCCTCCGGATCGAGCAGCAGCTCGTCGGGAACCGGTACCCCTGGCGGAAGTTGCCTACCCATGACCCAATCTTACTGGTGGGCGGCCGTAGCGCGTGACGGACTTACCGGCCCTGGCGATCCCAGCTCTCAACCGACCAGTCGTAGAGGGGGCTTGCGACATCGCCTACGCGCGTCGGCCAGTCGATCTGGTGTGCGATCAACGCGTAGCCCGGGTCACTCCAAAGAAGGAGGTAGGGGCGCTCTTGGCGGCGCAGCTCCTGGAACGCGGCGTAGATCGTGGCGCGCGCGCTGAGGCCAGTCGTGGCGAGGCCACGCTTCAGCAGCGCGTCGGCGTCGGCGTTCTGCCAGCAGCCGAAGTTCTTCCCCGCCGGCGCCTCCGTGGTTGGGCAGGCGTCAGAGGAGAGGATGTCGCTGTCGTCGGGATCAATGCTCCACTGCCAACCGCCAAGGTAGAGGTCAAAGTCGCTCGGGAAGCGCAGCGCCGGGAGCACCCCCGTCGAGTAGGGCTGCGGCGAGACGGTGAGCGACATGCCGCACTTTGCAGCCTGGTCGGCGATCGCCTGCGCCGCTCGGACGCGCAGCGTCTGGCCGTCGCGCACCAAGATCTCCGCCTCGAGGCGACGACCAGCCTTCGAGTAGACGCCATCAGTTCCGGCTACCCAGCCAGCCGATTCAAGTGTGGCGCGACCGGCGGGCACGTCGAGCGTCGACTCCACTGGAGGCGACGCCTCAGCAGCCCACGACGAAGCGGCGACGGTGCTCGATACCGGGATCCCCGTTGCGTCAGTCGCGTCGGCAATCAGCGCTGGGATATCAACGCAGCTGGCCAGCGCGCGACGCAGCGCTACATCGGCGAAGAGACGACCGGAGCGCACGTTGAAGGCGAGGTAGTAGTACCCACGGAGTGAGGGGGGCGAGAGGAGCTCGCCATCGTCGCGGACCTTGAGCCCGGCGACGTCGCCCGCGCGCAGTCCTGGGACCCAGTCGAGCTGCCCGGATTGGAACGCGATGACGGCCCCTGCATTCGACGCGAAGCGACGAACCGTCGCTCCGCTCGCCTTCGGTGCACCGCCGGCGAACCCCGCAAACGGTCGAAGGGAGATGAAGTCGCCCGGAACGCGCTCAGCAAAACTGAATGGGCCTGCGCCGATCGGTGCCGACTGCACGTCGAGGATCGCGTACGCGGCGACGAGTCGATCGTCGATCGGCGCGAGAAGCATCGCCTCAAGGGTGCTCAGTTGCGCGAAGAGTGCGCGCCCGTATGCCTCGTCGTCGCGACGGCCCGTCGGCTCTCCCGTCAATGAGAGCTCGGGGAAGATGCGCGGGTCTGGCGGCGGCGAGCCGGCGGCGGCAAGCGTCGCCTCAAGCTCAGCGACGCGCGTGGCGTAGGAGCAGGCGTCAGGGCCACCAGTCGCGCATGTTGCAGGATCGAGCGCCGTGGCGATCGTCTCACGCTCCAGGCTCACCGCCTCGCGGTCGGCGCCTGCCGTCGCAGTGACGAGTCGTTCGAGTGATGCGTTGATCGACTCCTTCGGAAGGATCGGAATCGTGAGGCCGCGCGTCGCCCACGGCGACCACGGAGCCACGAGGGTGAAGGTGAGCGTCCCGTCAGCGTTCGCCTTCACCGACTCGAGGCGCGTGCGCACCAGATCGCAGATCTCTGCGACGAGCGGGCAGCGCGCCGACTTCGCGAGCTCGTAGGTGAAGACGACGTCAGCGGCGGTCAGCGAGGAGCCATCGTGGAAGGTGAGTCCGTCCTTCAGCCGCACCCCCCAAATCGTTCCTCCGGTCGAGATCGTCGGCGCGGCGGCAGCGAGGAGCGGCTGCGGCGTGAACGAGGCGTCGATCCGATAGAGGCCGGCGTGCACGAGCGCGCCGACGGTTGCCGACGCGTCATCGCCGTACGCCGCCTCAAGGCCGAGCGGCTCTGCGGTGACCGCGAGGCGAATGCCGCGCCCACCGAGGATGCCGCACCCCGCAAGCAGTGATGCAAGGAGGGCAGCGACGAGCGCAACGGAGATGCTGCGCATGCGCGATCCCATCATGATCCTGCCAATCACCCGATGTGCAGGCGGTAGCCGGCCGCGTCGAGTAGCGCGTCGAGTTCGGCGGTGTTGGGAATCTCGACCTCAAGGAGCCAGCCGCGACCGTACGGATCGGCGTTGATGCTGGCAGGGTCGGCGCTTAGCGCATCATTCTTCGCGGTGATCGTTCCACTGATTGGGCTGTAGAGATCGCTCACCGCCTTTACCGACTCAATCGCGCCGAAGACCTTGAACTGGCTGAGTGGGCTGCCGACGGCGGGGAGGTCAACGAACACCACGTCGCCAAGCTCATCGGCGGCGTGGGCGGTGATGCCGATGACCGCGTGCGTCCCAGTGAGGCGCACCCACTCATGCTCCTTGGAGTAGCGGAGCTCGTCTGGCACCGACATTGCGCACCTCCATCATTTCGTGAGCCATCTACGACAACCTGTAATAAGTAGGGTAAGCGCCCGCGTCGATCCCTGCCCTTAGTGCGAGCCGCGCCTCGTGGGGCGCTGAATGAATGGTACGGGAGTCACCTCGGCGGCGATCCACTCCCCGCGCACCTCGACCTCAACGGTGCGGCCCTGATCCCAGGGGCCAGCCTCCCCTGCAAGATCCGCAAGGGCGATCGCTGCGCCGACGCTGGGAGCGTGCGTCCCCGATGTGACACTTCCGATCACCGCTCCGCCTGGGAGGCGCACCGCATAGCCGTGTCGGGCGATCCCGCGGCCCGTGACGCGTAGGCCGACGAGGCGCCTGCCAGCGATTTCGCCCGCCATGCTGCGCGCCGTGAGCGCCGCGCGACCAACGAAGTCACCGCTCTTTTCTAGGCGCACCACGCGGCCGAGCCCAACGTCATACGGGGTCAACTCGCGTCGCAACTCGTTTCCGTAGAGCGGCATCCCCGCCTCGAGACGAAGGGTGTCACGGGCGCCGAGACCAATCGGAAGGGCGCCGAGTGGTGCGCCGGCTGCCAGGAGCTCGCGCCAGAGTCCCGGCGCAGCAGCGGCGGCGGCATAGATCTCAAATCCATCCTCGCCGGTGTAGCCGGTGCGGGCGATGAGCGCAGCGACCTTCGCTGTGCCGACTCGACCAGCGAGTGCCGCGTACCCGCGCAGGTCGCCGAGCGCCGAGGCGTCGTCGAGGGCGACCAGCGGCGCGAGGATCTCGAGGCTACGAGGGCCCTGGATCGCGATCATCGCCGTCTCGTCGCTCAGGTCGCGCACCGTCGCAGACGCGCCGATTCGTTCGCGCAAGGCGGCGACGACCACGGCGCGATTCGATGCATTCGCCACCACAAGCCAACGCTCGGCCGCAGTGCGGTATACGACGAGGTCGTCGAGCATCCCCCCGCGATCGTCAACGATGATGCTGTACTGGGCGCGACCGAGCACAAGGCGCGATGGCTCAGAGACCAGCGCTGCGTCGAGCGCAGCACCGGCGCCAGGTCCCGTGACCTCGATCTCGCCCATGTGTGAGAGGTCGAAGAGCCCCGCAGCAGAGCGCACCGCGCGATGCTCCTCGATCACCCCGCTGTACTGCACCGGCATCTCCCACCCTGCGAAGTCGACCATTCGCGCGCCGAGCGCACGGTGCTCGTCGTAGAGCGGCGTGCGTAGCACCTATCCGCCGATCTGCGCGTAGGCGCGCTCCACCAGCGCCGACTCCGTCTTAAAGTCGAGGAGTCGGACCGCCTCGTCCATAGGGACCCAACGCAACTCTTCAAACTCGTGATCGAAGTTCTCGAAGCTCCCTCCGATCGCCTCCATGATGTAGTAGTGGACCGTCTTCTCGATCCGCTCGCCGGCACGGCTGAACGCGTAGAAGATCGCGTCGTAATAGGAGAGGATCTTCACCTCGAGTCCGGTCTCCTCGCGCACCTCGCGAACGGCGGTCTCCTCGCGCGTCTCTCCCTCCTCCGGCGTCCCCTTCGGGAGCGACCAGACGTAGCCGTCGCGCTCGCGACGACGGCGTCCGAGGACGAGTTCGGGGCGCCCGTTCTCTACACGGATGACAAGGCCGCCTGCTGAGACGGCGATACGCTTCACCTGCGGCATCTCCCACACCTCTTTGTTGCACGAAGCGGGCCCTGCGACCCATCACACTGATGGTAGTCCCGCCGCCGCCAGCGTGCGTCGCCACGCTCGCGCTACCCTACGGAGAGCGACGCCCGTCACGCAGCGCTGCGCGTGCGATCGCGCTGGTAGAAGAGGAGGGATCGTGGGCGATCACTTCGGCGCGCGAACGAGCCTCGGCTCGGGGCTCCCCGACCGGATTGCGCTCGAACGCCTCCCCGCACCCGCGCTCCCGCTGGCGCAGCTCCCGCTCCTCCTCAAGATCCTCATCGAAGGCGCTGCTCGCCGCGCCGGTGACGGCTTCGTACGACCAGAAGATGCGCTCGCCTATCTCGCCTGGCGCCCTGGTGCCGCGGCAGCCTCCACCGGCGAAGAGCGCGAGCTCCCCTTCTCGCCGGCTCGCGTCGTGCTGCAAGACTTCACCGGCGTTCCCGCCGTTGTAGACCTCGCTGCGCTGCGCGACGCGGCGATGGAGCTAGGGATCGACCCGGAGCGTATCAATCCGCAGGTTCCCGCTGATCTCGTCATTGACCACTCGGTGCAGGTCGACGCGTGGGGGAGCGCCGAGGCGCTCGAGCGCAACGTTGCGCGCGAGTACGAGCGCAACGGTGAACGCTATCGCCTCCTCCGTTGGGCACAGGGGGCGTTCGACCGATTCCGCGTTGTGCCGCCCGGTGCAGGGATCGTTCACCAGGTAAACCTTGAGAGCCTTGCGACGGTCGTGACGGTCGACACAGTCGACGGCGCACCGCTCGCCTATCCCGACAGCTGCGTCGGCACCGACTCACACACGACAATGATCTCTGGACTCGGCGTCCTCGGCTTCGGCGTTGGGGGGATCGAGGCAGAGGCGGTGCTGCTCGGCGAGCCGCTCTTCTCTCCACTCCCCAAGATCATCGGCCTCCGCTTTGACGGACGGCTCCCCGCCGGCACCACCGCGACTGACTTGGTGCTCGTCGTGACCGAGCGCCTCCGCGCCCACGGCGTGGTCGGCGCCTACATCGAAGCGTTCGGCGATGGGCTCGCAAGCATCTCGCTCGCCGACCGCGCGACGATCGCGAACATGTCGCCAGAGTTCGGCGCCACCACCACGCTCTTCCCTATTGACGCGACCACCATCAGCTACCTGCGAACGACTGGCCGCAGCGCCGCGCAGCTCGCTCTCGTCGAGACGTACGCAAAGGCGCAGGGGCTCTGGCGCCTCGACGGCGCAGCCCCGGAATACGACGAGGTGATCGCCATCGACCTCGCCACGATCGTGCCGTCGCTCGCCGGGCCTCGACGCCCGCAGGATCGTCTCGCCCTCCCCGACCTCGGCGCGAGCTTCGCAACAGGTTGGCCAGAACGCAGTGGCAGCGGCGCACACGGTGACGCAAACGGGCTCCGCGACGGCGCGATCGCGATCGCAGCGATCACCTCATGCACCAACACCTCAAACCCTTCGGTGATGCTCGCCGCTGGTCTCCTCGCCCGCAACGCCGTCGCTCGTGGGATGCGTCCAGCACCGTGGGTGAAAACGTCGCTCGCCCCGGGGTCTCGCGTCGTCACCGCGTACCTCGAGCGCGCTGGCCTCTTAGCGCCTCTTGAGCAGCTCGGCTTCTCGGTCGCCGGCTACGGCTGCACCACCTGCATCGGCAACTCCGGACCACTCGACCCCAACGTCGCCGCTGCGATCGATCGCGACGACCTGGTGGTGGCGGCGGTCCTCTCTGGAAACCGCAACTTCGAGGGGCGGATCCACCCCGCCGTGCGCGCCGCCTACCTCGCCTCACCGCCACTCGTCGTGGCGCTCGCGCTCGCAGGAAACGTCGCGATCGATCCCACGCGCGACCCGATCGGCGTCGATCGTGACGGTGCGGCGGTGCATCTTGCCGACATCTGGCCGACCGATGACGAGATCGCAGCAGCGGTCGCAACCGCTGCAGATCCAACGCTGTACAGCGCGAGCTACGCGGGCCTCTTCGACGGTGACGCCCGCTGGCAGGCGCTCGAGATCCCTGGCGGACGCACCTACGCATGGAGCGCCGACTCCACCTATGTCGCCCGCCCTGAATTTACCCAAGGAATCGGCAGCGAGCCGGCGCCCATCGCCGACATTGCAAACGCCCGCGCACTCCTGCTCCTCGGCGACTCCGTCACCACCGACCACATCTCACCAGCAGGGGTGATCCGCGCCGACTCGCCGGCGGGGCGCTGGCTGCAGGAGCGTGGTGTCGCGCCAGATGACTTCAATTCGTATGGCGCCCGACGCGGGCACGATCAGGTGATGGCGCGCGGTACCTTCGCGAACACCCGGCTGCGTAACGCGCTCGCCGATGGTCGCGAGGGCCCGTTCACCCGTCACGCGCCGAGCGGCGAGGTCCTCCCCGTCTACGACGTGGCTGCCGCGTACGCCCAAGAGAAGACGCCGCTGATCATTCTCGCCGGCCGCGAGTACGGTTCGGGCTCATCGCGTGACTGGGCGGCCAAGGGGACGCGCATGCTCGGCGTGCGCGCCGTGATCGCCGAGTCGTACGAGCGCATCCATCGATCGAACCTCATCGGGATGGGCGTTCTGCCGTTGCAGTTCCTCCCTGGAGAGAGCGCAGCAACGCTCGGGCTCACCGGCCACGAGCGCTTCTCGATCGCTGGCCTCGCAGCCCTCACGCCGCGCTCGCGCGTGCGCGTCGACGTGCTCAACGACGATGGGGGGAGCCGCTCCTTCGAAGCGATCCTGCGCCTCGATGGACCGATCGAGGTGGAGACCTATCGCCAGGGCGGCATCATGCCGGCGGTGTTGCGCAGGATCGCCCGCAGCGCATAACCCAGAGCCCGCAGCGCGTAGCAGCATCTCGGCGGCGGAAGTGGTGGGCGATACTGGACTCGAACCAGTGACCTCACGGATGTGAACCGTGCGCTCTAACCAACTGAGCTAATCGCCCGAGGGGCGGATTCTAGACGAGTCGCCTCAGGAACTGCAGCGCAAGCATCGCAACGAGCGGCGACCAATCGATCGATCCCCCACCTGGGAGGATGCGACGCAAGGGGGCGAGGATCGGCTCGCTCAGCTCGTGCACCAGCCGCGTCGCAGCGTAGCGCCCCTCGCGGTCAAACCACGAGGCAAGGACGCGCAAGAGCACGATCCACCAGAGCGCCGTCAGGGCGAGGTCGATGCCGTTGCGCAGTGAGAACTCCATCTCTAGATCCTACGCCCGCGCCCCAAAGATTGCGGAGCCGAGGCGGACCTGCGTCGACCCCTCCTCAACCGCAACCTCGTAATCCCCGCTCATCCCCATCGAGAGGAGTGGTCCGATCGTGAACCCTGCGCTCGCGGCCGCGGGGCGCACGTCGGCGGATACGCTGCGCAGCGCCGTGAAGGTCGCACGCGCCTCCTCCGGGGTGGCAACGATCCGGCCAACGGTGAAGAGGCCGTCGATGATCACGCCGCCGCCCCCAACGGCCGCCCCGATCGCTGGAAGTGCGGCGCGCAACGCAGCGGCGCTGAAGCCGGCCTTGGCGGGGTCGTCGTCGACGTTGACTTGGATCGCCACGTGCAGCTCCTTCGCCGCCTCGCGTGCCGCGCGCACGAGAGCCTCAAGCAACTCAATCCGATCGACGCTTGAGATTCGATCGGCGACGGCAACGGCGCGACGCACCTTGTTCGACTGCAGCGGGCCGATGAGTTCCCAACGAACCGACGCGGTAGGCCTAAGCCCCTGCAGTGCGGCGCGCTTCTCCTCGAGCTCCTGCACCCGGTTCTCACCGAAGGAGGTGACGCCTGCATCGAGCAGTTCAACGAGGCGCTCAGCGGCGACGGTCTTGCTCACCACGAGCAGCTCGACGGCGTCGGCGCTTCGTCCGCTGCGCGCGGCGGCAGCCGTGATGCGCGCCTTGGCTGATTGGATCTGCGCTGTGGGGTTCATTCCGCCGGGGCGCGAGGGGCGGCGTTAGCCGCGGCGGCGAAGGAAGGCAGGGATCTCCAAGTCGATCGACTCAACGCCAGCGCTTGACTCACTTGGGGCGTCCCCACCCCGATCTTCGTCGCGGGGCGACTGGTCAGAGACGCTACGGCCGTTGCGATCATCTGTCGACCACGCATCGGCTGGCCAGGAGGTCGCAGATGGAGGTGGCGCGATCGGTTCAGCGCTCGGCGGGCGCTGGCTCCACGACGGAGCCGCAAGCTTTGCTGGCGCAAGGGGGCGCGCCGCTGGCGTTGCGCCGAAGCGCTGCTCGGCGGTGATCTCCTCGACGGGTCGGAAGCCGGTGGCGATGACCGTGATCTGGATTTCGTCGGCGAGGCTCTCGTCGATGGTGGTGCCGAAGATGATGTTCGCCTCGGGGTCGGCACGCTCGGTGATGTGATTGATCGCCTCGTTCACCTCATGAAGGGTGACGGTAGACGCCGCTGCAACGTTCACCAGCACGCCAGTGGCACCACGAATGTCGACCTCGAGGAGCGGCGACTCAATCGCCTGCTCAGCAGCGGCGCGCGCGCGTGCCTCACCGCTCGCGCGGCCGATCCCCATGAGCGCTGTTCCAGCGTCCTTCATGATCGTGCGCACGTCGGCGAAGTCGAGGTTGATGTCGCCAGGGACGGTGATGATGTCGCTTACCCCCTGCACGCCCTGACGCAGCACGTCGTCGGCGATGCGGAACGAGTCGACCATCGAGGTCTGGCGGCTCACGATATTGAGGAGCCGCTCGTTTGGAATGACAATCAGCGTGTCGACGTACTTGCGCAGCTCGTTCGCCGCCGCGTCAGCCACAAAAGCGCGCTTACGCCCCTCAAAGGCGAACGGCTTCGTGATGATGCCGATCGTTAGGGCGCCGAGCTCCTTGGCAATCTTTGCGACCACGGGGGCGGCGCCAGATCCGGTGCCACCGCCCATGCCGGCGGTGACGAAGACGAGGTCAGAGCCCTCAAGGGCGGTGCGCAGGTTCTCAACATCTTCGTGGGCGGCGCGCTCGCCAACCCCAGAGTCGCCCCCGGCGCCAAGGCCGCGAGAGATCGCGTCACCGATGCGGATGCGCACCGGCGCGTTCGACTTCATCAACGCCTGCGCATCGGTGTTCACCGCGATGAACTCGACGCCGAGCAACTCGGCACGGATCATGCGGTTGACAGCATTAGAGCCGGCGCCACCGACGCCGACCACACGGATGATCGCGAAGTTTTCAGTCTGCGATCGCATATCCGGCCTGGACCTCCGGTCCCTTATCCCGACGTCGCCGCGCCTCAGGGTTACCCCCAAGGGAGCAGGCGCCTCCCCGTCGGTTTTGCGGAGTGTAGCAGCGGCGCGGTGACATCTCAGCCACGGGCGCTAGCGACGGAACCGCCCGAGGACGCCCTTGGCGGCGGCGGCGATCCGACCGCCCGCACCAGCCGACGGCTCCTCGACAACCCCCATCTCACCCATCCCCTTGGCAACCCAAGAGAAGAGGCCGAGGATGGCTGCCTGCTGGGGCCCGCGGAAGTCGTCAAGGAGTCCCATGACGGGGCCCTCTGGGGCGGCGACCCGCACCGGGGCGCGCAAGATCTCACGTGCGAGCACGTCGATCCCTTGGAGCTGCGCCCCGCCACCGGTCAACACCACTCCTGCGCTCGTCGCCTCAGGGCCGGCTGCGGCAACCACGCCGCTCACCATCTCAAGGAGCTCGCGCATGCGCGCTTCGATGATGCGGGCGAGCTCAAGTCGGTCGATGCGTCGGCCGCCCGGCTCGTCGGGGACCGTGTACTGCTCGTTGAGCGAGACGGTACGAAGGTCACACGTTCCGTAGTTCACCTTCAACTCCTCGGCCGCGGCGAGGCTGGTCTTCAGTCCGATCGCAACGTCGCGCGTGACGAACGCCGCGCCGATCGGCAGCACCGCCGAGTGCACGACGGCGTTCAGGTGGAAGACGGCGATGTCGCACGTCTCAGCACCGATGTCGACGAGCACCGTGCCCAGCTCGCGCTCCGTCTCCGAGAGCGTCAGCTCCGAAGCGGCGAGCGATGCGGGGACGAACTCGTCAACGGAGATCCCCGCCGCCTGCACGCACTTCTCGAGGTTCTGCACCGCGGTCATCGAGGCGGTGATGAGATGCGCTCGCGCCTCGAGGCGATAGGCGATCATCCCGCGTGGCTGCTGGATCCCCTCTTGGCCATCAACGATGTATGACGATGGGAGGACGTTGAGGAGCATCCGCGAGCTCGGCACCTGGATCGCGCGGCAGACCTCGAGGACGCGATCGACATCGTCGTCGCGGATCTCACGATCGGGGCTCGCTACGGCAACCTGGCCCGAGGAGTTCTGCCCCTCGACGTGCGTTCCGGAGAGGGTGACGGCGGCATGCTCAATGCGGTAGCCGGAGAGTCGCTCCGCCTTCTCGACCGCCTCCTTGATCGCTGCGCCCGTCTTCTCGATGTCGGTTACGACACCGCGGCGCAGTCCGGTGTTAGCGGCGGTCCCCTTCCCGATGACGGAGATCGATCCGTTGTCGCCGCTGATGTGCGCGATCGCGCAGGCGACCTTAGAGGTCCCCACATCGATCACCGCGATCGTGGTGTAGCGCTCGTCTGTCATTGCTCTGATCCTCCCTCTCCCGTAACAGTTGCGGCGATCATACCCCCCAGATGGAGGTGCGAGTCGCGCCGTGCGACGCGCGGAGCGAACTGACCCAAGGTCTTCAACTGAGCGGATCTCATGGAGATGCTGTCGGGTTCACCGTGCTGCTGGGTGCAGGTGAAGGCGAGGGCGAAGGGGTTGCCCCGCCGCCTGCAGGGGGCGGTACCACCCCACGATCCGTGTAGGTGCCCGCGCGCGCGTCGGCGAGGATGATCCAGCCGATCCGCCCCTCGCCACGAGCCAGCAGGCTGCGCAGCAGGCGAACCTGTTCTGGGATCATCGTCGGTGGCCGTAGGTTGCTGGTGTACGTGCCGAAGACGGCGACCCATTCGGCATCAGCGGGCCCGCCGCGCGCGGTAAGGAGGATCCCCCAGTCTGGGTCGACGCGCAGCGCCACCTCCGTCGCCTCGCTGCCGAAGTCGCTCGGTACGAGCGAGGTGAGCCGAGTGGCCGCATCGAAGAGCGCCGCTGAGATGCTCCCGCCGAGCTCAATGGTGGCGTCGGCGCGGGCGTCGGTAATGAGCGGAAGCGCCCCGACGATAGACGCGGCGCTCGGGGCAAGCAGGGGTGAGTCGGCCGTTGCGACCACGCCCCCAGCACCATCAACAAGGTAGGTCACGCCGTTCGCCTCCCATTGAAGGAGCGGGGCGCGCTCCGCAATGTCGATCTGAATCGTTCCAGGGAGACCGGCACGCACGTGGACGCTCGCAATCATCGGGAGCGCGCCGATCCCCACCTCGGCGCTACGCAGGCGCGCGGCGAGCAAGTTCTCGCCGGCGACGATCCCGGACGCGGCAACGATTGCGGTCGAATCAACAAGGTTCGCACCAGAGACAGTGATCGTAGTGATCGGCAGAGAGCTCCCTGTAGCAACGGGGGCTGGCGCCACCACCGCCGCCAGGATGAGAAGCACGGCGGCGAGGCGACGCAGGAGCGTGATGACGCGCGGTGATGGGCTCAGCGCGACGGCGATGCGCTCGATCGGGCGTTGTCGTGGGCGTCGACCCCCCTCGACCTTCGGCGTAACGGGGGTTGCCCCCGCTGCGCGCCGCGAGCCACCGAGTCCGGCGCGAACGCCAGGTGGCATCTCGTTCGGGCGAAAGGGGCGTGCCCCGTCACGTGGTGGGCGGTTAGCGCCACTCATCGCTGGCTCTTTATAGGGCGGGCGACCGCGGTCTCGACGAGCAGCACACAGAGATCGGCAAACGAGATCCCTGCCGCCTCGACGAGCTTCGGATACAACGAGATCGGCGTGAAGCCTGGGAAGGTGTTCACCTCCGACATGAACCAGCCACTGCCGTCGCGCGGGGCGAGGAAGTCCAACCTGGCGAGGCCACGTCCGCCAGATGCGACGAAGAGCCTGCGCGCCGCGGCAAGAAGCTCGTTACGAAGTGTGGCGTCGAGCGCAGGCTCGGTGCTGGTGCGCGAGACCCCAGGGGCGTACTTCGCCTCGTAGTCGTAGAAGTCGTGACCAGGGAAGACCTCGCCAGGCCCGTAGGCTTCGACGCTACCGTCGGGGCGCTCCAAGAGCGCGACCTCAAGTTCGCGTGGACGCGCGAGGTACGGCTCGAGCAGGGCACGATCGCCGTACTCAAGGGCAAGGTCGACCGCCGCCGCCCACTCTGTTGGGGTACGCGCGATCTTCATGCCAATCGACGAACCGTGTGCGGCGGGCTTCCCCATCAGCGCACCATCAGGGGCGGCGCTACGAGCGAACTGCTCAATCGCAGCACTCGTTCGCTCGCGACCGCCCGGCGCCTGCCACTCGGCGGCGCTCACGACGATGTGGGGCAGAACGGCAACGCCGATGCTCGCCGCGAGATCCTTGAAGCGCGGTTTATCCATGCCGAGCGCAGCAGCGGTGGGCTCCGCCCCCACGTAGTTGATCCCCGCGGTGGCGAGGAGTGCCTGTACCGCACCATCTTCGTCGCCTGGGCCGTGCAGCGCGGGGATTGCAACCACGCCTGGGGCCGCGAGGTGCTGCTCGCGCAGGAGCTCAGCAAGATCACGCGGAGGTGATGCGCCAAGTTCGCTCGCAGCGCCGGCAGCCGTATACGCCGCAGCTGGCCGCTCGCCGCGCAGGTGCCCCGCAGGAAGGAGTGAGCCGCTGCCATCACGCGCGATGAGGAGCTGCGTCACGGCGGCACCACGACCGAGCAGCGCCGCAGCGATCGCACTCCCTGAGACGACCGAGACCTCAGCCTCGGCGCTCCTGCCGCCGTAGAGGAGCAGGATCGGCGGGAGTTCCTTTGCGCTCATGATCGACTCGTGGGCGCATCGTCGCCGATGAAGACGATCTCGCTCTCCAGGTGAACGCCAGCACTGCGCTGGACCTCACTGATGCAGAGGTCGTGCAGGGCACGAACATCGTTGGCGGTTGCCCCGCCACGGTTCAGGATCCAATTCGCATGCAGCAGCGAGATCTCAGCGCCGCCGATGTTCCGCCCCTTCAATCCCACCGCCTCAATGAGCGCGCCGGCGCTGAGCGACCCGGGCGGATTGCGGAAGACGCTCCCGGCGCTCGGCACGCCGAGCGGTTGGTGCTCACGACGCCACGTTCGAATCTCTTCGAGCCGCTCCTTGATCAACGCAGGCTCATCGTGACGAAGGGCGAAGGATGCGCCGAGCACCACACTCCCCGCCCCGGCTGCGTGCTTGAGCTGCGAGTCGCGATAGCTGAAGGCGAGGCTTGCAGCGGCGACCTCCTCCTCGCTCCCATCGGGGCGAAGGATCGTCGCCGAGCGCAACACGTCCGCGATCTCTGCGCCATGCGCCCCAGCGTTCGCCCAGACGGCGCCGCCGATGTTTCCGGGAATTGCCAGGGCGAACTCCATGCCGGTGAGCCCCGCGTCAGCGGCGAGGGTCGCCGCGCGCGCCATCGGCACGCCGGAGTCGAGGCGCATCTCGCCGCTCGCAGCGTCGACCTCGCTCGCCGCGCTGCGATTCAAGACGACGATCCCGCGCACGCCTCTGTCGGATACCACCACGTTGCTGCCACGCCCGAGCACCAGAAGCGGCCAACCGCGACTCGTCGCAAGGCGCACGATGCCGCGCAGGGCAAAGCGATCTTTTACCGTCACAAGCAGATCGGCGGGGCCGCCCACACGCATCGTGGTGTGGGACGCAAGTGGCTCGTCGCGCTCGGCGCGCAACCCGAGGCGACGCTCCATCTCGCGAGCGGCCTCGTCGCGCTGAGCCCATGCCCCCAACGCCATCTTTTCACTCATCGCTGATCTCCCCGTACGCCCCGATCGGCGACGCCGCGCGCGCCGCTGCGCGGCGAGGCGATGCGCCGGAGGATCGTAGCGATCGCGTCGGCGGCGTCGGGTCGCGCGATTGATCGCGCTGCAGCTGCGGCAGCAGTACGTGCTGCTGGGGCGTGGAAGTGCTCAAGTGCTTCGGTGAGGCGCTCTGGCGTGCAATCTGCATCGTCGATGAGAAGCCCGGCGCCCGCCGCAACGAACGCCGCAGCATTCGCGCGCTGGTGACCGCCCGCATACGGATACGGCACGATCACCGCGGGGAGCCCCGCCGCCGCCGCTTCGGCAATCGTCGAAGCGCCAGCGCGACCAAGGAGCAGGTCGGCGGCGAGGAGCGCCTCCTCCATCGCACCGCTCAAGAGCATCTCAACAGGGCGATAGCGATCACGAAGGTGCGCGGGCAACTCGGCGCGGCGTGCCTCTGCCGCCGCAATCCCATCGCCAACAGCGTGGAGCACACGCCAGCCGCTGAGTGTCGATTCAAGTGCGCCGTTCAGCGCCAACTCGAGGCGAAGCGCGCGCTGAGACCCACCGAAGGCGAGGAGGAGGAGCTCGCCGTCGCCGACGCCGAGGGCGCGGCGCGCGGCGGTGCGTGAGGTCGTCGTCAAGTCGCGCACGGGGGTGCCGGTGTGGTGGGTCGCGGCGTCACTCCACGGCGCATGAGCCCGCGTCGCCTCCCAGGCGACGGCGCGCTCGGTGGCGAGCCTGGCGACGAGTCGGTTGCTGCGCCCCGCGACGACGTTCCCCTCCCAAAGGAGGCTCGGCGTGCGCGTCAACGCCGCCGCAACCAGCACTGGGATCGCGATGTAGCCGCCGGTTGAGAAGACGACGTCGGGTTGCAGCCGGCGAATCAGCGCGATCGACTGCGGCAGCGAACGAACGAGCGCGATCACGTCCCGGGCAGCGGCGAGCGGGCCGGCACCTGCAGGTCGCAGGCTTGGAGCGGCGAGGAGCGTCAACGGAAACCCCTCAGCGGCGACGAGGCGCGACTCGATGCCGCGCCGCCCACCCACCCAGTGGATCTCAGCTGCGGGGTCGAGGCGACGGAGCGTACGGGCTACGGCGAACCCGGGGAAGAGATGTCCCCCGGTCCCGCCGCCCGCGATCAGCACGCGCATCAGTACCTCCAAATTCCGCCGCACTCCCGGTCTCACGCGAGATGGAGAGGAGCAGCCCGATTGCCGCCAACAACACGACCATGGCAGAACCACCTTGTGAGACGAGCGGGAGCGGCACCCCCGTCACCGGAAGGAGCGAGAGCACCACGCCGATGTTGATCATCGCTTGGCCGCAGATCCAGACGACGATCCCGAGTGCGAGCAGGGCACCAAACGTATCCGGTGCCTTTCGCGAGATGCCGATGCCGCGGAGTGCGATCAGCAGGAAGGCGATCAACACCCCTGCGGCGCCGACCAGCCCGAGCTCCTGTCCGATGACCGCAAAGATGTAGTCGTTCCAGGCGTATGGGATTGTCGAGGCGCCTGGAAGCTGCGAGCTGCCGAGACCCTTCCCAGTGATTCCCCCCGAGACGATGCCGATCAGCCCCTGGATCGTTTGATAGGTGCCACCCGTTGGGTCGGAGAGTGGATCAAGGAAGCCGCCAAGCCGTGCCGATTGATAGCTGCGCAAGGCAATGCTTGCGACGCCGAGGAGCGCTGCGCCAAGTCCCGCCGGCACCAGCCAGCGGAGCGGTAGCCCCCCAACGAAGAGCATGCTGAATCCGGTCACGCCGACAACCACCGCCGTTCCAAGGTCTGGCTCGAGCATGATCAGCCCTGCGCAGAGCAGGATCGCGCCGCCAGCAGGGAGGATCGTTCCGCGGAAATCATCGAGGGCGTGCCCGCGCCGCGAAAGAAGATCTGCGAGGTAGAGGACGAGGGCAAGCTTCGCGAACTCTGCGGCGTGAACGCTGACCGGGCCGACGACAAACGCACGGTTGAGGTTGCGATCGGTGGTGACGAAGGGAAGGAGCACCGCGATGAGCAGTCCGAGCGCCACGAAGATCGCAGGGGTCGCAAGCCTCCGCCAGACGCGATAGTCGTATTGCGAGATGACGAGCATGACGCCAATCCCCAAGAGGGCGTAGAGCAGCTGGCGGCCGCCGGTTCCATACGGGCCATCGGCGGTGTTGAGAAAGTTCATCGCTGAGGAGGAGAAGACTTCGAGAACGCCGATGCCGACCAAGGCAAGCGCCGAAAAGAGGATGAGGCGATCCTCGGGTGGACGAAGTGGCAGAAGACGTGAGCCGAGGCGACCGGAGGCACGTCGCCCCCCCGCCGTTGCGGGTGCTGGGCCGCTTGCGAGATGTGGGCGCGCGCCGATCGTCCGAATGGAGGCGGGGCGTTCCACGATGCTCGTCATACGAGCTCCCCCGCCGCGAGTCGCCGCACCGCATCCTTGAATGCGTCGCCGCGCGCGCCGAACGGGTTATTAAACATGTCGAACGAGGACCCGATCGGGCTGAGCAGCACCGTCGCGCGGACACTCCCTGTTGGCGTGGCAACCTCGCGAGCGAGGCGTGCTGCAGCAAGCGTCGCACCGTCGATCCCGCCGCTGCTGCGTTCGATGCGCGCGAGCCCAGCGGCGCGGAAGGTCGACTCCAGCTCGTCGGAGAGCTCACCCATCACCACCGCGGCGCTGCAGCGCTCGGCGACGACGCGCGCGAGATCGTGCAGGTCTGCCCCCTTGCTGCGCCCACCAGCGACCAAGACGAGCGGCTGCTCGAAGGAGCGAAGCGCGGCGGCGACCGCGTCGGGCTGGGTCGCCTGGCTGTCGTCAACGTAGCGAATGCCGTCGATCAGGGCGATCGGCTCAAGTCGGTGCGGGACGCCGGTGAACGACGTGATCGCACGACGAATGGCGTCGGGGGCGACGCCGAGTGCGAGGCCCGCCGCAACGGCGGCGAGCACGTTGCTGACGCTGTGATCGCCGATCAGTGCGATCTCGCCGACCGGCGCAATCCGGCCGCCGGGGCCCGTCGCGGCGGCGGCGCCCGTTGGACCTGCGACCCCTGCCGCAACGATCCAGCCGTCAACGATCCCCACCCCGCCGGGGATCGGCGCCTCGCGTCGATAGCCGATCGTCGTCACGCGCCCCTCACCCGCCAACCCAGCGGTCACCGGATCGTCGAGGTTCACGATCAGCACGCCGTCATCGGCAACACGCGCGGCGAGGAGGCGCTTCACGGCGCGGTAGCGATCGACTGTGCCGTGGCGATCGAGGTGATCGACGGTGATGTTGGTGTACACCCCAACCTTCACGCTGCTGACGATCGAGGGGAGCTGCAACTCTGAGATCTCCATCACGACACGAGCGTTTGCGGCCAAGCTCGTGGCGTGTCCGATCAACGGTCGGCCGTTGTTCCCGCCAAGCTCAACGGGGCGTGACGGATCTGCAGCGAGGATCGCGGCGATGAGTGCTGTGGTCGTGGTCTTTCCCTTCGTCCCAGTCACGCCGACAACGGTACGGTTGCCGAGCAGGCGCAGTGTCCACTCCGGCTCACTGATCAGGATCACGCCACGCGCCTCGCGGTCGCCGCCAAGCGGGAGTGCGCGCGCGGCAAATGCGCTGAGTGGGGCTGCAACCTGCTCCTTCACCGAGGGGAAGCCGAGCGTCACTGAAGGGCTGTGGACCACGAGCTGCGCCGTATCCAGCAACGGGGCGAGTGGAGCGTCTGGGCCGAAGGCGAACGTCACACCGCTCCCCTGCAGTGCCGTGGTTGCCGCCTCAAGCGTCGCTGCAGCGGCGGTGTCGTGCAGTGTCACCTGCGCACCCGCTGCTGCGGCAAAGGCGGCCGCGGCCTGACCAGTGCGCCCTGCGCCGAGCACGACGGTGAGGACACCACGCAGACTCCCAGCGGCGATCGCACCGGCCTCAAGATCGGCGAGGCGAATCCCGCCCGATCCTGCGCCCATCGCGCCGCTCACAGCCCCGCGTTGCGCGTTGCGAGGAAGGCGACGATCCCGAGGATCCCACCGATCGCACCGACAACCCAGAAGCGGAAGGTGATCTGCGTCTCGGCCCAGCCGAGTCGCTCGAAGTGATGGTGGATCGGCGTGAAGAGGAAGACGCGTCGTCCAAGGATCTTCACCGCAGCGACCTGGATGATCACCGAGCCCGTCTCGACGACGAAGATGATCCCGATCAGCGGGAGGAGGAGCACGTTGCCAGTGACGAGGCCAGTGACCGCGAGCGCTGCACCGAATCCGAGTGCTCCGGTGTCACCGATGATCACGCTTGCAGGGTGAATGTTGAACCAGAGGAAGCCGATGAGCGATCCGGCGATGAGCGCGCAGACGAGGGCGAGGTTTGCCTGCCCTGGCGCGTTGAGCAGGGCGATCACCATGTAGCTGATCCAGGCAAAGACCATCGTCCCTCCCGAGAGGCCATCGAGCCCGTCGGTAAGGTTTACCCCGTTGCTCGTGGCGACGATCGCCACCACCGCCACGGCAATCCACAGGAGCGGTGCGATCCCCACCTCCCCGACGAAGGGGACGACGAGCGAGGCGAAGGCGAAGTGCTGCTGCAAATAGATCGCGGCGATGATCGCAACGACGATCTGCCAGGCGAGCTTCTGTCGTGCCGAGATCCCGTCGCCGGTTCGCGCGTTGAGCCAATCGTCGAAGGCGCCGACGAGTGAGACGCCGAGGAGGGCGAGTAGGACCGCGTAGGTCGATGCGTCAACGGCATCGAGGAGCAGGGCGAGCACGATGACGACGGCGACGAGGAGGAGGCCGCCCATCGTTGGGGTCCCCTCCTTCACGATGTGCCAGTCGGGACCAAACTCTCGCCGTACGCGCTTGCCGAATCCGGTGTGACGGAGCAGGCGCAGGTAGGCGGGCATGATCAGCCAGACGCAGGCGAACGAGAGGACCAGTGCCTGGACGATCGCGATCATGCGCCGGCCTCCAGACGTGCCGCGATCGCGGCGACGAGGCGCTCAAGCTCCGAAGCACGTGAGGCCTTGATCAAGATGCTGTCGCCCGCAGAGACGCGATCGCGCAGCAGTCCTGCCGCGGCGTCGATCCCCGCCTCGTCTGTGGAGAGCCGAATGATCCGCTCGATCGGCATTCCGCCGAGTCGGGCGCCCTCCGCGATCCCATCCGCCTCGTCGCCGAGGACGATGAGGAATTCAAGGTCGCTTGATGCGGCAACGCGTCCGATCTCAAGGTGCGCTGCAGCGGCGTAGTCGCCGAGCTCCCCCATCGCGCCGAGGGCTGCGAAGCGGCGCGCTGGCGACGCGGCGAGAGTGGCGAGGGCGGCGCGCATGCTCGAGGGGGCGGCGTTATAGGCGTCGTCGATCAGGCGCACGCCGCCGACGCTGCGAACCGTGGCCCGCCCGCTTGGAAGCGCAACGTTGCTGAGTCGCTCGGCGGCGATTGCTGCGGGCACGCCGCAGGTTCCGGCCGTGGCGATGGCGAGCGCCGCGCCAGAGGCAAAGTGGAGCCCGAAGAGCGGGAGGTTGGCGGTGACCGAGCCCTCCTCCGTCGCAACGGTGACGAGCGTGTGTGCGGTCGCCTGGTCGAGCTCAACGCGCTCAATGCGCACCGTCGCCCCCGTGGCGCTCCCTGCGCTGATCACCGGCGCTGGCCCGCGAGCGGCGAGCGTAAGGACGCGCGCATCGTCGGCGTTGAGCACCGCACACCCATCCGCAGGGAGTGCGGCGATGAGCTCCCCCTTCGCCGCGGCAATCGCATCGAGGTCACCGGCGCGCGAGGCGTGCACCGCATCGATCGCGGTGACCACACCAACGCGCGGGCGCGCCATCGCGCAGAGGTCGGCGATATCGCCACCGACATACATCCCCATCTCAGCAACAAGTCGCTCCGCGCCGTCTGGAAGGTTGAGGAGCGCAAGCGGAAGGCCGATCTCGTTGTTGGCGTTCCCTGGTGTCGCGCTCGTCTTCGTCGCAGCACCGCCGAGCGCCGCTGCGATCAGCTCCTTCGTCGTCGTCTTCCCCACCGAGCCGGTCACGCCGATCACATCGAGATCAAAGCGTGCGCGCCAGCTGGTCGCCGCTGCGGCGAGTGCACGAACCCCCGAATCAACGAGAAGGAGTGTCGCTCCGTGCTTCGTCGCGGCAACCTTCGCCGCCGCCATGGCGACGTCGAGTGCCGCTCCCTCGCCAGCATGCGGTGCAACAGCGTGCGGTGCAGCGGCGGAGTTCGGACGTTCGGCGACGACCGCGGCGGCGCCGCGCTCGAGGGCGTCCACCATGTGCAGGCGCCCGTCGGTGCGCTCACCAGGGAGCGCGAAGAAGATCTCACCGTCGGCAACCAGTCGCGAGTCGACCCGCGCCCCGCGGATCGCGCGCAAACCATCGACGAGTAATTCAGCCTTAACCGCACCGTCGCGCAACGCAGCACCGGTGATGAGCGCTGCAAGCTCAGCGCCGCTCCGCGCGAGCGGGCCAGAGACACGCGTGCGCGGTGCAGCGCTCGCCGTCATACCAGCGACTCCTCGCGTCGCGGTGGGAGTAGGTCCCCGCCCAACCCGTCCGCGACCGGAGCGGAGGGTTCCAGCACGCCGGGCTGGGCGGGGGAAGTCAAACCGCCGGTTGTGGCGGCCGGGGGGATGCCCATCACAGCGATGAGATCCTGGGAGACGCGGCGGAAGAGTTCGTACGACTCAACGTTGTTGAGGATGTTCCCTTGAAGGTTCACCACAGGGGTGCCGCGACGAATCGAGACGGCGATGACGTACTCGGGGGCGGTCCGCCCGATCCAGCCGACGAAGGTGAAGTTGTAATGGTTCGGATCCCACGCACCCTTGCCGCCCTTCTCGTTGCGTGCATCCTTAAGCCAGATCTGCGCCGTGCCGGTCTTGCCGCCGTAGGAGTAGAACGGCATCTTGGTGAGGCGCGCGTAGAGCGGCACGACCTTCGTGACGCTCCCCATCATGTCGATCATCTGCCCTGAGATCTTGCGGCTCGTCGCAACGCCACGCGTGGTGATCGGTACCGGAACGCCATCGACCGCGTCAACGATGCGCGGGCGCACCAGCACTCCGCCATTCAGCATCGCCGAATAGGCAACGGCGAGCTGCGCGAGTGTGACGCTCAGCCCCTGCCCGAACGAGGCGTTGGCGACGTCGATCTCGCGCCAGGGGTAGAGCGGCCGCGTCGGATCGTTCACGAGGCCGTGGTTCTCACCGGCAAGGTCGATCCCTGTCTCTGTGCCGATCCCGAACTTGAGCCAGGTGGAGTAGATCGACCGCGCGGACTCATCGGTGCTCTTGCCAAGGGCCAACGCGATCTTTGAGAAGACGACGTTGCGGCTCCACGAGAGCGCTTGACGCAAGGTGAGCGTCCCCTTGGAGCGATGGTCCGCGTTCTGCACCTTGTTCAGGCCGTCGTCGAGGATCAGCGCCGTCTCGTCCTGGTAGATCGACTCGGTAGTCACGCCGCCACCCTCAAGTGCTGCGACCGAGGTGAGCGTCTTCATCACCGATCCCGGCTCGTACACGTTCGAGATCACTGGATCCTGGAAACGGCTCGGGTCACGCGCAGCGGTCGCAGCGAAATCATTTGCATCGTAGGCCGGCCACGACGCCGACGAGAGGACGCCTCCAGTGAATGGGTCCATCACCATGACGCTCACCGCTTCGGCGCGATTGGCGACACCGGCGGCTGCAACCTCTTGCTCAACAAGCGTCTGCAACGTGGCATCGACGCAGAGTCGGAGGTCAGCACCAGGGTGTCCACCAGAGAGCTCGATCACCCGATCAACGCCGTCGCTCCCCCGCTCGGTTCGGGTGACGCGAGCGTCGCCGGCCAACTGCTGCTCGTAGTAGGCCTCAAGGCCGTACTGGCCAACGCCGTCAGCGTTCACGAAGCCGATGATGTGGCTTGCCAGCGAGGTTCCCGCAGCGCCGCCAACCTGCTTGTAGTTACGCATGCGAACCTCGCCGAGGGTGACGAGCTTCGAGCCGGCGGTCGCGAGGGCAGCGGTGACCGCGCCGCTCTGCTCGTCGTCGAGCCCGGTGAGGAGGGTGACCCAGGCGCGCCCCGAGGCGAGCGTCGCGTGAATGCGTGCCACCTCAGCGCTCCCCAGCGAGAGCGCAGCGGTGAGTGCCCCCTCTGCGGCGGCGCGCTCTTCGTCACTCATCTGCGCCGGCTGGGCGTAGACGTTGTGGCGCATCACCGTCTCGGCGAGAACGACCGACCCCGTGCGGTCCGTGATCGTGCCGCGATTCGGTCGCTCCTCGTCGGTGCTCGAGGTGCCGAAGCCACCCGCCGCGATGATCCGCGCCCGATCCACGGTGTGCCAGGCGAAGAGCCGCCCCAAGCACAGGATCCCGCACAAAAAGAGGAGCGCTGCAACGAAGAGGACCCGCGGCCGTGAGTCGGTGCGGGCGAGGCGCGAATCGTTCTGCATCTCAGCGCCCCTCAACGAGCAGCGGGCTACCGAGCTGACCAACGCCCAGCTCAAAGGCGCGACGGCGAATCTCTGGCTCACGCCCGAGGGGATTCATGTCTGATTCGCCGGAGCGAATCTGCTCCATGAGTCGCGTCTGATCGTCGCGCAGGCCACGCACGAGTGCACCCGACGTGCTCGTCTCCGTTGCCAAGATCAAAAAGATGAACATCGCGCAGAAGAGGAGCAGTCCGACACCGAAGGTGCGGCCACGGAGGCTCCCCGCAACCCCGTCACGACCAGCACTCCACGCCGAGACGCCGATTGCACCGCGCGGCTGTGCGACGCGCCGCGCCCCACCAGGGATCGCTGCGCTCGGCACGCGGATTGAACCGGAGAGCGCAGCACCGCTCGCCTGCTCGAGGCGAGGACTACTCGCCACCGGGACGAACGCACGCTGGATTGCAATGCGCTGTCGCGCCGCAGCGGCGCGCCGTGCGTCAGCAACGCGTGGGGCGGTGAGCGGGGCGACCAGCTGTGCCCCGCGCAGTGGTCGACCGATCGCCGTCACGCCGCAACTCCGATGCGTTCGGCGGCACGCAGCTTTGCGCTGCGGCTGCGCGGGTTTGCGGCGATCTCTTCATCGGTGGCGATCAACGGCTTGCGGTTGATCAGGCGCAGCGTTGGCGTGCGACCACAGCCGCAGGCGGGTGCACGCGGTGGGCAAATACATCCACGCGCGGCGGCGGCGAACGCCTGCTTCACGATGCGATCTTCGAGCGAGTGGTAAGTGAGCACGACAATGCGGCCGCCGTCGGCAAGGATGCTGATCGCGCCGTCGAGCGCCGTCGCCAGCGCCTCCAACTCATCGTTAACAGCGATGCGCAGCGCCTGAAAGACGCGGGTCGCAGGGTGGATGCGCAACGGTGGCCCATAGCGAACCGGAACTGCCGACTCCACGAGCGCTGCGAGTCGCTCCGATGTGTCAATCGGCTCAACGTTGCGGCGCGCAACGATCGCCTTGGCGATCCGCGACGCATGTGGCTCCTCGCCGTATGCCTTGAAGATACGAGTGAGCTCGCGAGCATCGAGGCGCGCGAGCAGCGCCGAAGCAGGCTCGCCACACGAGGTGTCGAAGCGAAGGTCGAGCGGGCCGCCGGCGCGGATCCCGAAGCCGCGCGCGCTGTCGGAGAGTTGGTCTGACGAGAGGCCGAGGTCGAAGAGGATCCCGTCCGCTGCAGCAATCCCAGCCGCGCCCGCGGCGAGGGCGATCTCTGCATTGCTCCCCTGATGGGTCTGCAGGCGCGTGCCGAAGCGCGCGAGGCGTGCGCGCGTACGTTCAATCGCTGCGGGATCTGCGTCGATGCCGAGGAGTCGACCCGCCGGCGCGCTCGCGTCAAGGATCTGCTCTGCATGGCCGCCGCCGCCAAGGTTCGCGTCGATGTAGCTTCCGTCAGCGCGAACCGCAAGCGCGGCGAGGGTTTCGTCGAGAAGGACCGGGCGGTGGACCGTCAAGTCCCCCGCCATCAGAAACCGAGCCCCTCGAGTTGCGCGGCGAGCGCGTCGGAGGAGTCCATCGTGCCGCGATAGCCGTCCCATCGCTTCGGCGTCCAGATCTCGGCGTGATCGCGCGCACCCACCACCATCGCCTCGCCCTCGAGGCCGCTCCAGTCGCGCAGCGTCGCCGGCAGCAAGAGGCGCCCCTGCGCATCGATCTCAAGCTCAAAGGCGCTACCGAACAAGAATCGGCTGAACTCTCGCGCGGTGGCGTTGCCGGTGGGGAGCGCCGCGACCTTGGCGGCGAGCTCGTCCCAGGCGGCGCGTGGGAAGACGGCGAGGCAGTTGTCGAGCCAGCGAGAGACGAAGGCGCCGCCATCAAGCTGGGCGCGGAAGCGCACGGGGACGGCGACCCGTCCCTTGCCGTCGATCGTATGGCGGTATTCGCCCGTAAACACGCTATCCCCTCCGCCGCGGCGAGTGCAGCAGGTGGTGAACCCACCTAGCCCCACTTCAAACCACTTGGATGGATTCTGCCCCCACCTCCCCCACCTGTCAAGGGGGGCCTCGACGGGGCATCAGGGATGCCTGGAGGGGGCCGGAGGGGCTGAAGGGGAGGTTGAAGGCTGCCCCAAACAGGGGGCGAAGCATGGAAGCCCGGCGAGATGGCCTGTAAGCCGGGTTCTGTCCCCCTTGCGGGGGGACGGCCATCCATCTCGGCCGTCGATTGCTCGACGACTCCAGCGGTCAACCCGGAGATCCCAGCGGTGCGCTGGTCCCCGCCGCAAGCGGCGGAGGCATCTCCCTATTCGACCTTGCTCCAGGCAGAGTTTGCCGCGTTTCACCCCACCGCTGGCCGAAGCCTGCGGTGGACTCGTCTCTGTGGCACTAGTCCGCGCCTCACGGCGGACGGGCGTTACCCGCTGCCTTGCACCTTGGAGCCCGGACTTTCCTCGACGACGCCCGAGGGCGCCGACGCGGCCGTCCGGCCATCTCGCCGGATCGGGAGTCTAGCGCGACGGAACCGCTACGACGAGCCCATCGAATGCCGCGAAGACGTTGGCGGGGAGGCGACCTGCAAGCTCCTCGTAATCCAGGTCGTGGTCGAGGTGGGTCAGGACGGCTCGGGCGGGGGCGAGCGCCGCGATGAGCTCGAGCGCCTCGTCGACCGTCTGATGGGTCGGGTGCGGCAGGTCGCGCAGCGCCGAGACGACGAGCAGGTCGAGCCCCTGGAGGCGCGCCCGCGAAGCGGCGGTGACCGAGGCGACATCGGTGAGGTAGGCGAACGCGCCACTGCGCCAGCCGTGCGCCTCGCGCTTGCCGTGCACGATCGGGATCGCCTCAAAGGGACGCCCGGCGATCTGCAGGGTCGGCTCGGCAACCTCGATACGGAGTGCGGGGATGCCATGCCCCGGGGCGGTACGCCCGTCCACCGCGTACTCCCAGCGTTGGCGCAACTCCGCTGCGGTCCCTGGGCCTGCGCCGAGGAGGAGCACCTCGTCTTGTGCGTCGGTGTAGGCGCGCAGCTCGTCGATGCCGCCCGTGTGATCCACATGAATGTGGGTGACGAGCGCGCCGTCGAGTCGATCAACGCCGAAGCGGAGCGCCTGGTCCCGAAGATCCATTCCAGGGTCAATCACGATCGCGCGCGCTGCCCCCGAGGCCGCGTCACTCCACTCCACGAGCGCCGCCGACCTGGTGCGGTGGTTGCGCAGGTCGCGCGAGAGGCAGACGGCGCAGCGACAGCCGACGCGTGGGACGCCGCGACTTGCACCACAACCCATGAAGGTGACGCGCGTCGCAGCGCGTGCCGATGCGCTCTCATGCAGGAGCGCCGCGCTATCCGCGGCTGCAGCACTCTTCGTTCCGCTCGACACTGCAGGTTCCGGCCGACGCGTGACCCAGGCTGGCCCACCGATGAGCGCTCGGTCGAGCGCCTCGTTCGCCAACGCATCGGCCCGCCCGTTCTGCTCGCGCGGAACATGGCGCGCACTCCACTGCGAGAAGCGCACGAGCAGTGCGTGTGCCTCGTCACGGTACGGCGCCAACTTTGCGTCGCGTACCTTCCAGCGCGCAGAGATCTGCTCGACGACGAGCTTGGAATCAAGGAGGAGGAGCACCTCACTTGCGCCAAGCTCTACGGCGAGCTCAAGGCCAGAGACGACCGCCTTCCACTCGGCAACGTTGTTCGTGGTGGTGCCGATCGCCGCAGAGATCGTCGCGATCGGAGTTGCATCGTGGCGCTCTGCACCATCGGCTGTGGCGTCGTAGAGCGCGACGCCGATCGACGCAGGACCAGGGTTGCCGCGGCATGCGCCGTCGGCGCGGAGGATGAGGGAGCGGAGCGCCTCAGTTATCGGCGCGAACCGATCGCCGAGGAGACCTCAAGGATCGCCTTCGTGATGTTGATCCCGCGCGGACAGGCATCTACGCAGTTGAAGGTGGTGCGACAGCGCCATACGCCGTCTTCGTCGGCGAGGATCTCAAGCCGATCGTCGGCCGCCTCGTCGCGCGAGTCAAAGATAAAACGGTGCGCGTTCACAATCGCCGCTGGGCCCACATAGTCGGGTTGCGCCCAGAACGATGGGCACGAGCTCGTGCAGGCGGCGCAGAGGATGCACTTCGTCGTGTCGTCGTAACGATCGCGCTGCTCCTGGGTCTGATGGCGCTCCCCCTCGCCCGCCGGCTCTTCGGCGACAAGGAACGGCAGTACCGAACGGTACTTGCCGAAGAAGGCATCCATGTCGACGACCAGATCCTTAATGACGGGGAGTCCGGGGAGCGGCGCGACGCTGATGCTCTTGCCGAGCTGCTCAACCCGCACCTTGCAGGCGAGGCGGTTGCGTCCATTGATCATGAGGGCGTCGGATCCACAGACGCCGTGCGCACAGGAGCGGCGGAAGGTGATGCTCCCGTCGAATAACTCCTTCGCGCGGGTGAGCACGTCAAGGACGCGGTCCATCGGCTCCACCGGCACGGTGTAGTTGACCCAGTGCGGCGCGGCATCGCGCTCAGGGTCGAAGCGCTGGATCTTTAGTTCGACGCTGCTCACTGGATGTCCCCCATCAGCTGGATGCCCTTCATTAGTAGATCCGCGGCTTCGGCTCAAAGATGGTGATCGTTACCGGCTTGTAGGCGATCCGCTCCGCCGGCGCGCCGTCGCTGCCGCGCCAGACCATCGTGTGGGCGAGGAACTTGGCGTCGTCGCGGTCGGGGTAGTCCTCGCGGCTGTGTGCGCCGCGCGACTCCTTGCGAGCGAGCGCTGAGACGGCGGTCGCTTCGGCGGTGTCCAGCAGGTAGCCGAGCTCGCGGGCTTCGAGGAGGTCAGTGTTGAAGACGCTCCCCGTGTCCTCCACGCGGACTCGGGCGTACTCCCCCTTGAGGCGGGCGATCTCGCGCACGGCCGCCGAGAGGAGCGCCTCGTCGCGATAGACGCCGACGTTATCCATCATGAGCGCGGCGAGGTCGCGTCGAATCTCTGCCGGGCGCACCCCCTCGGGGCGGCTCGCCATCGCCGCCATCTCATCGGCGACCGCAGTCTCTGCACCGGGGCGAGCGGCGGGGAGCTGGGTCGACTTGCAGATCGCTGCCATGCGCTTCCCGGCGCGCTTGCCGAAGACGAGGAGGTCAACGAGCGAGTTCGTGCCGAGGCGATTGGCTCCGTGAACGCTGACGCAGGCGACCTCGCCAGCGGCGAAGAGTCCAGGCACGACGCTGCCGTCGGGGCCGGCGATCACCTCGGTGTTGAGGTTCGTCGGTACGCCGCCCATGGCGTAGTGGGCGGTCGGCTGAATCGGCACCGGCTCGCTGATCGGCTCAACCCCCTGGTAGACGCGCGCAAAGTCGGTGATGTCGGGGAGCTTCTCCTCGATCACCTTGCGCCCAAGGTGGCGCACGTCGAGGTAGACGTAGTCCTTCCCGTCGATGCCGCGACCGGCGCGCACCTCTTGGTAGATCGCACGCGAGACCATGTCGCGCGGCGCAAGCTCCATCAGCTTCGGCGCGTAGCTCTCCATGAAGCGCTTCCCTTCGTTATTGAGCAGGTAGCCACCCTCACCGCGCGCCGCCTCTGAGAGGAGGATCCCGATGCCGACGATCCCCGTGGGGTGGAACTGGTAGAACTCCATATCCATCAACGGCACGCCGTGGCGCCAGGCAAGCGCCATTCCGTCACCGGTGAGCGAGTGTGCGTTTGAGGTGACGCGCCAAGCGCGCCCATACCCGCCCGTTGCAAGGAGCACCGTCTTCGCGCGGAAGACGTGGAGCGAACCGTCGGAGATCTTGTAGCCGACCACGCCGCTGCAGCGACCACCCTTGTCGGCCTCGCCGCCTTCGAAGACCAGGTCAACGACGTGATACTCGTCGTAAAACTTGACGCCCGCCTTGATGCACTGCTGGTAGAGCGTCTGCAAGATCATGTGACCGGTGCGATCTGCTGCGTAGCAGCTGCGACGCACCGGGCCCTCGCCGTAGTTGCGGGTGTGGCCACCGAAGCGACGCTGGTCAATCTTTCCGTCGGGGGTGCGGTTGAACGGAAGGCCCATGCGCTCGAGTTCGATCACCGCCGGGATCGCCTCGCGGGCGAGCACCTCGGCTGCATCCTGATCGGTGAGGTAGTCGCCGCCCTTCACCGTGTCGAACATGTGCCACTCCCAGTGATCCTCTTCGACGTTGCCGAGCGCTGCGCAGACGCCGCCTTGCGCCGCGCCGGTGTGGGAGCGCGTCGGGTAGAGCTTCGTCAGCACCGCGGTGGGGATCCCTTCGCGCGCCAACTCCAGTGCGGCCCAGAGCCCAGCACCGCCGGCGCCGACTACAACGGCGTCGATGTCGGTTCTGCTCGCGTTCGCTCGGAGGGCGCCGCTCATGTCGCCCTATCCGATCTTGAGGGTGAGCACCACTTGGGTGCCGAGGACGAAGAGGGCGAGGGCGAGGGCGTAGAGGATCCCCAACGCAACCCGACGAAGGCGCGACGGCACGTAATCCTGCAGCACCGTGCGCATGCCGAGGAACCCGTGCACGAGGACCGCCATCAGCATCCCCCAGTCGAGGGCGCGAAGGGTGACGGAGCTCCAGCGCATCTGTCGCACCCACTCAGCGCTCTGATCCGCAGGGTCGTACACAAAATGCGTCATCGCGAAATGCGCGAGCGCGAGAACGAAGAGGGCGAGCGAGCTGATGCGCACCGCGTACCAAACGTAGAGATCGACGCGCGAACCGACCGGCCGGGGTCGTCCAGAGCGCGAGTAGCGCCCGCTCATCGTGCGACCTCCCAGATTGGCTTCAAGATGATGTACGCGCCAGGGAGGCCGATGGCGAAGAAGGTGATCCAGACGATGCGCCAGAGGGCGCGGTGATAAGCGGTGAGCGCGGGCCAGAAGTCCATCACCACAATGCGCATGCCATTCAGCGCGTGATAGAAGAGCGCCGCGCCGAGGAGGGTCTCCATGAGACGCCCTGGTGGGCTGGAGTAGATCGCGCCGAGGAAGTCGTAGGCCTCTGGGTTCGCACCAATGAGCCAGATGTCAAAGACGTGAAGGATGATGAATGCCCAGACCCCGATGCCGGAGGCGCGGTGAAAGGCCCAGGCGACCATCCCCTCGCCACCGCGGTAGGTGAGGTAGCGCCCGATGCCGGCTGGTGCGGCGCCTCGATCGCTGCCTCGCGCCACCCCTCCACCTCCCGAGCGTCTTGTGTCGCCGCGGCGAGCGCCGCTGACCTACCGCCATCGTAACCGCGACGCTTCTTCGCTGCACGCGTACACTCCCCAGCAACGGCGCCGCTCGGCGCCACCTGGCACCGTCGTCGACGGGGCCAGCGCAGGGGCTCGGGGAGGCGGCGACGTGAAGATCCACGAGGCAGAGGCGCGCGAGCTGCTCAGCCGCTTCGGACTTCCCGTACCCGACGGCGCAACCGCAACCACCCCCGCCGCGGCGCGCGCAGCCGCCGAGCGCCTCTTCGCCGCCGGCGCAACGCAGGTCGTCATCAAGGCGCAGGTGCTCGTCGGCGGTCGCGGCAAGGCGGGCGGCGTGAAGCTCGCCGCCAGCGCCGCTGAGGCTGAGAGCGTTGCGGCGGCGATCTTGGCCCTTACGATCAAGGATCTCCCTGTACGACGCGTCCTTATTGCGCCCGCCGCTGAGATCACGCGCGAGATCTACCTTTCGGCGCTGATCGACCGCGCAAGCCGCGGCATCTTAGTGATGGCCTCTGCAGCCGGCGGCATGGAGATTGAAGAGGTCGCCGCAAAGGACCCAACGGCGATCGTCCGCGAGATGGCGCATCCGCAGGCTGGGCTCCTCCCCTTCCAGGCGCGCCGTCTCGGCCTGCACATCGGCCTGCGCGGCGAGCTGTTGAGGCAGTTTGCTGCAATCGCCACAGGGCTTGTGCGCATCGCGCGCGAGGCCGACGCCGACCTCGTTGAGGTGAACCCTCTTGCCGTCGTGCCTGCGCCGGAGATCCCCGGCGGCGAGCGACTCGTCTGCCTTGACGCCAAGGTGACGCTCGACGACTCCGCACTTGATCGCCATCCGGACTTTTCCGCCTGGCGCGACGAGGAGAGCGAGGACCCGATCGACCGCGAGGCGCGCGAGATGGGGATCTCGTACATCCGCCTCGACGGCAGCATCGGCTGCATGGTCAACGGTGCTGGGCTCGCCATGACGACGCTCGACCTGGTCACGCGCGCAGGGGGCACCCCAGCGAACTTCCTCGACATCGGTGGTGGCGCGCGCGCCGACAAGGTCGCCGCCGCGATGCGCATCATCCTCGCCGATGCAGGGGTGAAGGCGATCCTCGTCAACATCTTCGGCGGGATCACCCGCGGCGACGAGGTTGCGAAGGGGCTGATCGAGGCGCGTGCGCAGCAGGAGCGCGTCGTGCCGATGGTCGTTCGCATCGTTGGCACCAACGCGACCGAGGCGGCGACGCTCCTGAAGGCGGCGGCGTTTGAGACGGCGACGAGCCTCGATGAGGCGGCAGAGAAGGCGGTGGCACTCGCCGCAGGAGGAGCCAAGTGAGCATTCTCGTCGGACCAGAGACGCGACTGGTCGTTCAGGGACTGACCGGACGCGAGGGCGGCTTTCATGCCGCGCAGATGGTCGCCTACGGAACGAAGATCGTCGCCGGCGTGACGCCGGGTCGCGGCGGTGAGCGCGCGCTCGACGAGAGCGTGCCGGTCTACGACACCGTGAGTGACGCCGTGCGCGAGACCGGCGCAAACACCAGCTGCATCTTCGTCCCCGCCGCCGGCGCCGCCGACGCGATCGCCGAGGCGGCAGAGGCTGGCGTGAAGACGATCTTCTGCATCACCGAGGGGATCCCGGTGCACGACATGGTCCGCGCGCTCGCCTCGGTACGCGAGTACGGCGCGCGACTCATCGGGCCGAACTGCCCAGGGGCGACGAGCCCCGGCGCGAACGGCCGCGGCACGAAGGTCGGCATCATCCCCGCCTCGATCCACCTCCCCGGCGATGTCGGCGTGGTGAGCCGCTCAGGCACGCTCACCTACGAAGCGGTGCAATCGATGACCGACGCCGGCATCGGCCAGTCGACCTGCCTCGGCATCGGTGGCGATCCGATCATTGGCACCACCTTCCGCGACGCGCTCGAACTCTTCGCGACCGATACGGCGACGCGCGCGATCGTACTCATCGGCGAGATCGGCGGCGCCGCCGAAGAGGAGGCTGCAGCATGGGCCGCCGCGAACCTTTCGCACCTACCGCGTGTCGCCTTCATCGCCGGTCGCGCAGCGCCTGAGGGGCGCCGCATGGGTCACGCTGGAGCAATCGTCTCTGGCGCCTCAGGGCGCGCGATCGACAAGATCGCAGCGCTCGAGGCCGCAGGGTTCAAGGTGGCGGGCTCGCCGACCGAGCTGCCGCGCCTCCTGATCGAAGCGGGCTACTCGCCGCGCTGAGTCTCGACGAGGCCGAGCCGGCTCCACGCCGGACCACCCGGAGCCTCAATTAACTCCACGAGGACCCCGCTGCAACTCTTCGGATGCAGGAAGGCGACCGGCCCTTCGACTCCGGGCACAGCGGCGTCGTTGATCAGCTGCACCCCCGCCGCGGCGAGTCGCGCGAGCTCCGCGCCGATATCGGCCACCTCGAGGCAGATGTGATGGAACCCCTCGCCGCGTGAGGCAAGGTAGCGCGCGACGCCGCTCGTCTCGGTCGTCGGCGCAACGATCTCAATCTTCGACTCCCCCGCCGTCAAAAAGGCGATGCGCACCTCTTGCGAAGGGACGTCGGCGATCTGCTCCAACGGCAGCCCGAGGACCTCGCGGTGAAAGCGCACCGCTGCGTCGAGATCGTGCACGACGGTCGCAACGTGGTGCAGCCGTCCGTGCACCGGAAGCTTTCCGCTGCGCTCGTTCATCGCTTCTGCCCCCTCATAGAACGAGCGACTCGCGATGTTCACCAAACACGACGCGTAGGGTGTTGCTGATCTCGCCGACGGTGGCGCCCGCCTTCACCGCCGCCAAGATCGGCGGCATCAGGTTCTCGGTACCGCGCGCCGCAGCATCAACCGCCGCCAGCGCGCTCGCGAGCGCTGCAGTGTCGCGGCTCGCCTTGAACTCCGCGAGGGAGCGCACCTGCTCGCGCTCGAGCGCCGGGTCGATGCGCGCGATCGGTGGCGTTGCGACCTGCTCGTCGACGAAGCGGTTGACCCCAACGATCACGCGTTCGCCGCGCTCGATCTCGCGCTGGTAGTTGAAGGCAGACTCCTGGATCGCCCGCTGCGGCAGGCCGGTCTGGATCGCGGCGACGGCGCCGCCGACGCGATCGACCTCGGCGATGATCGCCAGCGCCTCGCGCTCGATTCGGTCGGTGAGCGCCTCAATGGCGTAACTGCCACCGAGCGGATCAACGGTGCCAGCGACCCCCGACTCATGAGCGAGCAACTGCTGCGTGCGAAGGGCGAGGCGCGCCGAATCTTCCGTGGGGAGGGCGAGCGCCTCGTCCTTGCCGTTGACGTGGAGGCTCTGCGCGCCGCCGAGCACCGCGGCGAGCGCCTGGTAGGCGGCGCGCACCACGTTGTTGTCGATCGACTGCGCCGTGAGCGCCGATCCTGCCGTCTGCACGTGGAAGCGGCAGTGCAGCGACTTCTCGCTCTTCGCCCCGAAGCGGTCGCGCATGATCGTCGCCCAGATGCGACGCGCCGCGCGGAACTTCGCAACCTCTTCGAGCACGTCGGTCCAGGCGGCGAAGAAGAAGGAGAGTCGCGGCCCGATCGCGTCAACCTCGAGCCCGCCGGCGCGTGCCGCCTCGACGTAGGCGATCGCGTTCGCAAAGGTGAAGCCAAGCTCCTGCGCGGCGGTCGCCCCCGCCTCGCGCATGTGATAGCCAGAGATGCTGATGGTGTTCCAACGCGGCAGCTCTGTGCCGCACCAGGCGAAGAGGTCGGTGATCAGGCGCATCGAGGCGGCGGGTGGGTAGATGTAGGTGCCGCGCGCGATGTACTCCTTCAGTAGGTCGTTCTGCGTCGTACCCGAGAGCGCCGAGCGCGCGACCCCCTGACGCTCCGCCACGGCCACGTAGAGAGCGAGCAGGATCGGCGCCGTGGAGTTAATCGTCATTGAGGTTGAGACGCGATCGAGCGGGATCCCGTCGAAGAGCGCCTCCATGTCGGCGAGCGAATCGATCGCCACGCCAACGCGTCCGACCTCGCCCTCTGATTCAGGAGCATCGGAGTCGTAGCCCATCTGCGTCGGCAAGTCGAAGGCAACGGAGAGGCCGGTCTGCCCCTGCTCGAGCAGGTAGCGATAGCGCGCGTTCGACTCGCGCGCGGTTGAGAAGCCGGCGTACTGACGCATCGTCCAGAGTCGACCGCGATACATGGTCCCCTGGACTCCACGGGTATACGGAAAGGCGCCGGGCTCACCGATCGCGCTGGCCCCGTTGGGTGCGTCGTGCGGGCCGTAGGCAACCTCGAGCGGGGTCCCGGAGCTCGTCACGCCGCGAGCTGCGTCGCGTTCAGCCTCTCCAGCCATCACCCCTCCTGCCGCCGACCGGCCACCCGTCGCCTCGCACCGGACCTGGCGGGGGGGAAGCCCCACCACGCGGAGCGGAGCGCCCCACGCGCGGCGATTCTCCCACACCGCCTCTGGGCGCTACGATGCGCGCAGCCTCCGTCCCGCGCGTCGCGCGGCTCGGCGGAGCCTGCGGAGGGTCCATGGGACGGGTGATCGCGGTCGCGAACCAGAAGGGCGGGGTCGGCAAGACCACCACGGTGGTGAACCTCGCTGGAGCCCTCGCGGAGCGTGGCCTGCGGGTCCTCACCGTCGACATGGACGCCCAGGCGAACCTCACCGCTGGACTCGGCCTCAACCTCGCCGATGTGACCCGTTCGACCGCCGACGTCCTCATCGCGGAGCAGCGCTCGCTCTCCCCGATCATCGTCAAGACCGACTTCGCTGGGATCGACGTGGCCCCCGCCACCCTCGACCTCGCCTCAGCAGAGGTGGAGCTCTTCAACGCCATGGGGCGCGAGTACGCGCTGCGCGAGGCGCTCGACGACGGGAGTCGTGACGCGTACGACTACATTCTGATTGACTGTCCGCCGACGCTCGGCCTTCTCACGATCAACGGCCTCGTCGCCGCAGACTCTGTGATCATCCCGGTGCAGGCGCAGTACTACGCGCTGAAGGGGCTCAAGAACCTCATCAACGTGGTGCGCACGATCCGCTCCAAGTTGAACCGCGACCTCTCCATCCTTGGACTCCTCCCAACCTTCGTCGACCAGCGCACCGTTCTCGGCAAGGAGATGCTCGCCGAGATGCGCGGCTACGAAGAGGCGCCAGTCTTCAACACCATCATCACCTCAACGATCCGCCTCGGTGAGGCACCGATCACGGGGAAGCCGATCACCTCATACGCCCCGACCTCGGACGCCGCAGAGATGTATCGCGAACTCGCAACGGAGGTGGTCGCCCGTGCCCAAGCCTGACTTCCGCGCGGCGGCGAGCCGACGCCTCTCGCAAGACGAGCGCCTCTCCGATGGCGTGCGAAACCTTCTCGCTCCTGAGGGCGCAGCCCATGACCGATCGGTGCGCCAGCTCGCCGTCGATCGCATCGCTCCGAACCCAAAGCAGCCGCGTGTCAACCCCGACGCCGCCGCCCTCGACGAGTTGGTGGCGAGCATTCGCGAGCACGGGGTGCTGCAGCCGATCCTCGTTCGACCGCGTGAGCGCGGCCAGTACGAGATCGTCGCCGGCGAGCGCCGCTGGCGCGCCGTCATCGCCGTCGGCCTTGCCCTCATCCCGGCAATCGTTGAGGAGATGAACGACGAAGAGGCGATCGAGGTCGCCGTCATTGAGAACCTGCAGCGTGAAGACCTCTCCCCCCTCGACGAGGCAGCGATCTTCGCGCGCATGACGGGCGAGCTCGGCTACTCCATTCGTAAGCTCGCCGAGAAGATCGGCAAGGACAAGGGCTACGTCGAGAATCGCCTCCGCCTCACCTCAGCGCCGCAAGATGTGCGCGACCTCGTCGCCTCTCGCTCCGACACCATCAGTCACGCATATGAGCTGATGAAGGTCGACGATCCGGCGCGCCGCGCCGAGCTCGCCGCCCAGGTTGCTCGCGGTGAACTCTCACTCGCGCGACTGAAGGCCGCAATCCGTGGCGAGGCCGACCCAGAGTCGAGCATCTCCTCCTCTGCCCCGACGCAGCAGCCTGCCGCGGCCATGTCGCCCAACCCAGCAAACCTCGATCGCGAGACGATCGCCCCGCCCTTCTTCCGCGCCCCCGCCCCCGCGGCGCCACGTGTCCTTCCACACTCCGACTCGATCTTCGACACCCCCGCGGCGCAAGCTCCAGCGCCTCGACCGACTCCAGCGCCGACCCCAACACCGACACAAGAGCAGCCGATCGTCGGCTATGCGGTTGCGCCGAGCGCGGAGCGTGACCAGCTGCTCAAGGCGAACGCCCGCGAGCGAACCCTCGGCGCAGCGCGCGAATCACTCGGCGCTGCCATCGATGCGATGGCAACACTGCTCGCCAGCGACGAGGCCCGAGCCAGCCTGAACGACCTCGACCGCGCAAACATGGCGAAGTGGCTGCAGATCGCCAGGATCAAGCTCGACAACCTCGCGGCGCTGATGCGCCAGGGGCGATAACCAGAGCTTCGCGCCGGGGCGCATGCCCTACGGCAGCAAGGACTAGATGTAGACGACCTCTTCGAAGGTCGCCACGAGGAAGTCGACGAGGCGATCGCGACCCCCCTTCGGGTCGGCGGCGCGAATCCCTGGGACGAGCGACCAGAGCGCCACAGCGGGGAAGATCAGGCGTCCATCAATATCGCGCCCCATCGTGACGGCCGGCCCTCCGCCAAGGGTGTAGGCGCCAGCGAGCGCATCGTCATCGAGTCGGGCCGCGCGGGAGAACTCGTGGATCACGATCGCCACCCCACGACGCTTGGCGATGTCGCGCAGCGACCCAGTTGCCCAGGCATCGATCTGCGCATCGCTCTGCTCGCGCAGCTTGGCGCGGTAGTCCTGCGGGGTCTCGCTTAGTCCGTTTGCGACCATCAGCACCCCCACTGCACCTGCGATAAGAAATGGCTCCGGCGGTAGGGCTCGAACCTACGACCTAGCGGTTAACAGCCGCCCGCTCTACCACTGAGCTACGCCGGAAGATCGCCACGGCGAACCGCGGCGAGGGCGATTCTAGCAGGGCTGCGCGTGGCCTCTCGGCTCGCGGGCAAGGGGGCTCAGCGCGAGCCGAAATCGCGCCCCGCGCCACGGGAGCGACGGTCGCGATCGAGAGCCGCCTTCCGTGCCAGGGTCGCCGTCCCGATCGCCGTCAGGCGTCGGCGCAGCCAGAGCACGTAGAGGAGCGGTCCGACGACGGGAAGCCCGATCAGCGGGAGCACCGACCAGAAGAGTGGGCGCGGCAGCCCAGGGAGCAGATCCATCTCTCGGATCACACGAAGGGTCGGAAGCCACCAGGCAGCGACGATGAGTGCGAGCACGATCAGGTCTTGCATGGTTCCACCCTACCGCCTTGCGACAAAGAGAGGGACCCGAGCCCCACCAGGGGCTCGGGTCCCTCCAACGATCCGCGGCGCCTCGCGCCTCAGATCACCAGGTGCGAGTTAACGGCGCTTCGACTTTGCCGCAGGCGTGCGACCCGGGGTCGCAATGTTCTGCGACTTGATCACCGCTGTGAACAGGAAGTAGTACAGGAACGCGAAGACAACCCCGAGTCCGAGGATGCCCAGCGGGCCCATGTTACCGCCCGTCGAAGCGCTTGACGCCAGGGTGAAGTTCAACAGGTAGTCGATCAACCCTGCCGAGAAGCCGAACCCCTGGACCCAGTCGAGCTGGGCGCAGATGGCGAGGGCCACACCAGCGAGGAGACCGTGCACCGCAAAGAGCACGGGCGCCGCGTAGGCGAAGCTGAACTCAATCGGCTCCGTAATGCCGGTGAGGAACGAGGTGAATCCGGCCGAGGCCATGATCGACCCGGTCGACGCCTGCTCCTTCTTGTCCGCCGCGCGATAGATCGCGAGGGCGGCAGCCGGGAGGCCGAACATCATCACCACGAACCAGCCCGCCATGAAGGCGCCAGCGGTCGGGTCGCCCGCGAAGAAGCGGTTGAGGTCGCCGTTGACGACCGTACCGTCAGCCTTCGTGAACTCACCAAGCTGGAACCAGACGAACGTGTTCAGGATGTGATGCAGCCCCACCAGGAGAAGCATGCGGTTGGCGAAACCATAGAGGACGAGGCCGATCGCACCCATCCCCACGATTGCTGTGCCGAAGCTCTGAATGGCCTGCCCGATTGGCGGCCAGACGAAGCCCGCCACGATACCGGCTGCCACCGACGCGAACGCGGTGACGATCGGCACGAAGCGACGGCCAGCGAAGAAGCCGAGGTAGCTCGGCAGCTTCACGTCCTTGTAGTTGTTGTAAGCCCAAGCGGCGATAACGCCGATCAGGATTCCGCCGAAGACGGACATGTTGACCTTCGCCGGCGCCTCAACCTTGTTGAGGACGTCGATGAGCGAGCCCACGCCGTTGATCTTGGCGAGGATCTGGTAGCCAACCGCTGCGCCGAGCGCAGCCACCCCAGCACCCTCGGTGAGGCCGACGGCCACGCCGATGGCGAAGAGGAGCGCCAGGTTGCCGAAGACGGCATCGCCGGCGATGGTCATGACGTTCCAGACCACGGTGAGGGCGGTCCCGTCAGCGACCTTCAAGTCGCCGCTCAGGAGCACGCCGAAGCGGAGCAGCAGGGCTGCAGCCGGCAGCACTGCGATCGGGAGCATTAACGCCTTCCCGATCTTCTGAAGTTGATCCAACATCCCTCCGTACCTCCATGCAGGCGGGGTCTCTTGGCCAAATGGCCAGTAGACCCCCGCTAGACGAAGGGTACCTGCCAGGTAGCGGCGCGGCAAGGGAAATGGTGAAGGTCTCGCAACAATGCCGTTTGGCAGCCCCCCGCAGCGCCTGGGGAGATGTGGCTTGCGTGCTTAGGCTGAGGGGGGAAGCAGCTCGAGGAGTGGCTCACCAGGGGTGATCCGACCCCCCAGCGGCGCGAGGAGGCTCACCCTTTGGCCGGCAATCCCGATGACTGGGGAGATGAGGTTGATCCCCCTCCCCCGCAGAGCGGCCACCTGAATCTCAACAAGCGGGGTTCCCGCGGCGACGCGATCCCCCTCGACGACCAGGGCTCGGAGCCCCTCGCCGTGCAGCTCGACGGTATCGATGCCGAAGTGGAGCAGGATCGGCCCGAGCTCCCCATCGATCACCATCGCGTGCCCGCCGGGGAAGAGCTTGGCGATCACTCCGTCGCAGGGGGCGTGGGCGGTGAGGAGTGGAGCCTCGTCGGGCTCAATCGCGACACCGTCACCCATGAGGCGCTCCGCGAAAACGGGATCTGGGACCTCAGCGAGGTCGCGGAGCGTTCCGGCGAGCGGGGCGACGAGGATCAACTCAGCGCTTCATCTGGCGACGCATCTCCGACTCGATGTTGTCGGAGAGGGTCCCCATGATCACCTGCACGCCGCCGCCGAACTTGACGACCGCCACGGCGCCCGCTTTCTTTAGTACCGCCTCATCCACCTTCGCCTTGTCAACGAGGGTGCAGCGGATGCGGGTGATGCACGGCTCGCTCGTCTTGATGTTCGCGGCACCGCCGAGCCCCTTGATCACCGCCTTAGCCGTTGCTGGGATGTCCATCTCTCGCCTCCTTCTCGCGCACGACGCCTTGGTCGTGCGACGTAGTTAGTCTCGTTCCCGCTGGTCGCGCCGCCCGCGCCGTCGCGGAGCGCGCAACACTCAGCCCTCGGCGAAGCTTCCGACGAGTGCGACGAGGGTGGTCAACGCCACCTCAGCGTCGGGGCCATCGGCGACGATCTCGACCGTTGTGCCGCCGGTCGCCCCCAGTTGCATCACGCCGAGGATCGACTTGCCGTCGACCTCCTTCTCGCCGAGGCGCAGGCGGATCGAGGCAGAGAATCCCGCCGCGGCCTTCACGAAGAGCGCGGCTGGGCGCGCATGAAGACCAACGCCAGGTGGTACTGCGACGGTACGGCTGATCGCTGCCACGCTCTTAGTCTAGGTAGTCTTTCAACTTGCGCGAACGTGATGGGTGGCGGAGCTTACGGAGCGCCTTCGCCTCGATCTGGCGGATGCGCTCGCGCGTCACATTGAATTCGGCGCCGACCTCTTCGAGGGTGCGCTGGCGCCCATCCTCAAGTCCGAAGCGCAGCCGGAGCACGCGCTGCTCGCGTGCGCTGAGCGACTCAAGCGTGGCGACGATCTGCTCGCTGAGCAGCTGGCGATTCGCCGCCTCATCGGGCTTCGGCGCTGACTTGTCCTCGATGAAGTCGCCGAGATGGCTGTCCTCCTCTTCGCCGATCGGCGTCTCAAGCGAGACCGGCTCCTGGCTCACCTTGCGCATCTCGCGCACGCGCTCGGCGGTGATCTCCGTCTCGGTGACCTTCGTCAGCTCCTTGGCGATCTCCTCATCGGTCGCCTCGCGGCCGAGCTCCTGGAAGAGCTGACGCTGGATCCTTGTGAGGCGGTTCAGCTGCTCGTACATGTGCACGGGGATGCGGATCGTGCGCGCCTGATCGGCGATCGCACGGGTGATCGCCTGACGGATCCACCAGGTCGCATAGGTCGAGAACTTGAACCCCTTGATGTACTCGAATTTCTCAACCGCACGGATCAGGCCGATGTTCCCCTCTTGGATCAGGTCGAGGAAGCTCATGCCACGGCCGATGTACTTCTTGGCGATCGAGACGACGAGACGCAGGTTCGCCTTCGTCAGCTCCTCGCGGCCGCGCCAGCCGAGCTGCACCACCGCGCCATCGCGGCCGCGCAACTTGCCGTAGGCAGGGTTCTCGGGATCCCAGCCCACCTCGCGGATCCAGTCGAAGCCGTTCGCATCGAGGTGCTTCTCCGTAAGCACATGCGCCTCAAGCGCCGGCCAGGCGACCTCGTCGCGGGCCCACAGGAAGAGCTTGCCGAGTACCGGATTGTCACGGCTCTCGAGGTCGCCAGCGTGCACCGCCTGGAAGGCAAAGTCGATGAGCTCGGTCGCCTTTGCGGCGAGGTTGCGCCGCCCTGGCTCGTTGAAGCCCTTCACCAGGCTCTTTGCCACGAGGAGGTGCTTCTGGGCCATCTCCCCCGTCGCCTCGCGCGCGGCCTTATCGAAGCCAGTCACCTTGCAGTCGCTGAGTCGATGGCCGCGCACCCAGGCGGCGATCGCCTCGCGCATTGTCTTGTGCGCGAGCTCGGCGAGTGCGGGGTCGAAGCGGTACCACTCCTTCTTCTTGCGGGTCTTCAGCTCGGTCTCGTGATAGGTCCACTCGTGCAGGTTGAAGACCGCCTTCCACGGCTCGTCGGCCATCTGCTCGCCGAGCTCAATCATCTTCGCGAGGACGACCTCCTCTTCGGCGGTGAGGAGGCCGACGCGACCGATCTCCTTGAGGTACATGCGCACCGGATCGTCGATGCCGACCGACTCGGTGACGACCTCTGCCGCTTCAGCCGGCTTCGTCTGTGGGTCGGGGGCCGCCTGTTCCAGGATGACCGCCGCAGCAGCATCGGGGTCAAGGATCTCGACCCCCTCCGTCTCAATCTCAACGAGCGCTGCGGCATCGGGATCCTGCACGCCGGCGAGCTTCTTTGCGGCGATATCTTCAATGTCGCTCCCACCCACCGCGAGCGACGCCTTCCCCGGCTTCGCTCCCTTGGCTGGCTCCTGCGGCACAGACCTCCCCTTCGAGGCCGTCTCCTTCGGCGCAGCCTGCTTCCCTAGGGGCTGCTTCCCTACCGCCTTCTTCGGTGTCTGCGTCGCGGCCTTCTTCGCTGCAGCCTTCTTGACGACCGCCTTCTGTGGGGCCTTCTTCACCGCTCCCTTTGCGGCCGACTTCGCGGCAGACGTTGCTGGTGCCTTTGCAGGCGCCTTCGATCCCTTCGTGGCGGATGCCCCCTTCGCTGGCGACTTCTTCGCTGCTGGCGACGGCGTCGCGACCTTCTTGGTTGCTGCCTTCTGTGGGGCCTTCTTAGTGACGGTCTTCGGCGCGACCTTTTTTGCTGGCACGGCCGACTTGCCCTTCGTCGCTGCTGCGGTCGACTTCTTTGTGCTCATGCGCCACCCCCCTTCACAATTGCCAAGACGCCCGCGTCGCCGAGTCGTCGATCGAGTGCTTTGCGGCGCGAGGTGAGGTCGCGCTCACGCTCCATTAAGTCGCGGACGCGCTCGCGCTCTGAAGCGCGCTCTGCATCTGCGATCTCGGATCGCGACCAGGCCATCGCTTCGTCGAGTCGATCGGCCTCAAGGCGCAGCAACGTCTGGTCGATCCCCTTTCGCGCGCGGTCATCAATCACCTGCCCTGATTCACGCGTCAGGAGCGCTTGGGCGAGTCGGCGCTCTTCGCCATCGATGGACGCGGGAAGGCGCTCGAGCGCGTTCGGCGACGTGCCGGCCGCGATCGCCGTGTCCATCGCGTCGCGGAGTCCGCGCCAGAGCGATCGCGCAAGCCCGCTCGCCAGCAGATCATCAGAGAGCGTGTCGCGCACACGCAGGCGTTCGCCTGGGGCAACGAGGAGGAGTCGCAGCAGCTCGGCCTCTGGCGGTGTCACGCCAGCGAGGATCGGCGCGACATCGCCATCAACATCGGCGGCGCGCACGCGGTCTGCAGAGATCTTCGTCTCGGCGGTTGTCTCGCGCGGTAGATCGCCGCCAGGCTGGCGCATCGCTTCGCGGATCGTCGACTCGTCAACGCCGATGCGACGCGCCGCGGCGGAGAGGTAGCCATCGCGCACCACGGGGTCGCGCAGGATGCGCATGACCGGCTTGATCGCGTCAACGGCGCGCTTGCGCCCGCCAAGATCTTTGAGGTCGTGAGCGGCCGCGTGTGTCTCGATCAGGTACTCGACGACCGGGACCGGTCGCTCGACCGCTGCGCGCCAGGCGTCGGGTTGATCGCGCACCACCTCGTCTGGGTCCTTCCCGTCGGGGAGTTGCACGATGCCAACGTCAACAAGCGATGGCCCACCTTCCGAGCGTCCGAGATCGGCAACGAGTCGAAGCAGCTCGGTTGCGCCGAACGCCCCCGCCTTTGCACCCGCAGCGTCGACGTCGTAGGCCAACAGGATCTTTGAGCCGTAGCGGAGAAGGAGGGCGACCTGCGCCGGCGTGAGCGCCGTACCCATGCTCGCCACCACGTTCTCAAATCCCGACTGATGCGCCATGAGCGCGTCGGTGTAGCCCTCAACAAGCACGGCGGTGCCGCTCTTACGAATCGCCGCCTTCGCCTTGTCAATGAGATACAGGGTGCGCGACTTGTCGAAGAGTGAGGTCGCCGCGGTGTTCAGGTACTTCGGCCCGTGATCGGCGTCGTCGCCACCGGGGAGCACGCGACCGCCGAGCCCCGTCACCTTGCCGTTCGCGTCACGGATCGGAAAGATCACGCGCGCGCGGAAGCGATCGTAGGCGCCGCGGCCACCGCCCCGATCCGTGGTGAGGCCGACCGCTTCAAGTTCTGCGGCGGTTGCGCCGCGCTTTGCGGCGAGCGCCTTAGAGCAAGCGTCCCACGAGTCTGGCGCCCAGCCGAGGCGCTGCGCCTCAATCGTCGCGTCGGTGAACCCACGCGAATGCAGATAGTCGAGCGCCGGTCGACCCAGCTCATGTCCCGTGAGGATCGCGTGATAGAAGCTCACCGCCCCCTCGAGCACCTCGCGCAGTCGCGCCTTGCGAGCGTCCTCAGCGCGGCTGCGGTCGTCGATCACCACTCCCGCCTTGGCGGCGAGCAGGGTCAGCGCCTCGCCGAACGAGAGCGCGTCGCGCTCCATCACAAAGGTGAAGATGTCGCCCCCCTTCCCGCAGCCGAAACACTTCCATGTTTCGCGCCCTGGGGTGACGATGAACGAGGGGGTCTTCTCGCCGTGGAAGGGGCAGAGCCCCTTCATGGTCGTGCCAGCCTTGCGCAACGCCACCGTCTCGCCGACGACGTCGGCCACGGCGAGTCGGCTCTTGATCTCGGCGACGCTGCCTGAAGCCATCGGCTGGCGGGACCTCCTCGATGAGCCTGGCTGCGGGCATAGCAGTTGCCCGTGGGTGTCAACGGGTGACGGCGGAAGGATGCCACCCTGGGGTGAGGGAGTCAACCGACGCGGGGGCGTGCGGGGAGCGAGGGCTCGCCCCCTCCCCTACACTCCCCGCGAGCACCGTCGGTGCAGCCGCACCGTGTGGGCGCATGAGGAGGAGCGATGTCGCAGCAGTCCCCCGCAGAGCTCGGGATCCTCGCCGACGACCCGGCGTACAACGCGACGCTGGCGGCGCGCATCGACGATACCGACACCCTCGCCCGCGTCTGGATCAAGCCCGACGCTGCGACGACACCATTCGAGCCGGGCCAGTATGTGACGATCGGCGTGAAGGTCGGCGAGAAGTGGCTGCAGCGCCCCTACTCCATCGCCTCCTCGGCGCGCGCGCTCGACGGTGGCTACGAGCTCTACCTGCGACTCGTTCGCGGCGGCGCGTTCACGCCGCTCGCCTTCGCCCTGCCGATCGGCCATCGGATGCGCGTCCTCCCGCCAAAGGGTCGATTCATGATGCAGGAGAACGATTCGCGTGTGCACCTCTTCGTCTCGTCTGGCACGGGGATCGCACCGTTCGTCTCGATGGCGCGCACCCTCCTCGACGATGGTGCGCCGCGCCGCGCCATCTACCTCAACGGGGTGAGCTATGTGAGCGACCTCGGCTATCGCGACATCATCGATGGTTGGAGCGCGAGCGGCGCGTATCCCGCAACGTACGTTCCCACGATCTCGCGGCCGAACGATCCGGCAAACGCCGGGTGGGGAGGTCGCACCGGTCGCGTTGAGACGATCGTGCGCGCGGCGCTCGGCGACCTCGCCGTGGATCCTGCGAACGCTGTGGCGTATCTCTGCGGCAACCCCGAGATGATCGTCGCGGCCGAGAAGGAGCTATCTGCCTACGGGCTCCCCGATGAGGCGATCCACAAGGAGCTCTACTGGCCCGCTGGCAAGCAGCCGACCGGCGCGTAGCCCGCGCCTGGCGCAGGCGTAACGGAGCGACTTAGGGGCGCGAGGCGCGCAGCTTGTCGAGGAAGAACGACTCGAGTCGATCGATGCCCACGCGCTCCTGCTCCATAGAGTCGCGATCGCGCACGGTGACGGCGTTATCGTCGAGCGCCTCAACGTCGACGCAGATGCACCACGGCGTACCAATCTCGTCCTGGCGGCGGTAGAGCTTGCCGATCGCCGCGGTGTCGTCGTACACAGCGGTGAACTCGCGCGAGAGGCCGTCGCGAATCTTGTGCGCCAGCGCGACGAGATCGTCGCGCTTCTTCAAGAGCGGGAGCACCGCCACCTTGTACGGAGCGAGCTCCGGATGCAGGGCGAGGACGACACGCTTCTCGCCGCGCACCTCCTCCTCGCGATACGCATCGATGAGGAAGGTGAAGGCGGCGCGGTCGGCACCGGCGGCGGCCTCGACGACCCACGGGATGAACGACTGCTCAGTAGCCGGATCGAAGTAGGAGAGGTTCTCGCCACTCTCGGCGCTGTGGCGCGAGAGGTCAAAGTCGCCACGGTTGTGGATCCCTTCAAGCTCCTTCCAGCCGAACGGGAAGCGATACTCCACGTCGATCGCGCGCTTGGCGTAGTGCGCCAACTCATCGGCGGCGTGTTCGCGGATGCGTAGTCGCTCCGGATTGACCCCGTAGGCGCGATACCACTCAAGGCGCCGCGGCAGCCACTCGTCGAAGGTTGCGGTCGCATCCTCCTCGGGGCGCACGAAGAGCTGGAGCTCCATCTGCTCAAACTCGCGCATGCGGAAGACGAAGTTTCCAGGGCTGATCTCGTTGCGGAACGACTTGCCAATCTGCGCGATCCCGAACGGGATCTTCTTGCGCGCGGCGTCGCGCACATTGCGATGCTGCACGTAGGCGCCCTGCGCCGTCTCGGGGCGCAGGTAGATCACCGACGCATCCTCTTCAACGGGACCCATGAAGGTCTTGAACATCAGGTTGAAGCGGCGCGGCGCGGAGAGGGTGCCGCCGCAGTCGGGGCACTTGAGGGCGAGCGTCGCAACGATGTTCGGGTCGGCGATCTGCGTTGGGGTGAGCTCTTCGGCACCAGGGAGCTCGTCGAGTCGGAAGCGTCGCTTGCAGGCGCCGCACTCCACGAGCGGATCGCTGAACGACCCAACGTGGCCTGAGGTGCGCCAGACCTGCGGGTGCATGAGGATCCCCGCGTCGAGCCCGACCACATCGTTGCGCTGCTGCACGACGCTGCGCCACCAGGCACGCTTCACGTTGTTCTTCAACTCGACGCCGAGGGGGCCGTAATCCCACACGGCGTTGATCCCGCCGTAGATCTCGGAGCTCGGGAAGACGAAGCCGCGGCGCTTCGCGAGCGAGACGATCGTATCGAGCTCGGCGACGGCGGGGGTCGCGTCGGCGGCCGGCGTGCCGGCGAGGGTGCGACTCGAATCCGCGGTGATGCTCATTGCCGAAGCGTAGCCGAGGCGGCTAGGCGGCGCGTCCGATCGCTAGTCCCGCCGCAGCGGAGAGAAGTCCAAGGAGGAGCGAGGCGGCGACGTAGGCGAGCGCCGAGAGCGGCGCCCCCTCGCCGAGGCGTAGCGTCTGCACCGCAAAGGCGGAGAAGGTGGTGAAGCCGCCGAGGAGGCCGACGATGAGGAGGGGGCGCAGCTCCGCCGGCAGGGCGCCGCGCTCAACGACCAGGGCGACGAGGAGCCCCGCTGCGAACGAGCCGATGAGGTTGATCGCCAGTGTGGCGGGCGGCGCTGTGAGGCCAACCCGTGCAGCGAGTAGGTCGATGGCGCCGCGCAGTGCGGCGCCCACGCCGCCACCCAGTGCGACGAGTAGGATCTCGCGCATCGCGCTCACGCCATCACCTCGTCGAGAAAGCTTCGGCTGCGCGGCTCTCGTCCATAGAGGGCGAGGATAGAGCCTCGCAGCGCACGGTCGACCTCGAGGAGTGCGGCGGCGGGGAGACGCAGCGCCGCGAGCTCCTCTGGGGCGAAGCGGCGCAAGGCGCGGAGCAGGCGGAGCGCGTCGCTGCTGAGCGGTGCGCCCTCTCCGTGCGTCGCGCAACGAATGCCACCCGCCTCAGCATCCCAGCGCAACTCCTCCCCCTCGAGTGGTGCTCGGCTGCAGTCGAGACAGGCGTCGAGTTCGGGGCCGTGCCCCGCGGCATCGAGGATCCCGAGCTCTGTCCAGCGCGCGACGAGAAGGTCGGCGGCGCCCGATTCCAGCAGGTCCCAGGCGCGCAGCAACAGGTCGTAGAGCGCCGGCTCTGGCTGCTCCTCGCTCGTCGCGCGTTCGACGAGCTCCGCCGCGTACCAGGCGACGGCGCTGCTGCCGAGTCGACCGCGTAGGCCGAGCCAGACCCGCGCCGACTGGACCTGCGTCACCACGTCGAAGGTGCGCCCAGAGGCGAGGCCGAGGTGCAGTTCGGCGAACGGCTCCACCCCGCCGCCGAGGCGGCTGGAGGGCTTGCGTACCCCCTTCGCGATCGCCTTGAACTTGCCGCGTTCTGGGGAGAGGAGGGTGAGAACGCGATCGGCCTCGCCGAGGCGGAAGCGCGAGGTGACGACCCCCGTAATTCGCGAGGTGCGGCGAAGCGCCATGGCGGCAGGGTACCATCGCAACAACGAGATCGAGCCGCCGTGTTGGCTCTAATTGGCTGGCGGCGCAGTGGCTGACACGCGCGGAGGTGAGTAGTGAGCGAGCGCACAAGTGGAGGCGGCGGGGCAGATCTCGCCACCATGGATCTTGACGCGCTCGTTGCTGCGACCGACGCCGCGATCCTCTCTCTCCTCGCCGAGTGGGAGGAGCCGCTCACCGCCGCAATGTATGAGCAGGTCCGCTATCACATGGGCTACGCAGACCCCAACGCACGGCCAGGGAAGCGGATGCGCCCGCTCCTCGGGCTGCTCGCCTACTCCGCCCTCGCCCCCGATTGGGAGCGCGCCCTCCCTGGCGCCGTCGCTGTGGAGCTCGGCCATAACTTCAGCCTCATGCACGACGACATCGAGGACGGTGATCGCGAGCGACGCGGTAGGCCGACCCTCTGGGTGCGCGATGGCATCGCCCAGGCGATCAATACCGGTGACGCACTCTTCACGGTGAGCAGGGTTGCCTTGCATAAACTCACCGCGCTCGGCTTCTCCGACGCGCGCGTGATTCGCTTGATGAAGCTCTACGACGAGACCTGCCTGCGCCTCTGCGAGGGGCAGTTCATCGACATCGCCGCAAGCGCGAAGAGCGAGATGCAGAGCGTCGAGCACTACTTCGAGATGATCGGACGAAAGACCGCTGCGCTCATCTCGGGTTCAGTGGAATCAGGGGCGATCCTCGCGACCGACGACGAAGAGACGATCGCCCGCTTCCGCTCCTTCGGCTGGGCACTTGGCCTCGCCTTCCAGATCAACGACGACCTGCTCGGGATCTGGGGTGACGAGGCCGCTACTGGAAAGGAGCCCTCAGACCTTGCGCGCCATAAGAAGACGCTCCCCGTGCTCTATGCGGTGGAGCACGCAACGGGGGAAGACCTTGCGACGATCACGCGCCTCTACGCAACCGAAGCGCCCGACGCGAGCCTCGTTGCAGCTGGCCTTGCCGTGCTCGAGCGGCTCGGCGCGCGCGAATACACCCGCGAGCAGGCGGCGCTCTGGCGCGAGCGCGCAGTGACCGAGATTCGCGCCGTTTCGGCGCTCAACCCACACGCCATCGCGCGCCTTGAGGAGATCATCGCCAAGGTGATCTCGGCGTAGAGCGCCCCCGAACTAGCTCTCGGACTTTTCGGCGGTAGCGGCGGGGTTCCAGCGCACGCGCACCTTGCCGACGCGTCGACCGGCGACCTTGAGGACGGCGATCGAGAAGGGGGCGACGTCGATCGCGTCACCAACGACTGGGACGCGGCCGATGCGGTGATAGACGAAGCCGCCAAGGGTGTCGTACTCCTCGTCGTCTTCGAGTTCGAGTGGCGGATCAATCAACTCGGTGAGCTGGTCGATGTCGGCGCGCCCGTCAAGAAGCACCTCGCCCGGAGCGACCTCAACGCGCATCGGCTCCTCCTCGTCGAATTCGTCTTGGATCTCGCCAACGATCTCCTCAAGCAGGTCTTCGATCGTCACGAGTCCTGCGGTGCCGCCGTACTCGTCGAGCACGATCGCCATGTGCACCTTGCGGCGCTGTAGCTCGTGAAGGAGGTCGTCAACCGACTGGGACTCGGGTGCGAAGAGCGCCGGGCGCATGATGTCAACGAGTCGCGGCCGTGGCCCGCCAGCAGCGATGATGCGGAGCAGGTCCTTCGCGTAGAGGATGCCGACGACGTGGTCGATCGACTCTTCGTAGAGCGGGGTTCGGCTGTGCCCCTCTTTGAGCACGATCTCCACCGCCTCGTCGAACGTGGCGCTCTTGTCGATCGCCACGATGTCGATCCGCGGGACCATCACCTCGTGCAACTTGGAGTCGCCGAGTGACATGACCGCGCCGATCATCTGCTCCTCCTCGGCCTCGATCACCCCCTGCTGGCTCCCCTGCTCAACGATCAGTCGGATCTCGGCCGCCGAGAGTTCGGGGGAGCGCGTCGGGTCGATGCCGAAGGGCTTTGAGATCAGTTTGGTGACGAAGACGAGGACCGCCACAAGGGGGCTCACGGCGCGCGAGAAGAGGGTGATCGGTGCGGCGGAGAGGAGCGCCATGCGGTCAGGGTTGGCGAGCGCGAAGCCCTTCGGGATCAGCTCACCGAGGACGATCTGGACGAGGGCAACGGCGAGCGTCACCACAAGGATCGCTACCGCTGGTGCACTCTCGCCGATGAACTCAATGGCGGCGAGTGGGGCAACGATGAGCTGCACGATCTCGACGGCAGCGACCGCTGAGGCGAGCGCGCCGAGGAAGGTGATCGCCACTTGGATCACGGCGAGGAATCGGCCTGGATCACGCAGGAGGCGCTGTGCCCGCTGCGCACGTCGATCCCCCTCCTCAGCGAGTTGGTCGATGCGCGAGCGGCGGACGGTGACGAAGGCGATCTCCGTCGCAACAAAGAAGCCATTCAACAGGATCAGCAACAGGATCAGGCCGAGATCGCCGAGCATCGACTACTCCTGCGGCTTTGCAGGCACGCCGAAGACGAGGGTCCCGTCGGGAACGTCGCGCGTGACGACTGATCCTGCACCGGTCTTCGCCCCAACCCCAAGTCGCACCGGGGCGACGAGCAGGGTGCCGACGCCAGTAAAGGCGCGCGCGCCGATCTCGGTGCGGTGCTTGGCGGTACCGTCGTAGTTTGCGGTGATCGTTCCTGCGCCAATGTTCGCCCCCTCGCCAACACTCGTGTCGCCAAGGTACGAGTGGTGCCCCACCTTGGCCCCCTCGCCGAGAGTCGTCGCCTTGAGCTCGGCGAAGTTGCCGACGTGCGCCTTTGCACCGATGGTGCAGCCGGGGCGAATGTGGGCGAACGGCCCCACGTCAACGCCGTCGGCGAGGGTAGAAGACTCAATGGCACTCGAGCGAACGGTGCAGCCGGCGCCGATGTTGCTTGACTCAATGCTGCTCCCCGTGCCGATCGTACTCCCGGCCCCGATCGTCGAACTCCCGCTGATCCGCGTGTTCGGCTCGATCACCGCATCGGCCGCAATCGTGACGCCCCCATCAATCCAAGCGGTGGTCGGATCGATAATGGCAACGCCGTTCAGCATGTGCACGTGATTGATGCGTTCACGCAGCGCCGCAGCAGCGTCGGCGAACTGGCTGCGATCGTTCACCCCTTCGAGCTCGGCGGCATCGCCGACAACGATCGGCGCAGGAGATCCTGCTGCTGCAGCGGCAGCAACTAGATCGGTCAGGTAGATCTCTCCTGACTTCGACGGGGTAAGGGCTGCAACGGCGCGCTCGAGCCAGGCGCGATCCGCCACGTAAACGCCAGCGTTCACGAGGTCAATCTCGCGCGTCTCCTCGTCAGCGTCGCGCTCCTCAATCACCGCCGTTGCGCACTCCGCATCGTTCAAGATCACGCGGCCGTAGCCGGTCGGGTCAGGTGCACGGAAGGCGGCGATCGCTAGTGGCACCCCCGACGCGCGGCGCTGCTCAGCGAGGGCGACGAGCAGCTCGCTGGTGAGGAGTGGCGTGTCACCGCAGGCGATCAACACCTCGTCGGCATCGGCGGGGAGCGACGGGAGCGCGCAGCGCACCGCATCGCCCGTCCCGAGCGGCTTTGGCTGTTGGGCGACGGTGACCGCGCCGAGCTGCGATGCCAGACCCGCGGTCGCCGGCGAGAGCACGACGAGCGGCGTTCCGCCAAACGCGGCACGCGCCGCCTCAACCGCCCAAAGGGCGAGGGGGCGGCCGAGGATTGGATGAAGCACCTTGGGGGTGGCTGAGCCCATGCGCGAGCCAACGCCGGCGGCGAGGATGATCGGGGTCGTGCCGGAGTGCTGCTCCGGCCGACGACTTGAGGGTGTCATCTGCTGGAAGGGTACCCCACCCTTCGCGCGATCGCCTCAATCTCGACGAGTCCACCCTTCGGAAGGGCGGCGACCTGCACGGTCGAACGCGCCGGATACGGCGTGACGAAGTAGCGCCCGTAGGCCTCATTGACCACGGCAAAGTCAGCCATATCGGCAAGGAAGATCGTCGTCTTGATTACGGAGGCGTAGTCGCTCCCGCCGGCCTTGAGGAGCGCGCCAAGATTGACGAGCGCCTGCTCTGCTTGGGCGGCGACGCCGCTGCGCAACTCTGCTGTTGCTGGGTCCATGCCGAGTTGGCCAGAGCAGAAGAGAAGGTCGCCCGATTCAATCGCGGCGCTGTACGGGCCAATTGCGGGGGCCACCCCGTCACCCGTGATCGGCTTTCCACTCATTTCAACCTCCTGCGCGACGCGCGCGCTATGCCAGCTCTGTTGCAACGATCGTCGGCGCCTCTCCGCCGGGGGTTTCAAGATCCCCCGCAGCGAGTGCTGTCACGAGGAGCTCACGCCCCTCTGCCGCAGCCGCCTGTGAAGGATAGAGGAGAAAGAGGGTCGGCCCCGAACCCGAGAGCGCGAGCGGTCGCCCGAGGAGGCGGCGGAGTGCGTGGTCGAAGGGGCGTAGCCATGGGGCGATCGCGCGCGCCGGGGCGAGCAGATCGTTCGCCGCGGCGAGCGCAGCGGAGCGTTGCACGAGCGCGTCAGCACTCAGCCCCGACGCGACCTCGGCGGCGAGGTGTTGGGAGCTGGTCAACGCAGCCCCCTGCATCCCGCCCCGCGCGCCAGCGGCGAATGCGGCGAAGACATCAGGGGTACGAATCGGCAGGCGCGGGGTGATGAGTAGCACCCCCGGAGGCGTGCTCCATGGGGCGAGCGGAGTGATCCGTTCACCCCGACCCTCCATCAGCACGGGACCACCAGGAAGGAAGAGTGGGACGTCTGAGCCGATCTCTGCCGCAAGTTCGGTGAGCCGCGCGTCGCTGAGCGTTGCCCCAGAGAGGCGGAGTGCACCGCGCAGCGTTGCTGCGGCATCGCTCGAGCCGCCGCCAAGGCCCGCCGCAACAGGGAGCCGCTTCTCGAGTACGACGGAAATTGGCGGGAGCGCGATCCCCTCTTCTGCGAGCGCGGCGCGTACGAGGCGCAGGGTGGTGAGGACAAGGTTCTCCTCGGTGTCGGGGATCGGCTCGCCGGCGAGGTGCAGTTCGTCTGACGCGGCGCGGGGAGTAAGCGACAGGGTGAGGTGATCGCCAAAGGCGAGCGGCGCCACCACGGAGTGCAGCTCGTGATAGCCGTCGGAGCGACGACCGATCACGGCAAGGGTGAGGTTCACCTTTCCTGGGGCATCCTCTTCTACCCAGTTCGCCGCGCGACGGCGCGGCGCCGCACGTCGCGGAGCTGCCTCCGCAGCATCACCGCCATCTTCTTCGCCGCTCTCGTCGTCGCCCTCGTCGCTGACCAGGCCGCCCGGGAGTGGGTGGAGCGCCTCGGCGAGTCGCAGCCATGCGTCGATGCCGATCGCCTGCGCGCGCAGGTCTGGGTCAATCCCAGCGCTCTCCAGCGCCGCAGTGATGCGTTCAACAGGAACCGGGAGGGCGCGGGGGAGCGCATTGCGCAACTTCTTGCGCCGCTCGCGAAACCCAGCTTGAACGACGCGCCAGAGTTCATCTTCGCGGGCCTCGCTCATGTCGAGTCGCTCACCCTGCGGCAGGATCTCCAAGAGCAGGATCGCTGAGTCGACCGCCGGCGCTGGATCAAACGCAACGCGCGGAACGCGGCGCACGATCTGCGCGCTCGAGCGAGAACGGACGAAGGCGGTGAGGTACGACCAGTCGCCCACCGGTGCGGCCACGCGCTCCGCAACTTCGCGCTGCACGAGCAACACCACGCGCTCAGCAGGGTTCGGCAGGAGCAGCAGCCGATGCAGCAGCGGGCTGGTGATGTGATACGGAATGTTGGCAATCGCTGACCATGGCGCGTCGCTCGGAAGGAGTTGCGCGAGATCAACGTCGAGGGCGTCGCCATGCACCAGCGTCAACGCGCCAGAAGAAATTTCGGAAGCGAACTTGCTGCGAAGGCGCGGGATGAGCTCATCGTCGAGCTCGACTGCGACGACACGCGCCCCCTCGCGAAGCAGCCCTTCGGTTAACGCGCCGAGCCCCGGGCCAATCTCGAGGATCGTTGTCCCCGCCGCAGCGCCACCCGCCACAACAATCTCATCACGGATCGAAAGATCAACGAGGAAGTTCTGGCTCAGGCGCTTTTTGGGCGCATGGCCATCGAGGCCCTTTGCGCGGTTCATACGATTCGCCTTGCGACTCGAGGCGCTCATCGCGGCACCTCCGCGCCGATCTGCCAGGAGGCTGCAACGGCGATGCCAGATCCGGGATCGTGCAGTTCCGCCCGCCCCTCGGCAAGCGCGGCGTGCGCGGCGGCCCCGATCATTGCGGCGTTGTCGGTGCACCAGGCGATCGGTGGAATGGTGATCGCTCTCCCGCGCCGCTCCGCGGCGGTAGTGAGGGCGCGACGAAGCGCAGCATTCGCCGCAACGCCGCCACCAACGATCAGGGCGGCGCCAGGGGTGGCATCGAGGGCACGCTCAACGCGCTCGACGAGCGCACCGACGATTGCACGTTCAGCCGCGGCGGCGATCACCACCGCTGCGCTGCTCGGAATCGGTCGCTCGCTGAGCAGCTGCGCGAGGGCGCCGGCGCGCCCGGGCGAGGAGGGGTCGGCACCAATCGCCACGAGCGCCATGCGCACCGCGGCGGTCTTGACGCCGCTAAACGAGAAGTCGAACGGGTGCTCGGTGCGAGCGATCGGCAACCGATCCCCGCCGCCAGTAGCTGCTGCGCCGGCCGTTGCGGCGAGTGCCGAGAGTGCCGCTCCTCCGGGGTACGGGAGGCCGATGAGTCGGGCGATCTTGTCGAACGCCTCCCCCGCAGCATCGTCGACGGTGCCGCCGAGCCGCTCGATCCCGCCATCGCGAGCGATGCGCACCAGCAGCGTGTGGCCACCTGAGACGACGAGGCCGATCGCTGGAAGCGTCGGCGCTGCGGATCGAGTGCCAGACGCCCCATGTGTCGATACGGGGACCTCGCTGCGTGTCGCCGGGTACAACCAGGCGGCACGGAGATGCCCCTCAAGATGATTGGTGGGAATGATCGGCAGTCCACGCCCCCATGCCCACCCGGCGGCAACGCCTGCGCCGACGAGGAGCGAACCGAGGAGTCCTGGCCCTGCGGTAACGGCAACAGCGTCGATCTCTCGCTCCACGCCGAGCCCTTTCGCCTCGCCGACGACTTCGGCGAGCAGGCGAGGAAGCCATGCGTGATGGGCGCGCGCCGCCGCTTCTGGAACCACGCCGCCGGTGGTGGCATGGAGCGCCGCTTGTGTCGCAACGCGTTCGGCGAGCACCGCACCATCGGCGCGGACGAGGGCGACCGCCGACTCGTCGCAGCTCGACTCAATCGCGAGGATCAGGCGCGGCGCGCTCATTGCACCCCTCGCGGCACCGACGCAGCGCTCGCGGTGCGCTCCGCAGCATCGAAGGCCGACGCGTCAGGGAGCGGCGCCCCCGCTCGCACCATCGTCGCGGCAAGCTCCTCGCGCGCCACCTGCCCGGCGTCGTTCAACGGTGGGGTCGTCATGATCAACGCATCCTCTCCGTTGTCGTCGTAGTAGCGCACGCGACGCCCTACATGACGGAACCCGAGTCGCTCGTAGAGTCGCTGCGCGCCAACGTTCGACACGCGCACGTCAAGCGTCGCAAGCGCAGCGCCCCCAGCTCGCGCGGCGACGAGTAGGGCGAGGAGCAACTCGGTGCCCGCTCCACGCCCACGCTCTGATGGCCGCACGGCGATCGTGGTGATGTGCGCCTCGTCAACCATCAGCCAGATCCCGCCGAACCCGATCAGAGCGCCGTCGCGACGCCCTCCGAGGTAGCGGGCAAGACGATTCGTCGTGAGCTCGGAGCGATAGGCGCCACCCGGCCACGGGGCGTCGAAACTTGCGTTCTCGATCTCCTGCATCTCAGCAAGGTGCTCAACGCGAAGCGGGGCGATCTCGATCATGCCGTCTCCCCTGCTGGCAGCGTTCCGCGTGGATGAGCGAGGTAGCGCAGCTCAATTGCCGCCCGTGCCGGATCGAGGCCACCACCGTTCGTGAGCGATGCACGTCCAGCGTCGAGCAGCGCCGCCGCCACTCCATCTCGCAGTGCGGTGCGCGCCGCGAGGTCAAGGGGGGAAGCATCGCTAGCAGTAGAACGCTCTACCAGCCGCGAGCCGCCTGGTTCAATCCGCAGGACCTCGCGCGCGCCGAGTGCAAGATCGACGACCCCGCCCGCAGCACGCGCGATCGCAGCATCAGAGGGAACAGGCACAACGGGAACGCCAAGCGCGAGGGCAATGGATGCCGCTGCGCCAGCCGCCGCACGAATGCCGCTATAGCTCCCCGGGCCAACGCCAACGATCACGGCAAGGACCGCTGTTCGCGCTTCGCTCGGCAGCAGCGCGGCGATCTGCGGCATCAGGCCTGACGGCGCCTCGCCACTCACCATACGTTGCGGTGCACCACCGCCGCGCAAGGGTGCGATCGCTGCGAAGGGTTCACCGAGTGCACCGTCGAGCGCGAGGAGGAGCCCCTCTGTTTCGGTCGGCTCAACCATCACGACGTACCCCAAGGCCGGCGGCAGTTGCAGCGACTGCAAGGGCGGCGATGCGCTCCGGCGCGGCCGTTTCTAGCATCGCCTCACGCCCCTCGCCCATAACGCGGAGCTCGATGCGCAGCGCCGAATCGCCAGGGTCCCAGGCAAGTCGCTCCGGCCACTCGACGATCGTTACTCCGAGCGCACTCCGCGGTTCGATCAGGCCCAGCGCGATGGGATCACTCGCCACATCGAGGCGATAGGCATCGATATGTGTGATCGGCAGCCGACCGGAATGCTCAGATGCGAGGACGAAGGTTGGTGATGCGAGCGGCGGGTCAGCCTTGAGCGCTTCGCCGATCGCCCTGGCGAGGGTCGTCTTCCCTGCACCGAGATCTCCGTTCAGCAGGAGCGTGTCACCAGCCACAAGGAGCGGCGCGATGACAGCACCGAGGCGCGCGGTATCAGCAAGGTCTGTGAGGCGAATGTGCAGCTCGCTCACGCGTCGAGGCGCTGAGCGTCGCCGAGCGGCAGCCCAATGATCACGCCGTCCAGCTCGATCGCCGCGATCGGATCACCAGGGCGCGGATCGGCGATGCCGCGCCAGTAGCCACGGCGTCCCACATGCTGGCCACCAACGATCGCAACGTCGGCGCCACGCGGCGCGTCGCTCGCGTCGCGCACCACACGACCGCGCGCAACAAGCCCTGGAGGCTCCGACGAGAAGGTCACCTCTGCCCCATCAAGACGTTCGATGAGCTGCGCCGCCCCATCGCCCGAAGCGCTGCGCGCCGCGAGCACGAGAAGTCCGAACGGGAGGGTTGCAACGGCGGCGGCGATCCTGCGATCGAGTGATCCGCTCAGCGCCTCAATCTCCCCATCGCTCAGCGAGCCAACGATCAAGCCGCGCACGCCAACGGCGCGCGCGCGAAGCACCGTCTCTGGCGACGCCTTAGCAACGGCGAGGATCCCCGCATCGCGCGCAGCCTCCCAGCCGCGGGAGTCTGGATCGCCGGAAAGCGCCACGACGCGCCCCGCCACCTCGTCGCCAAGGAGCCGTCGCGCTGCGATCAGGTCGCTCCCACCTGGCGCCTCCGGCAGGAGGGTGATCGGCGCGGAGATCGGATCGATCCTCGTGGACCCCGACGGCGCAGGGTGCAGCGCCACTCGTAGTGACGGCGTGCCAACGACGATCGTTGCGCCGCCGACGCCACCAGAGAGGAGTGCCTCACCACTCACGCCACCACGACGGATCTCAATGCGCGCGACCTCGCCGATCACGAGCGACAGGTGCGACACGGCGTCGTCGTCGAGCGGCGTCACAAGCCCGTCGACCGACACCTGAATACCTCCGCCATCGATGCAGAGAAGATCGCCACCCGGCAGGAGCAGATCACCCCGCGGATCGCGAATGAGCTCAGCGGCGTGCTCCTCGGGAAGATCCATGGAGCCGAGCGCACCCGCCGTTGCGAACGGATCGAGGAGCACGCGACTCCTGCCAATCGGTAGGAGTGGGGCCAGCGACGCTAGTGGAAGTACGCTGTCGGCGATCAAGCGCGCCGCGAACCCGGTGACAACGATGATGCTCCCCTGCTCGATAGAAACCCCGCCGCTACGCAGCTCTTCACCAAGACGCGCAATCGCCCCCGCCACGGCGGCGGTGCGGGTGCGGTCCCCCTCGGGGCTCCGGTCGCGCAACGGCGCATCGCAGAGGTCACCAAGTTGATCCGCAACCAGCGCGCGCGAGGATGCTCCGATGCTGGCGATGACGAAATCGGCGCGCCTCCGCCGCTCGACCGCCTGGCTCGGCGAGAGTGCGGCCGCCTCGAGTTCGATTGAAGGGCCAGGGCGACTCGGGGCTGCGGCGGCGAAGCGCCCTGCGGTCGCACCAATATCGATCAGCACGATGGGGAGCTCGAGGGCGGTAGCGATCCGCAGTGCAGCACGTGGCAGGTCGGCGGCGCCTCCGTGGTAGATCACGCGGGGGCGCGCAGCATCAAATTCGCGCGCGCCGAGGTTCGTCGCCGCGAGCAGCTCTCCAACGGCCTCGGCCGACCCGCCACGCGGGATCGTCATGCCACCGACGAGGCGCAGCGCAGCGGCGCCGGCGAAGAGTGTGACGTTCGTCGTCGCCTCACCATCGTCGACTAGTAGGAGCGAGGAGGGGCGATCTCCGCTCGGCGCGGCCACCGCGACCGCAGGAGTTGGCGCCTCCCAGATCGTGGCGCCGCTGCGCAGCGGCGCTCCGCCACGCGCCCCGCTGCGCGTTGCGCCGCTCATCGCCCAGACCCGAGCGCGAGCACGGCAACTGGAGCCCCGCCGCGCGTGTAGACCCGCGCCAGCCGCGCGGCAAAGCTCGTCGAGACCTCGTTGGTGATCGTGCCACGACGGCGCGCCACATCGACCGGTTCGATCTGATCACTTCCCGACGGGCCAATGAAGACGAAGTCATCGTGATAGCCAAGATCGGCGGCGGGGTGATCCGTTGCATCGACGGTGATGGAGTCCATGGCGATCGTTCCAACGACCGGGAGTCGCACGCCGCGAGCCAGCACTTCGGCGTGGCCCTTCTCGTCGTACGAGATGCCGTCGGCGTATCCGATTGGCAGCGTCACGATGCGCGACGGTCGCTCGGTGGTGAATGCTGGGCCGTAGCCGACGCCGTGACCTGCGGGGAGCTGCACGACGCGAACGGGTCGGGCGACGAGACGATAGACGGCGGCGAGGCCAAGGTCCGCGGCCGACGAGCTCGAGCGCAGCGCGTTGGGGACCACGCCGTAGAGCGCAATGCCGACGCGCGCGACCTGTTCGCCCGAACCGATGGTGTAGAGCCCGCCGGAGGCGACGAGATGTCGCTCGACGCCTGACGCAGCGCCTCCGCTGGCGTCGAGTGCATCAATCGCTGCTGAGAGGGCGCGACGCTGCCCCTCCGCGCGATCGACCTCTTCTGCGTTTGAGAGGTGGCTCCAGATCCCGCGGAGTTGCACCCTCGGCGCCGCCGCGGCAAGTCGATCCACTATTTCGCCGAGTTCGCTCGCAAGGATCCCGTCGCGGCCGAGTCCCGTCTCAACCTCAGCATCAACGATGAGCGGCGGTGCGCCGGCGAGGTCGGCGGCAAGGATCTCATCAACAACGTGTGGGCTCGTCGCCGGTACGCCGATCGCCCGCTCCGCCGCGATGCGCAAATAGGCAGGTGGAACACGCCACAAGACGCGCACGGGGGCGGTGATCCCTGCATCGCGCAGCTCGAGCGCCTCGTCCACGGTCGCGACGAGCAGCGCGCGCGCCCCCGCATCGATGCAGGCGCGAGCAATCTCCACAGCGCCGAGTCCGTAGCCATTTGCCTTTAGAACCACGTCGAGATGTCCACTGGCCGGGAGCCGTGCGCGGAAGCTGCGCACGTTCACGGCGATCGCATCAAGGTCAACCTCGACCCACGCATCACGACCGAGTGCGGGGAGCCCCGCCGCTACGAGCGCCTCGGGGATTCCAGCGCCGTCGCGCGTTGTCGGGCTCACAGATCCGCCTCTGAGGGAGCAGTGATTGCGCCAGGGGCGGCGCCTCCATCTTGCGCGCTACTTCCGTCTGAATCGGGTGAAAGCCCGAGGCGCTCAGCGACCCCTGGTGGGTAGACGAATCGCCCCCCCTTTGTGCGCACGGCGTAGGCCACCGCAACGGCGAACTCGCGCTCGTGGCTAATGGATAGGGCGACGCCGCTAATGCCGAGCTGCTCTGCCCGCGCTGCGGCTCGCTCGTGGAGCAGCACTGCAGGTTGACCGGTGGGGAGCCGCTCGATCTCGATCTCGCGCCAGCCGACGCCGCGCACGCCGAGGCCGAGGACCTTTGAGATGGCCTCCTTCGCCGCCCAACGCCCCGCCATGCTCTCAGGGCGGGAGCGCACATAGGCGCGCTCTGAATTGGTCAACACGCGCTCTTCAAAGCGCTGAGGGTGGCGCTGCAGCACGCCGGCGATGCGCGCAACACGAACGATGTCGATCCCGATCTCCGGGATTGCACGCGCAGCATCCATGCGACTAGTCTACCGCCCGCGCAGGAGCGCCTCGGCTGCGGCGGTCACGGCATCGACCGCTCGGCGCACCAGCTCCGCGTCGGGTCCTTCGGCCATCACCCGCAGCAGCGGCTCAGTCCCAGAGGCGCGCACGAGCAGGCGCCCGCCACTCGCCTCGAGCGCTGGGGTCGCGGCGCGGATCGCCGCGGTGAGCGCAGGGTCGGCGAGGAGGCGCTCAGCCCCGCCTTGGGGGACACGAACCGCCACCTGGATCTGCGGGTCGAGCGGGATCTCCGACGCGAGCGTTGCGAGTGAACGCCCAGAGCGGGCGATGAGGGCGATCAGTTCGATGGCGCTGAGCAACCCGTCGCCGGTTGGGGCACGTTCTGCGAAAAGGAGGTGGCCACTCTTCTCGCCGCCGAATCCCTCCGACGCTCCGTCAAGCGCCTCTGCAATGTGGCGATCCCCCACGGGCGTTCGCACGAGGCGAATCCCCGCAGCCGCAAGGGCACGCTCAACGCCCGAGTTGGTGAGCACCGTGGCTACCACGCGATCAGATCCTGCAAGCCCGCGCGCGCGACGATCGAGGGCAATGAGGGCGATGAGCACGTCTCCGTCGACGACCGTGCCGCTTCCGTCAACTGCAACGCAACGATCGGCATCGCCGTCGAGGGCGATGCCAAGGTCTGCGCTCTTGCGGAGTACCTCATGCGCAAGCGCCGCAGGCGCTGTTGCGCCGACGGCATCGTTGATCGCGCCATCGCCCATTGCGAAGGGGATCACCTCGGCGCCGGTGAGGGTGAGGGCGTCGAGCGCATAGGGTGCCCCAGCACCATGCGCCGCATCGACCACTGCGCGAAGTTTCACTGGTCCGCGCGCGGCGACGTCACTCGCCGCCTCCGCAAGTATCGCAACGTAACGCTGGCGGAACTCCGAAGCGTCGGCGGCGCCAGCCGTGTTCGCCTGCGCAACATCACCCGTCGTTCGTGGCATCGCCGCGGCTGCGCCATCTCTGAGCAGGCGCTCTATCTCCCCCTCGAGTGCGCGCTCCTCATCGTCGGGGATCTTTCGCCCGTTGCGTGCGATCACCTTGAGCCCGTTGTACTCGGCGGGATTGTGCGATGCCGTGACGGCCACGGCGCGCGCGATCGACGCGTCGCGGGCGGTGATGATCGCGAGGCCCGAGGTGGGGATCACGCCCACGTCAACAGGGCTCGCACCACCCGCGGTGACTCCAGCGGCGAGTGCTGCCGAGAGGCGCTCACCGCTCTCGCGCGTGTCGCGTCCGATGAGGATGGTTCCACCCGGATAGCGCGAGCCGAGGGCGCGGCCGAGCGCGGCTGCGAGCTCTTCAGTAATCGTCTCGCCAGCGACCCCGCGGATCCCGTCGGTGCCGAAGCGGACCGGGGTCATCGGCGGAGCGTGCCGCGCGTGATCAGCGCTTGGTGAACTGCTTCGCCTTGCGCGCGCGTCGGAGGCCGTACTTCTTGCGCTCCTTGGCGCGCGGGTCGCGCGTCAGGAAACCGGCCTGGCGAAGCGGGAGGCGGAACGCCTCGGGATCAACTGAAAGGAGGGCGCGCGAGATGGCGTGGCGGATCGCACCGGCCTGGCCGGAAATTCCGCCACCTTGGACCTTCACCATGGCGTTGAAGCGCCCCTCGGTGCTGGTGACGCGATATGGGGCGAACACTTCAGCAATCGGGATCGCTCCGCCGAAGTGCTGCTCGTAGGTGCGCCCATTGATGACGATCTGGCCCTCACCGCTCACGAGTCGAACGCGGGCGACCGACGTCTTACGTCGTCCGGTCCCCTGGTAGTACGGAAGGGTGGTCGCCACGTCTCTCTCCTAACCTAACTATGCGAGGGGTTCAGGGCGCTGCGGCGCGTGCGGATGCTCGGCGCCAGCGTAGATCTTCAACTTGCGGATCTGCGCGGTGGCAAGCTTCGTCTTTGGGAGCATCCCCTTAACCGCGCGACGAATCGCCTCGGTCGGCTTGCGCTGCAGCAGGTCGCCGAGCACCTCCTGCTTGTAGCCGCCAGGGTGACCAGAGTGCGAGTGATAGCGCTTGGAGAGGAGTCGATCGCCAGTGACGACGAGCTTCCCAGCGTTGACGATGATCACAAAGTCACCGCTATCCATGTGGTCGGCGAAGGTCGGCTTCCCCTTCCCCATGAGCAGTCCAGAGACCTTCGTCGCGAGGCGACCGAG
>QWQR01000010.1 GCA_003670745.1 Chloroflexota bacterium
ACCACGAGCGCCGGTCGCAAGAAGATCGCAGCGCTCGCCGCAAAGAGTGGCCGCGTGAAGCGCGCCGCGGCGGCTGCTACGAAGCGGTCTGTAAAGCCGAAGCGCCGCGGCTAGAGGCGGAGCGGCTACTCCCCCCGCGCGTCCGCGCGAAGATCGATCCCGCCATCGCGCTTGCGCAGCGACTCATACCGAACGAGGAGTTCACGTGCCTGCTCGGCGCGCGCCGGGGTCGGCTCGTAGGTGCGCTCGACCTGCACCAGGGCGTCGAGCGCCTCGCTGATCGTGGCGTACGTACCGCTCCCGATCCCTGCAAGGATCGCGGCGCCTGCGGCGGCCGCCTCAGGGATGCGCAGCACCTCGACGGGAAGTGCGAAGAGATCGGCGCGTAGCTGGGGAAACGCGTCGGGTGCGAGCGGGCTCCCGGAGAGCGGTCCGCCAACCGCGCCGGTGGCTGGGCCCGAGAGGCGCAGCGTGTCAATGAGTAAGCCCCGCTCGCGTGCTGGAGCAAGGAGCGCTGCGACGGCGAGCGCCCCTCCTTCGATTGCGGCACGCACCAGGTGCTCTGGGCGATGTGACGCGTTCACGCCGTCAAAGTGATCGCGTGCGGTAGCCCGCTGATTGGAACTGTTGAGTGGCCGCGCAACTACCCCTTCGGCGCCGAGTGGCAGCGCCGCCGCCGCGGCGAAAAGATCGGCGCGTGCCGCGAGCCCCTCACCTGGAGCATCTGCGAGCAGTTCTGCCACAACGAGATCCAAGAGGCGACCGGTCCCACCAAACGCGCCACCCAGGATGCGCAGGTCACCAAGCGGCGTTGGTGCTGGCCCCGCCCAGAGCGCGCCAGGGAGCGCAGCAAGAATGCGCTCCGCCTCGTCGGGGAGGGCTGCAACGGCAACGCCACCGGCGCTCCCGCCAACGTCGACCGCAACGCCCGCACGCGCAAGGCCGGCGCCAAGTACGGCGGCGAGACCGTCGTTTGATCCGGCGATTACTGGGACCCCTGCCGCTACGCCGAGATCGGCTGCAACGCTGGCGAGAAGCGGGCCGAGATGGGTTCCAGGCTGCACCTCGGGGGGCATCGCGCGTGCGTCGATCCCCCCCTCGCTTGAGCCGAGAAGTCGCGCGCGATCCGACGGCGTGAGCGAGCGCGCCGGATCCCAGAACGAGGCGACGGCGGTGCCACTGAGGCGCAACGCGAGTGCATCCCATGTCGAAAGGAACCAGGTTGCATCAGCGGCTGCATCAGGCCGCTCGCGTGCGAACCAGCGCGCCTTTGGCAGCTCGCCGAGCAGCCAGCCAGAGCGACCGAGAAGTTGCGCGAGGACCGCCGCGTCGCCAGCGGAGCGTTCATCGCGCCAGAGCAGCGCATCACCGACCGCCGTCCCATCGTCGCGCACGGGGACGAGCGTCGGTCCATGTCCGCACACGGAGATGGCGCGCACTTCGATCCGGCCAGAGCTGCTTTCTGCGGCGGAGATCGCCTCGCGCGTTGCGGCAGAGATTGCACGCCACCACTCATCTGGATCTTGCTCGGCGGCACCGCGTTCGTTGGAACGCTCGACGCCACTCGAGCGCCGTGCAGCGGCGAGCGGAACTCCACTCTCGGCGTCAATGAGAAGCACCTTTACGGCGCTCGTTCCAAGGTCGATGGCGAGGAGTGCTGCGCGCGTCATCAGTCGAGCGCGCGGGTGATCAGGATCAGCGCGGCCCCGCGCCCCTGATGTTGTTCACGTACCACCATGCGCTCGGGAATACGCCAACTGCGGCGAGCAGCTTGAGCGCATCGCCAAGGAGGAACGGGAGCACGCCCTTTGCGATCCCCTCCGCGAGTGGCAGGTTCAGCGACGCAGAGAGCCAGCTTGCGCCAAACGTGTAAATGATGAGCGTGCCGATGAGCATCGCGCCGACGGTGCCGAGAACGGTGCGGTCCCAGCCAAGATCGGCGAGGCGTCCGACGATCCATCCAGCCAAGAGCATGCCGACCAGGTAGCCACCGGTTGGGGCGAGGGCGATCACGCCACCATCGCTGACCGCTGCGAACTGGGCGATCCCATGGGCGCCGCCACGGAAGACCGGCGCGCCAAGGATGCCGATGAGCAGATAGAGCGACATCGAGGCAAGGGCGCGTCGCGCACCGAGCGCGGTGCCGACAAGCAGCACGCCGAACGTCTGGCCCGTGATCGGCACTGGCGTGCCAGGGATTGCGATCACCACCTGGGCGGCGGCGCTCACGATGAGCGCGCCAGCCACGGCAAGGGCAAGCCCCTGAAGTCGAGCGCCGAGGCGCTCACCGAGGAAGACCGGGAAGAAGAAGTCACCGAGGGTGACGCCGTACTCGGCGGCAGGGATCCTGCCCATCGCAGGGATCGTTCGACGAAACTGCATGCTCCCTCCTTCGCCACACCTCACGGTGTGGCACTTGAACGCAGGGACAGTCTACCGCCCCAAGCCGCTCCCCTCACGGTAGGGTCGCCTGAGGGGTAAGATGCGCACCAGCGTGGTGGCCATCGTTCAATGGTTAGGACCGCGGTTTGTGGAGCCGCAGATGAGGGTTCAATTCCCTCTGGCCACCCCACCCGCCACGCTCACCATGCTCGCGGCAGCACGCTTGAAATTAGTGCCTTCTCATGAGCCTCAAATGGTGTTCCAATCTCCGCAGTGCAGTATTGGGGCAGGCGATCAATTCGCCCACACAGAGCATGGAGGGGACAGATGAACGGATCGTGGATCTCGCTTCTCGGCGGCGGAGTCGCTGCAGCTGCAGCTCTCACCGTGGGGGTACACCTGACCGGCCTTGCCAGCGCCGCTGTACCTGCCCTCTCTCCTGAGCCGACTACCGTCTACGTTGAACAGCCAGTGGTTGAGGTCCCAGCGCCATCGACTGGCGCCCCAGCAGCCCTCCCACCGATCGTGATCGCGGTGTTGCCCGCGCCGACATCTACACCCGCTGCGCCGCAGGCGGCAAGCTCTGGTGGATCAGGCGGCTCTAGCGGTGGAGCTGTGCTGCCGCCGCCAGCTGGTGGTGACGACGACGACCACGAGGGTGACGGCGAGAGTGAGCACGAAGATGATGAAGGGTCGGATGACTGATGAAACGACGACGACGAAACACACTTGCACCGACTGAGCCGCTAGAAATGGTTGAGCGTCGCGAGGTGCGAGAGCCCGTAGACCCCAGTGCGACCCAGCGTGCCTGGGGTGCGGTCGGTGCCGCGGCGGGGAGCGCCCTGCTCGCCACGATCGTCGGACCGATGATCGCTGCGAACGGTGACGGTGGCTTAAATCTCGACGTTCCTGCCGCCGGCGACAACACCACCGTACTTACCGGCGGGGCCGACCAGCTCGTCGTCTACCTACAGCCTGGAGAGAAGGCGCCAGAGGGCGCTCCAGTAGTGCGGCTTGATCCGATCACGGTGGTCGCCTCGCCGCGCCCAGGCACGGCGACTGTCGTCCCTGCTCCAAAGCAGAAGGTTGTCTACATCTACCTGAAGCCAGGCGAAACGCCACCAGCTGGGGCGATCGTTCAGCAGGCAGGGAGTGTCCCGGCAGCATCGAGCCTGCCAGCAACGCCAGCTCCAGCCTCAAATACCCCTCCTGTCGCAGGGGGTGGCAGTGGTGGTGGAACGAAGCCGGTAACGCCTCCAGTGGTTGCGCCGCCCCCGCCGGTTCGCCCGCCGGCACCGCCACCGCCGGCAACGAAACCTTCCGGCGCGCCGTAATGGCGAGCGCGACCGCAGGGACGGTCGCCGTCGACTGGGTCGACCTCGCTGCTACGGCGATGGGCGGGCGGCTTGGAACGCGCGTGACGTTCAACGAGGTGCTCGGCGCCGAACAGCGCGCTATCGCTGAGGGAATCCTCACGCTGGTCGCGCGGCGTGTTGACGCGTGGGCGGATCTTGCAACGCACCATCGCCCCTCGCAGCTCACGAGGCTCAACGACGACGCGCGTGATCCCGCACCCGTCGGACCCACCCTTGCCGCTCTGTTTGCCTGGGCCGCAGATGCGCATACGTTGACCGGAGGGCTCGTCGACATCACGCTCTTGGCGCAACGAGTCGCCGCAGAGGCGGGTGGTGAGAGCGCGCCGCCTCTCCCGGCAACGCGATCATGGGCGATCGACCTCACCACGCGGCGGCGCAACGAGCAGCACGTCATCGTCGGAGGGGCACTCTCTCGGCCCTCCGGCACAGCCTTTGACCTTGACGGCGTGGGAAAGGGATGGATCGCAGACCGCGCCGCCGACCTGCTCGTGCGAGCGCTTGACGCGGCGCGCGAACGCAGCGCACTTCCGCCATGGAGCAGCTGTTTCGTTGACGGCGACGGCGACATTGCAGTGCGCAATCGCGGCGTCGGCAGCACAACGGTCAGCGTTGCCCTGCCGAGCAGTGCGCGCGAGGCGATCGGAGATCTTTCGATCGGTGGCGCGGAGCGGGGGGTTGCAACGTCGGGCACTGGGGTGCACTCCTGGGGCGGCCGTCATCATCTCATCGACCCGCGGACCGGGCGCTCCTCACAGAGCGGCATCGCCCAAGCGACCGTCGTGGCAGAGAGCGCGCGGGTTGCAGAGGCGTGGGCTAAGGCGATCGTCATCGATGGCGGTGCGGCGATCCGACGCGCTGAGGCGGCTGGCGTTGAGCGCATCATTGCGGTGAACGATCAGGGTGCGATCTTGAGTGCGCCTGCGGTCGGCTACTCGGGCGCAGGATTCCTGCCAAGCGCAGAGGCCAGCGCGTGAGCCGGCCAAGCTACCGCGGCCTCCCCCGATCCCTGCAGGCGCTCCTTTGGGTCGCGCTGGTGCTGGTGATCGCTCTGACCTTTTATGGTTCGCTCCCCGCGGCGATTGATGGCATCTTTCACCTGATCAACGTCTCTCCCGAAAAGATCCCCTGGGTCGCCTCGCGCATCACCGCGATGCTCGCCTACGGGGCGCTCGCCGCCTCAACGATCTACGGCCTCGGCATGACCACCCGCCTGCTCGATCGAATCTCGCGCCGACTCGTGAACGACACGTTGCACGAAAGCCTCAGCTTCTGGGGGCTCCTCCTCGGTGCATCCCACGCCCTGCTGCTCCTGCTCGACACCTACATCGGCTTCAGCTGGGATTCGATCTTGATCCCCTTCGTCGCACCGTGGCGTCCGCTTGCGGTTGGCCTCGGCTCAATTGCCCTCTACCTGCTCATCCTGCTGGTCGTCACCAGCAAGGCGCGCCGCTTCATTGGGCTGCGCCTCTGGCGAGTGATCCATCTCCTCGCCTTCGTCGCGTTCGGGCTGATCACCGCACATGGATTCCTCGCCGGAACTGAGAGCACGCTGCCGTGGGCAAAGGTCATCTACGTGACCGCAGCCGCACTCGTCGCCTTCTTCACGGGCGTGCGAATCATTGACCGCATCGGACGCCTCTTCACCCGCTAGCCCCTAGACTCGCTCACATGCCAAACGTCTCACCCACTACCGCCACCACGCGCCGTCGACTCGTCCGCGACCCAGGCTTCCTGCGCCTCTGGTCGGCGGAGACGGTCAGCCACCTCGGGTCGAACATCAGTGCATTCGCGCTGCCGATCGTGGCAATTCGTCTCCTCGACGCTGGCCCGTTTGAGGTCGCACTGCTCAACCTCGCCGACTTTCTCCCCTTCCTGGCCATCGGTCTGATCGCGGGTGCGGTCGTGGACCGGCTGCCACGCCGTGCCGTGCTTGTCGCCGGCGACCTCGGGCGCGCCCTCCTCCTTACGATCATCCCGCTCGCCTACCTGCTCGGCGCACTCAACCTTGCGCTGCTCATCGGTGTCGGGTTCTGCGTCGGCGTGCTCACCGTCTTCTTCGATGTCGCCTACCAGTCGTACCTTCCGGCGCTCATCCCGCGCGAAGATCTTGTTGAGGGGAACAGCAAGCTGGAGCTGAGCCGCAACGCGGCTGGACTCATTGGTCCAGGCATCGCCGGGGCGGTCATCGCCGCGCTGCGCGCTCCGGTCGCGATCATGCTCGACGCGGGATCGTTTCTTCTCTCCGCACTCCTGCTCCTCTCGATCCGCACGCGCAACGCCGATGCGCCTGCAGCATCCGGGCAAAAAAGGGCTGGGGCGACACCGCGCGGTTCGCTCCGGGGCGAGATCGCCGCGGGGGTTCGCTTCGTCTTTGGTAACCCGGCGTTGCGCACCATTGGCGCAGCAACGGCAACATCGAACCTCTTCTCCACCATGGCGAACACCCTCATCTTCCTCTTCGCGATCCGCGAGCTACATATGTCTGAGGCGCTTATCGGCCTCTCGTTCACCATCTCGGGAATCGGCGGGCTCGCGGCAGCCGCCGCGGCCGACCGCGTCTCAAAGCGGCTCGGCGTCGGCAGGACGATCCTCTACATGTCCCCGCTGGCTGGGCCGTTCCTCGCCCTCGTGGCGATCGGACAGCCCGATGCGACCGTGCTAAACGTTGCCCTCCTCGCCGCCTCTGGCTTCACCGGCATTGCGAGCGGAACCATTTACAACATCAATCAGGTGAGCCTGCGCCAGGCGATCACCCCCGAGCCGATGCAGGGGCGCATGAACGCGACGATGCGCTGGTTTGTATGGGGAACAATTCCTATCGGGGCGCTGCTCGGTGGCGTGCTCGGTGAGAGCATCGGGATCCGCCCCACGATCGCACTCGGTGGGGCGCTCTCGACGCTCGCCTTCGTGCCACTCCTCTTCGGCCCCGTTCCGGCCGTGCGAGAGATGCCGACCGGCGTCAACGACGCGCAGGGGCTCGACGCTACGCGCTGAGCCCGCTAGTCGCTGAGTCCGCGCCGAATCCCTTCTGCGCCGACGAGCGCGGGTAGGAAGAGCAGCACAAACGCGATGGCGAGACCCGTGGGGTCGCTCGGCGCGCCAGGGCCGGGTCGCGGCCCTGGGCAACAGAGCGTCGGAGCGATGGTGAATGAGCCCGCGTCGCTAGAAACGGTGTACGCGCTCGAGAATCGCAGGTTTGCACCGCGGAGCACTGCGGTCAGCGCCGCCTCGGCATCCATCAGCCCCTCGCAGTACATAAGTGTCGAGCGGAACTCTCCGCTGACGACGATCTTGTCGCCCGAAAGTTCGGCGCTGCCACCAATGCTGTTGCAGCCTACGCTCGCGCTGAGCGATCCGCCGCCAAGCGAGAAGAAGCCAGCAGTAACTTGATACGTCGCACCACCGGATTCAATGCTGAGGATCGGTGCGCCAGAACCGTCAGGAGCGAAGCCGTTCCCGCCTGGGTTGACGCCATCAGGCATCGCAATGTGCACGCCCCCATCGATACGAATGAGCCCGGCCGACCCGGTGATCCCATCGTTGGTGAGCGCAAGATCGCCACCCTCGAGAATCGTCATCAGGGCCGCCTCCGACTCCATGAGCGCGTCGCAGTACATCTTTGTCGCCGCAATGGGTGAGGTGATGGTGAGCGGCCCGCCGAGCTGGAAGGTTGCGGCTGCGCTCAGGGTGTTGCAGCCGACTGAAGCCTGCAACGTTCCGCCGCTGTAGCTGATCGTGCCGGCAGCAACATTAAAGACATAACGGGAGAGAGAGTCGCCCGTGACGAGTTGGGTGAAGCGCTCGCTGAAGAAGGCGCCGGTTGGCGGAATCGGCGTCCCGGACTGGCACATTGGTGGGACGGATCCGTCAGCGGCTGGGGCGCAGGGGTCGTCGGAGGCGGCGGGGGCCGCCTGCTGTGCAGCGAAGGCCACGCTTGATGGGGCGGCGAGTGCCAAGCCCGCGACAAGTCCTGCGGTGATCATCCAGCGTCGACCCAACATGGTGCCTCCTTGTTTCCTTATGGGCAGCAGCCCGCACCACCATAACGCTGCGGGGGCCCGCCAAGTTCCCGCGGTGGTAGCCTCAACCGAGCGTGGGTCTGGAGTTGCCCTGACCCCCACCGTGCGAGGAGAGCAGATGGCGAACACCGCCCCAGCGACGATCATGCGCGGCGAGATCGCAGCCTCCATTGAGGTGGTGCAGGGCCTCATCGCCGACCGCGCACGGCTCGAAGCGATTGGTGTGCAGCTTGCAGAACGCCGCCCAAAGGTGATCGTCGTCGCGGGGCGCGGCACGAGTGACCATGCGGCGATCTATGGCCGATACCTGCTCGAGCACGCGGTCGGCGTCCCCGTCGCCCTTGCGGCGGCGAGCCTCGTCACCCAGTACGGGATTGAGACCGCGTCACCCGAAAGCGTGTTGATCGCCTTCAGCCAGTCTGGCGCTGGGCCCGACATGATCGCCCTCGTGGAGTCGGCGCGCCGCCGCGGCGCACTCACCATCGCCTTGACGAACGAGGCGGCATCGCCGCTCGCCACCGCCGCCGACGCAACGGTGTACCTCGCCGCGGGCGAGGAGCGCGCGGTTGCGGCAACAAAGACCTACATCGCCGAGCTCGTCTGCGTCGCGCTCATCGCCGCAGCGGCGGCGCGCGCCCTTGGCCGCGATGCTGCATGGGCGAACGATTTGCAGCAACTCCCCGAGCGCATGCGCGGCGCACTTGCTGCTGCAGATGCGTGGATCGCAGCGGCGCGTGGTAGCTCGCAGTTCGCGGGCATGCTCGCCGCAGATCGCGCGCTTGTGGTCGGGCGCGGCTTCGAGTTCCCCAACGCGCTGGAGTTCGCCCTGAAGCTGCGCGAGACGACTGGTGCGTTTGGCGACGGCTACTCCGCCGCGGATCTGCTGCACGGACCGATCGCTTCGGCGGGGGCTGGCGTGCCAGCAATCCTTCTCGCAACCGACACGGCGACGATGGAGAGCATGGAGATCGCGCGGCAACGTCTCGCCGTGGCCGGTTCGCCGACGCTGACCCTACGCACCTCTGGTGGAGCCTCTGACGCCGCGTCGATCCGCCTCCCCGACGGGCCAGCGGGGCCACTCAGTGCCCCAGCAACCGCGATCGCCGGGCTCGCCCTCATCGAAGCGATCGCCACGGGGCGGGGCCGCAACCCTGATGCCCCCGCCGGGCTCACGAAGGTGACAAAGACCCTCTAAACCACCCTTTTACCCCCTCAGATCCGTGCGGGAGCCGTGCGTGAATCGCCGTTGTGCTGCGATATTCGGGACAGATTGCCCCCCTCGGTGCTAATATCGCACCCAGAGAGATCTGCGTTGCGGATTTCGCAGAAATACGAAGCAGGTGCACCATGGCGATCCAGCCGCTTCGACATACCGCTCCGACCACCGCGCCGGTCCCCCACCGCGCCGAGCCGCCCACGGGGCCAACGGTTCAGATTGACCCTGAGCGGATCCGCGCCATGACCCAGCGCGAGGCAGCGCGCCTGAACGAGCGCACCCCGGCCTCAGCCGCCGCCTTCACGCGTGCAGAACGCGCCCTCGTCGGCGGCGTTCCCTCGAGCTACCAGCGACGCGCCCCCTACCCGATCTACCTCGAGCGCGGCGCGGGGCAGTATGTCTGGGACGTTGACGGGCACCAGTACCTCGACGTGCACAACGGTGTCGGAAGCATGGTCCAGGGGCACGCCCATCCGATCATCACCGAGGCGGTCGATCGACGGATGCGCCTCGGCTCGCACTTCGCTGCACCGACCGAAGACGCCTACATCGTTGCGGAGCTGCTCGCCGAGCGCTGGAAGCTGCCGCGCTGGCGATTCGTTAACTCTGGCTCCGAGGCGACCATGGATGCGATCCGCCTTGCGCGCGCCTTTACCGGTCGCGACGGGATCATGAAGATCTTCGGCAGCTATCACGGTCATCACGACTACGTGATGGTTGACATTGGCCTCTCCGTCTACGAGATGGGCGACCGCGAAAACTATCCGTCGCTCGCCTACGGTAAGGGGATCCCTGACTCGGTCACGCAGATGACGATCGCCGTGCCGTTCAACGACGCGCCGGCGCTGGAGCGACGCCTCGAGCGCCTCAAGGCCGAGAACCGCCTACCAGCGTGCCTCATCATGGAGGCCGCGCTCATGAACTGCGGCGTGATCCTTCCGGAGCCTGGCTACCTCGACGAGGTGCGACGCATCACCAAGAAGTACGGCGTCCTTTGGATCGTCGACGAGGTGAAGACGGGGCTCACCGTTGCCGCGGGTGGCGCGACGGAGCTCTTCGGCATTCGCCCCGATCTCGTCTGCCTCGCAAAGGCGCTCGGCGCAGGGATCCCAACCGGCGCGATCGGCGGAACCGACGAGGTCTGGGGACCGGTGCTGAACGGCGATGTCTACATGGTCGGCACCTTCAACGGCAACCCGCTTGCCATGGCGGCGGCGCGCGCCAACCTTGAGCGCGTGATGATCCCCGAGGCCTACACGCGCCTCGGCGCGATCAACACACGGCTGCTCGACGGCGCCCAAGGGATCATCGACCGCTATCGACTCGCCGCCTACGCACTCGGCATCGAGTCGAAGGGGGTGATCACCTTCGCCTCCACGAAGGTTGTCGACTACGAGAGCTATAAGAACGCGCAGCAGAAGGAGCTGGTCGACCTCGGCTGGCTCTGGAACATGAACCGCGGCATCTTCGGGACACCTGGTCGCGACGAGGAGTGGACGCTCTCAATCGCAATGAGCGATGCCGACGTGGACCACTATCTCGGCGTCTTTGAGGAGTTCGCCTCCGAACTGACGCGCTAGTCGAACGTGGCGCGCTAGCTCGCGCGGTCGGTAGGCGCAGATTGCAATAGCGCTGATCGAAGCAGCAGCGCTACGGCGCAGAGTGCAGCCCACGCAACGCCAACGATCACGGCGAGCGGGTGCACCAGATGCGATGCGACCAGCCCAAGTGGCCACCCATACGCTGCAATCAGTGAGAGCGCACGGGTCGTGCGACTGCGTCGTGCGCCGAGCTGCGACGTAAGGAGAAGCGCCGGCTCTCCAGCGAACGGTCCTGGCACGATGGCACGACGCCACGGTACGGCCGCACTGCTCCTTGTGGCGATCCAGCGAACGAGCGGCGCCCACGCAACGAGCACCGCAACAAAGAGGAGCGGGTTCGCCGCGCGTACCAGCGCGAATGCTGCGGTCGCATCAGCGGGATCACCACGGAGCGCGACGAGATAGCGACCGACCGCAAGTGCCGCGAGCGCTGCAACGAACGCGAGCAGGAGTAGACCGCTGCGGGCGAGCGTTGCGAGGGTGACCCTGTTGGGTGTGCTCAACCTGCGGCGAGCGAGCGCTGGCGGAGGATTCGCTGCAGGGCGTCGCGCTCGGTGAGGCCGAGGCGGCGAAGGCGCGCGGCGTCGACCTCAGGGATCGCGTGTGCCGGATCGTTGACGTTGACGAGGAAGGCGTCGATCGCCACGAGCGCCGCCCCCGGATCGCCCCAGAGCCCAAGCGACGCTGCGCGGAACCAGTTGCGGGCGAAGGTGGAGTCCGCGGCGCCGAGGGCGAGGAGCGCCTCAGGGAGTTGGCGCAGGTACGGGGTGAGGAGCTCGCGCTGCCACGGCCAGGCGAACCCCGCGACCGCCGCGGTGGTGCGCACGACGCTGCCGTAGCCGTCGGGTACGAAGAAGCGCGCCCAGCCGGCGTGTTTTGCTGCCACCTCGGGGGTCGCAACGGCGGCGCTGATGAGGGCACGCTGGCCACGATCGCTCGGGTCACGCAATGTCTCGGCGCGCAGCCGTGCGGCGCTCTGCGGCGACCCAAACGAGGCGCCGCGTACCAGCAGTGCCCAGCGATGATCCTGGTCAATCTCCACGCCGTCGAGCGGCGTCTCCCCTGTGGCGACCTGCCACCCCTCCTCAACGTCGCGTGGGGTCACGGCGGCAAGCACGAGGATGCGCGACCAGATGATCCGCATCCCCTCATCCCCGCCGCGCGCGAGGCGGCGACGCGCCACGTCGACGAGGCGGCTCCCCCATCGCTCGCGCTCACCGTCGGGGAGGTAGCGCATCAGCAGCGGACTAATCGTTGACTCGGCGATCTGCTGCACGATCGTCGACTCGGGCTCTTCGGGGAGTCGATCGACGAGGAGCGCCGCGTAGCGGGCGACCGGGTAGCGACCGTCACGCACGAGCTCCCAGATCGCCGTCCAAATCACCTGGCGCAGCAGCCCGTCGGGGATCGCCTCAAGGCGCTCCTCAACGAGCCGAAGCGTGGCGTCGTCGAGGGCGACCTTGCCGACGGCGAGGTCGTCGAGATTCGGAACGGCGCCGATGGGGAGTGGCGAGCCGACGGCGGCGGGGATGTCGCTCTGCGCACCGCTGATCAGCGCCTCATGCGCCTCGATTGCAACGCCACCGTTCGCCGCAGGGCGCAGCAGGGCGATGCGAATGAGGTGTTCGCGCAAGATCGGATCGCCCGAGACGACCTCTTGATTCACGCTGAGCCGCGCGATGCGACCACCTGGGGTTGGGCTGATCGCAACGGCGAAGCGGTTCGGCCCGCTGGTGCGCAACCACTGATTCGACCAATCACCAAGCGGCACGCCGCTCCCCGCCTCGAGTGCGGCGAGGAAGTCGTCGAGCGTGGCGTTTCCGTAGGCGTGACGCTCGAAGTAGGTGTGAAGCCCCGCGGAGAGGCCGGCGCGGCCGAGGCGGGCGCCGAGCTGCTTCAGTACCGCGCCCCCCTTCCCGTAAGTGATCCCGTCAAAGTTCAGGAAGGTCTGATCCGTATCGGCGACCAGGCCAGCGATCGGGTGGGTCGTTGGCGCATCGTCTTCGGCGAGCGCCCAGCGCTTCAGCTGCACGTTGAACTCGCGCCAGGCGCCAGGGAAGTCCGACCCTTCGGTGAGGCAGAGATACGAGACGTACGTCGCGAACGATTCGTTCAACCAGAGGTCGTTCCACCAGCGCATCGTCACCAGGTCGCCGAACCACATGTGCGCGATCTCGTGAAAGACCACCTCGGCAAGATCAGTGACGTCGCTCGGCGTTGGCGCGCTGCGGAACATATACCCCTCGTTGTAGGTGATCAGCCCCACGTTCTCCATAGCACCAGTGGAGAACTCTGGGCAGTAGATGTGATCGAGCTTGTCGAACGGATAGGCGCGTCCAAACAGATCGGCGTAAAAAGCGAACGCCTGCTCGGTCAGTCGCACGAATCGGTCGTGTTCGACAAAGGTGGCGAGAGTGCGGCGCGACCAGAGGCCGACGGGGATCGCCTCGGCACGACCAGGGATGCGCACCTCACTGCGGCGACCGACGAACGTGCCGACCGCTAGGCAGTAGAGATAGCTCGAGAGCGGCGGGGTCTCGATAAAGGTGCGCCACGATCGACCGTCTGGCTCGACCGCTGAGACGCCAGCCTCCCCCCCGTTCGCCAACACGGTCCAGTCGGCGGGGGCGAGAACGCGCAGCGAGAGGCGCCCCTTAATGTCGGGCTGGTCGAAGAGTGGCGCCATACGGTGCGACTCGTACGGCTCGAAATTCGTGTACACGTACTCGCCGTTGTCCTCGGGGTCAATGAATCGAAACACCCCGTCGCCCCCCGTGTCATAGGCGTTCTCGTATTCGACCTCGAGGCGATTGACCGCGCCGAGCTTCAGCCCCGCCGCCGGGAGGACGAGGCGGTAGCCGTTCCAGTCGGGCGCAGCGATTGCCACGCCGTTGAGACGCATCGCGTGGATCGTTCGCCCTCGGAAGCAGAGGAAGACGCCACGTGCTGCGGCGGTCGCCGCCGCGCCTGCGGCGAGGGTGAACTCCACGCCGATCGCGCCCCGAAAGGTCGCAGCGTTCGCGGCGAACTGTACGGCGAGGTCGTAGCGAACAGCGGAGACGGCGGCTGCGCGGGCGTGCGCCTCCTCCTGCGTCAGCAGGTCACGTGCATCGGGGGCGGGGGTTTCAATCGTGAGCGGCATCGAGGCCATGCTAGCGCCCCCTCAGTCGACGATCGCCGCGCGCCAGGCGGCAAGGTCGACCTCACGCAGGCGCGGCGAGGAGGTGCTGCCAACGGTTCGACCGCGCTTCCCAACCGGCACGCCATCAACCTCGTGAATGTCGGCGGTGAAGTCGATCGGTGGAGCGGCGGAGATCGCGCTCCCGACGGCGAAGGTATCGACCGGCGCACCTGCGGCGCGGAACGCCGCGATGCGCTCGAGTGAGAGCCCGCCGGAGATCACGATCTTCGCCGCAGTTGCGCCTGCGGCGTCGAGCGCCGCGCGCACCTCGCTCACTAGTTGTGGAGTGACGCCACCAAGTTCGCTCGCGCGATCAAGGCGCACGCCGGCGAGCTTCGCGCCGAGCGCCGCGGCCACACGCGTTGACTCTTCAGACTCATCGCGGAGGGTGTCGACGAGCACGATGCGCGGCACCTCAGGATCGGCGCTCCGGTCGAAGGCGAGCGCCGCTTCAACGGTGTCGCCGTACAGCAGGATCAGCGCATGCGGCATGGTGCCAACGGGGGCGATCCCGTGGCGCGCACTTCCGGACGGCGTAGAGGCGCCGATCGCGCCGCCGACGATCGCCGCGTAGTCGAGGCGATCGGCGATGTTCGGATGCACGTGACGCGCACCGAAGGCGACCACCGGGATTGAACCAGCGGCTGCGACAACCTTGCGCGCCGCCGTCGCCCAGCCGGTGCCGTGCGAGAGGGCGCCGAGATACGAGGTCTCGAGGTGCGCGATGCTGCGATACGGCGCGCGGATGCGGAGCACCACCTCTTTTGCGGCGATCTGGTCGCCATCGGCGAGCGCCCAGAGGTCGGCCCTCCCCGCTGCGGCGTCGCTCTCCAGCGCGATGGCGAGAAGCCCCTTCACCTCGTCGATTCCGCAAAGGGTTGCGCCATCGACCCGGGCGAAGACCTCCATTGAGACGATTGGGTTTCGACCCTCGGCGGCGAGCAGCTGCTCGGTGCGCAGGAAGTAGACGTCGGCGTTCGCTCCGGCGAGGACGGCGGGGAGCGGTCGTGGGACGGGACGCTTCGGGCGATCGAGTTCGGCCATGTGGCGAGTGTAGCGGCGCGGCGCTACCCCTCGAGGCGCTCGGCGAGCCCTGGGTGTGCGGCGAGGAGGGGACGATTCCGCCGTTCCCCACCAGGCTCTGCCGGTGGCGTGCCGCCGATCCAAATCCAGGCGGCGGTCTCATCGAAGAGGCGATCCGCGATCAGCGCGACGCGGGCAAGTGCTGCCGACAGGTCCTCGTCACGCGCCGATTCGAGTGGGAGCTCCACCGCGAGCGTCGGGCGTCCATCGGGGGCGATCCCGAACTTTGCAAAGGTGAAGCGATCGTTCCACTCCAAGAGGCTGCGATACGCCTTGCGCAACCCGTCGCCGAGCGGCGGGGCGAGATGACCCCAGACGATCAACGCGCCACCAGGTTGCGGGTCGGCGATGAGCGTCACCTTGAGATCGCGGCGGCGTTCGCCGTCAAGCGTCAGGTCCCAGGCGATCACCCCGTCGCGCCGATGTTCGCTCGATTCGATCCCGAGACGATTGAGCAGCGCTGGGATCGACTCAGTGCGCAGGGCAGACGCCCCCGGGGAGGTACTTCTGAATGCAGGAGTATTTGCCGTTCGAGAGGAGCGAGAGATGCAGGTGTGGGCCGGTCACGTTTCCGGTCGACCCGACGAAGGCGATGAGCTGCCCCGCAGCAACGTAGTCACCCACTGAGACGCGCCACTTCGGCTGGCTCGCGACCTTGCCATCGCCGATGTGGGCGTAGATGCTCACGAGCGACTTGCTGTGCGCGATCCAGACCCAGGCGAGCGGTCGCATCCCCTTCCACACCTTGCAGTAGTTGCAGGTGCCGGCAACGATCACCTGACCCGCCGCGGCCGCGTAAATCGGTGTCCCTGGTGGTGCCGAAATGTCGAGACCATTGTGGTAGTACGGGATGCTCGAGGGGCACGAGGAGTTGCGTGGGTAGATCTTCCACGAGACGCAACCAAACTTCTGCGAAACGTAGGGGCGGTATCCATTCGCAGGCTTCACGAAGCCCCCCGCCGTTCGCAAGATCGGCCAGGTCCATCCCCCCTCATAGAGGCCAGGGAGTCCCGAGCCGTACTTGTCTTTGAGCAACTGATCAACGATCGACTTGACCTGCGCCTCTTCAGCCTTGAGGGCGGCGACCGCAGCGGCGAGCTGCGCCTTGCTGTTCACCACGTTGTCCATCGCCTTCTTCTGCGCGGCGATCTGCGCCTTCTGCTTTGCAACGGTATCGGCGAGCCGCTTGCGCGCCGCTTGCAGCGCGCCGTACTGCGCATCGAGCGCCGCCTTCTGCTTCGCCGCGGACTTACGGAATCGATCTGCCTCGGCGCGATTTGCGCGCACCTGATCTTCGATCGCGGCGAGTCGCGCCGCGTCGCGCGAGATGCCGTCGGCGAGCTGCACGTCGCGTTGGCCAAGCGCCGTGAACCCGGCGATATCGAGCAAAATGTCGGTGAACGACTGACCCGAGAGGAGCGTCCAGAGCGGCGGGGTGCGATCGGCGATGTAGGCCTCGCGAAGTCGCGCCGAGAGAATCGAGCGCCGCGCGTCGAGCTCCTGTGCCTTCTGCTCCTGCTCTTTCACCAGCCGCGATATCTCGCGGTCGAGCGCGTTGACGGCAGCCTGCATCTTGGCGAGCTCCGCCTTCGCCTTGTCGACGACCTTGCCGAGTCGCGTCACCTCGGCGGTGATGTTGGCGAGCGACGAGGTGTTCTTCTCGAGCGCGGCGGAGGTGGCGGCGAGCTGCGAGCTCAGCGATTGCTGCTGCGCGATCAGTGCGTCGAGCGCCTTCTGCTGCGCAGCAAGTTGGGCGGCGAGCTCCTTCTGTTGATTCAGCGCATCGTCGAGTTGATCGGCGCGCACCGGGCCTGCCGCAGCGAGGCCGAGCCCCACGACCAGGAGTGGGGCGACGAGGAGGGCGGCGAGGCGCTCACGCCAGCCGCTGTTCGGCCTCATCGCCGCCTGCCGCCTCCCATGGCGAGCTCAACGAGCGACGAGTGGGCAGCCCCCGTCGAGCCGCGCCCAGCGAACGGGGCGACGCTTCGGCGATAGGCGGTGCCGGCGATGTCGAGATGGATCCACGGCACCGTGGTGAACTCGCGCAAGAAGAGACCGCTACGGATGAGCGACGCCTCGCGCGTCCCAGAGTTCTGCAGGTCTGCCGACCAGGTCTCCATGTTCTTCTTGTAGGCGTCGGCGAGCGGATACGGCCAATAGACCTCACCGGCACGCCGTGCGGCGAGGTGGAACTCGTCAAGGAGTGCTGCGTCGGAGCCGCAGGTGCCGGCGACCTCGCCGCCGAACGCGGAGTAGACGATCCCTGTAAGCGTGGATACGTCAACGAGGTGCGTTGCCCCCAGGGCGCGCTCCGCGAAGGTCATCGCGTCACCAAGGATCAGCCGCCCCTCAGCGTCGGTGTTGGTGATCTCAACGCGCTTTCCGTTGAGCGCCGTGACCACATCGCCGGGTCGCGTGGCGTGTCCCGACGGCATGTTCTCGACACAGGCGGCGACCGCATGGATCGGGCGCCCCGGATCGAGCTGCGCGATCGTCGCGGCGGCCTCGATCACGGCGATCGCACCGTTCTTGTCCATCTTCATCTCTTCCATGCCGTCGGCGGGCTTCAGTGAGATGCCGCCGGTATCAAAGCAGACGCCCTTCCCCACCATCGCGAGTCGTCGGCCGAGCGGATCCTTCGCACCGGGTCGGCCGCCAGAGAGCGCAACGATGCACGGCTCGTTCTCGGAGCCACGACCAACGGCGAGGAGCATCCCTGCACCCATGCGCTCAAGTTCGGCGCGGCGCACGATGCGCGCGCTCAGGCCAACGGCGCGCGCCCGATCACGCGCCTCTTCCGCGATCCCGAGCGGCGACATCTCGTTCGCGGGCTTGTTCGACCAGCGCTTGGTGCGCACGGTGCCATCGGCGATAATCTGCGACCGCCCGATCGCCGCAGCGGCGTCACGCACGTTCGCACCGGCGGGGAGCAGGATCTCTACGGTGTTGATCGGAGCGGGGGCCGCATCGAGCGTGCTCTTCCCATCGATCCCTTCATGGAATGCACCTTCGATCGCACCGCGCACCAGCAGCTCGACCGCGACCACCGCGGCGTCGATCTTCTCTGCCGACTTTAAGGAGAGCCCTGGGCCGAACGATGCGCCACCTTCAGCGAGGAGCGCCGGTGACCCGCCCATCAGTGCGGCGACGATTGACGTTGCGTCGATGGTGATGCGTGTGACGCGGCGCCCAGCGAGACGGCGCACGACCGCCGCCGCCCAGCGCAGGAGCGCCTGACGGTCAAAGTCGCTGCGTGCTCCGGCTCCGACGAAGAGGAGGTGATCGGCGGGGAGTCGCCCTCCGGCCGCAAGGCTCGCGCTGTAGCGCCGACCCGTTGCCTCACCGATGCCACGCAGTGCGGCGAGCGCACCGCCTGCAGCCGCGTCCACTTCACGCAGGTGCGTCGAGCCAAGATCATCGGAGAAGAGTGGGATCGCGAGGATCTCCGTCTTCGCCGCGCTACGAATGCCGCCAGAGCTGACCGTGAATCGCATCAAACCCTCCCTACTCGCTCGGAGGCTTGCGCCACCGGGCTACTGCCTTGAAATCTTTCGCTGCAAATATCCGAGCCGCCCCGCCATGTCGACTGGCACAAAGCCGAGCTCGCGTTCAACTGCGTCGAGTGCGCCGATGTTGTCGAGTGCAAGCTGCCGCAACTGATCGGTCGCAACGGGGAACGGCAGGCGAATCGCCTCCGAAACTCCTGCGACAAGTCCGATCAGCGGCACCGGCATAGGAATAATCAGTCGTCGCTTATTCAGCGCGCGTGCCACCTCGCGGGTGATCTCGGCGTACGTCCAGTAGCGCGGCCCACCAAGTTCATAGGAGCGACCAATGCTCCCCTTCGCATCGGCAAGCACGGTGACGATGGCTCGCGCAACGTCACCGGCCCATACCGGCTGGAAGCGGCTCTTCCCGTTCCCGGGAACCGGCACCACAGGGGCGGGGATACGCACGAGCGCTGCGACGATGTTGAAGAATCCATCGCGCTCTCCCCAGATGAGGCTCGGCTTGATGATGGTGTAGTCGAGCCCCGACTCGCGCACCACGCGCTCGCCGCGCGCCTTGGAGCTCGCGTAGTTGAGGCCGGCGCGCTCTTCGACGCCAAGTGCACCGAGGTGTACGAAGCGCCGCACTCCAGCGCGCTGCGCCGCTGCGACGACATTTGCGGTGCCGAGGTGATTCACCCGATCAAGGTCACGGCCGCCGCTCCAGTCGCGCGGGATCGCCACAAGATGCACGATTGCGTCGCAGCCGGTGGCCGCAGCGGCAACGGAATCTACGTTCTCGATGTCGCCAACGCGCACCTGCAGGCGATCGACACTGCGTTCAATGCGCGACTGCACCCTTGCGCCGACCTTCTCAGAGCGACAGAGTGCGACAACCTGGTGTCCGGCGTCGAGGAGGGCGGGGAGCACATGGCTCCCAACGAAACCAGATGCGCCGGTGAGTAGGACCTTCGCCATGACCCCTCCTCGCACGTGCCGTCGTGCACCCCTATCCTGCGCCCTATGGAAGGGGCGCTGCTCGCAGGTATCTTCGCAGGCTATGCGATCGCCGTCCCCGTTGGTGCGATCGCCGTGCTCATTATTGAGGCGGGGATGGCGGGAGGGCTCCGTCGCGGCCTTGCCGCCGGCGCTGGCGCCGCCACCGTCGACCTCACCTACTGCGCGACCGCGCTCGGCATCGGCGGCGCCGTCGGGCGCATCTTCGCCGCCTGGGTCACCCCGCTCCAGGTCGCCTCAGGCGGGATCCTCATCGCGATCGGCGTGCGTGGGCTCCTCGCCCTCGTCGTCGCGCGCCTCAACGCACGCCGCGGCGGAGGCCGCACAACGGCGCCGCGACACGACGCGCACGCGAGCGGAAGTGCGCGCGCCCTCTACCTGCGTTTTATCGCGTTGACCGCACTCAACCCCGCAACGGTCATCTACTTCCTCGCCCTCGCAGTTGGCCTCCCGGGGCTCGGCAGTGATCCAGCTCAGGCTGTTGCCTTCACCCTTGGCGCCGCCGGCGCAAGCCTCTCCTGGCAGCTCTTCCTCGGCACCGTCGGTGCCGCCGCTGGGCGCCTCTTGCCAGAGCGACTCATCCTCGCGACGCGCGTTGGCGGACAGATCTTGATCTTGATCTTCGGCGCGCGGATCGCCCTCGCGGCGCTCGGCGTCGTCGATTAACTGCGCGTCTAACAGCGCGTCTAGCTGCGCGTCAGGTTCGATCCAAGTCGCTGAGCAGCGCGTCGAGCGCCGCTGCGTCGGGTGCGACGAAGGTTGGACGCTCGCTCACTGGAAGCGTCGCAATATCGTCGGCGTTCGAGACGCCGGTGAGCAACAGGATTGAGCGCACACCGGCGGCGTTCGCCGCCGCAATGTCGGTGGCGGGTGAGTCGCCGATCATCACCGTCGTCGCCGTGGTGGCGCCGACACGATGCATCGCGGTGGTGATCAGGTGAGGGGCAGGCTTGCCGACGACCACGGCGAGGACGCCGGCTGCCGCCTCAAGTGCGGCGACCGTCGCCCCCGTTCCAGGGATGAGGCCGGTCGGCTCGGGGTAGGTAGCGTCGCGATTCGGCGCGACGAGTAACGCTCCAGCGCGCACCGCCGCTGCGGCGAGCGCCAGTTCGCGCGCGCCACTCTCACGATCAAGGCCAACGGTGACCCCGTCGGGGGCCCAGGCGACGAGCGCCGCCTCGTCGGGAATGGTGGTGGCACGACGAGCGTCGAGGCCACGTGCGCTCAGCCACGCGACGAGGCCGGCGGCGCCAAAGACGAGGACCCTTGAGCGCCCCTCGGCGAGAAACCGCTCCGCCACGGCGGCCGCCGCTGTCACGATCCCCTCCTCGCTGAACGGCGCCCCGCAAGATTCGATGTGCGCGCGATACTCATCGAGGCGCAAGAAGCTGTTGTTCGTGACGTAGACGATCTGGTCCCCCGCAGCGCGACGTGCGGTGAGGAGCGGGCCGACGCCAGGGACAGGTTCACTGCCGCGGTAGACGACCCCGTCGAGGTCGACGCAGAGGAGCATGAGGCGATGGTAGACCAAGAGCGACGACTGCTCGCGAACGCGGAGCGACTCCTTGTTGACGGGAACAACCTTGTCGGCGGGCGCGATGAGGCGCGACTCGGCGCACTCGAATCGGCGCTCCGTCGGCTCGTCTCGCCGCGGGTGAAGATCGAGGTCTTCCGTGACGGCGGCGCAACGTCAGCCGACGATCAGATCATCGCAGCGCTCGGTCGCCCCGATCCTGGTCGCGCCGATCGCCTTGTGGTGGTGAGCGACGACCGCGAGCTGCGTGATCGCGCGCGTCGCGTCGGTGCCGGTGTGGTGAGCGCCCGACTCTTTCGCGAGATGCTCGCTGGGCCGTCGAGTGGAACATCGAGTGGAACAGCGAGCGGAGCATCAAGCGGACCATCGAAGAACGGACCGAAGCGCGCCGCTCCGTCACTCGGTCGCCCCTCGGTCCCGTACGGTGAGCCAGGGAAAGACGACGGTCCTGTCGAGCGCCGCTGGCAGCCGGGTCGCGGCGCGACGCGCAAGCGTGGCCCGTCGGCGCGTCGACCGCGCGGGCGGTAGGATCACCGCATGGACACGATCGGCGCCCTACTGAAGAGCCTGGTCGACGCGATCGCCACGCTGATCCCCTCGATCGTCACCCCTGACTGGGCGGCGCTCATCCGCCTGCTGCCGCTCTTCGTCCTCCCCCTCGTCGCCCTCTGGCTCCTCACCACGGGCGGCATGTGGAGCCTCGTCGGCGTCACCAAGCGTGGCGGTCGGATCACCGTTGCGACTGAGCCCCCCACCCCCGCCCAACGCGACGCGAACGGCGCAGCGCTCTTCCCCCCGGGCCGCCCCTACGACGTAGCGACGGGGCTCATCTATCCGGCCGGGAGCAGCCGCAGCGCCGATGGCGCAGCGCTCCTCCTCGCCTGCCCGAGCTGCGGCGCCGTGCGCCTCGCTGAGCTCGTCGCCTGCGCCGGATGCGGTCTGGAGATGCGCTATCGAACAGCGGTAAAGGTTGAACGACCGAAGGGCCCGCCACCGGGCGGCGCCGCGCGCGCCTAATTAGGTGGCGACTCTCTCCTTCTATCTCGTCGTCGTTGGCGGTATCGCCCTCCTCGCCACCTTCACCCTGCACGTCGCTCACGTCGCCCTGATCGCTGCAGGTGATCGCTCCGTTCGTCCACTCGCGACGGCCATCTCTAACGACGGCGCGCGAACCGCGTCGCGCAGCAGCATCAGCGGATCGCTCGGCGTTGCGCTGAGCGGCGGCGCACCGACAAAGTCCGAAGGGCGCACCGCTGTCGGCGATGTCGGCGGCGCACTCGCCGTGGTTGCGGTCGCAGCGCTCGGGCTCTCGCTCCTCGCGCGCTCCATCGTCGTCGCGCGCGGCCCGTGGGGGAACCTCTACGAATTCAGCATCGCCTTCGCCTTCGGCATCTGCGCGGCGACGCTCGTCGCCGATCGCGCCGGGCGCATGCGTCCGCTCGCAACGATCTCGTACGGCGTTGCGCTCGGCCTGCTCGCCTACGCGACAACGCTGCCGAACGAGGTGGTGCAGCTCGTGCCAGCGCTGCAGCATCCGCTGCTGCTCACGATCCATGTCGGCCTCGCGATGCTCAGCTACGGCATCTTCGCCTTCGCCTTCGCCGCCGGCGTCGCCTACCTGGTGCAGGGCGAGGGGGACCGGTTCGCCTGGCTCCCCGCGGCGAAGCGCCTCGACCTCATCGCCTTCCGAGCCGTGGCGATCGCCTTCCCCCTCTTCGCCGGGATGCTCATCCTCGGCTCCGTTTGGGCCTCGATCGCCTGGAGCCGCTACTGGGGGTGGGACCCCAAGGAGACCTCCGCCCTGGCCACCTGGCTCGTCTACGCGGTCTACCTCCACGCTCGAAGCCAGCGGGGGTGGCAGGGCCGCCCAGCCGCCCTCCTCCTCGTGATCGGCTTCGGGGCGGTCCTCCTCACCTACTCGGGGAACCTCTGGTTCAGCGGCCTCCACACGTATTCGGGGCTATAGAGCCGTAACACAACATACACCGTAACAGTCGCCCCCCACCCCACCAGATGTTGTGGTTTTGGGATTGACGGCGGGGCAGCCACGTCGTACGATCCGCTCCCGCTCGCAGAACGGCGGGAACCTGCGCGCCCAGCCGCCGGCTGGGGAGCAGTGAGGGAGGGGTCCGCACCGCGGACAGAAAGCTAGGGAGAGAGATGGCAGGCCTGGTAGACGCAGCGAAGGCAAGGACGACGGGTGGGATCAAGTCCACCGCACTTCCGTTGCCACCACTCAGCTTTGATGGGAAGGGGGCGAAGGGCCTCACCTGGAAGCGTCGCTGGACTACCGCCGGCATACACCCGTACGACGAGATCGCCTGGGAGCTGCGCGATGCGTCCATCGGCAACGAGAGCGGCAAGAGCGTCTTTGAGCAGAAGGGCGTCGAGGTTCCCTCCTCGTGGTCCCAGCTCGCAACCAACGTTGTTGTCTCCAAGTACTTCCGCGGCCATGTTGGAAGCCCAGAGCGAGAGACCAGCGTTCGGCAGCTGATCGGCCGCGTCACCGGACAGATCGACGCATGGGCTGAGCAGCAGCACTACTTCGCGAGCAGCGAGGATCGCGGCGCATTTATTGCGGAGCTGACGCACCTTCTCGTCAATCAGAAGATGGCGTTCAACTCGCCCGTCTGGTTCAACGTTGGTGTTGAGGCGCGCCCACAGTGCTCCGCCTGTTTCATCAACGGCGTGCAGGACTCCATGTCTTCAATCATGGATCTCGCCAAGACCGAGGCGATGCTCTTCAAGTTCGGCTCCGGCGCAGGATCCAACCTCTCCACGATTCGCAGCGCGAAGGAGAAGATGAGTGGCGGCGGTACCGCGTCTGGCCCTGTCTCGTTCATGAAGGGCTTCGACGCCTTCGCTGGTGTGGTGAAGTCCGGTGGCAAGACGCGCCGCGCAGCAAAGATGGTGATCCTTGACGTTGCGCATCCTGACGTTGTGGAGTTCATCGATTCCAAGGTGAACGAAGAGAAGAAGGCGTGGGCGCTCATTGAGGCCGGCTACGACGCCAGCTTCACCGGTGAGGCATACGGCTCAATCTTCTTCCAGAACGGCAACCACTCGGTGCGCGTCACCGATGAGTTCATGCAGGCGGTTGAGTCCAACGGCACGTGGCAGACACGCGCCGTTGTGAGCGGCGAACCGGTGGAGACGCTGAAGGCGCGCGAGGTCTTCCGCAAGATGGCGGAGGCGGCGTGGGTCTGCGGCGATCCAGGGATCCAGTACGACACCGCCATTAATGACTGGCACACCTCCTCCAACACGGACCGCATCTACGCGTCGAACCCGTGCTCGGAGTACATGTTCTTGAACGACACGGCCTGCAACTTGGCCTCGCTCAACCTGATGAAGTTTGTGCGCGAGGACGGTGAGTTTGACGTGGAGTCCTTCAAGTACGCCTCGCGACTGACGCTGTTGGCGCAGGAGATCCTCGTGGACAACTCCTCCTACCCAACGCC
>QWQR01000011.1 GCA_003670745.1 Chloroflexota bacterium
ATCGATACGCCTGCGAGAAGTCGCGCCAGGATCCCGTCAGGATCGCTCAGCACCTCTCCATCGAGCGAGGGCAGGTTCGGATGCGAATGCAGAACCGGAGCGCTGCTCCCCTCAATGAAGAGCGCCCCCTGCTCATCATCAAGGAGCGAAGCACCGCGACGATCAACGATGAATCCGCGCGCGAGGGCGCCGAGCGCGGCGAGGACCGCGGCGCGACCCTCCTCGCGAATCTCCACACCGGCGAGAAGGCTGCGTCCGCCGATCGCGCGCGCCGCCTTAGCAAGCGCGCGCTCCTGTAGTGCGGTGCGTCGCCCCTCGAGCGCCTCAAGCCTGCCGCGGAGCGCTGCGACCTCAGCGGCGGCACTTCGAGCCGCAGCATCGCGATCCGTCGCGACCGCACGCGCAGCGGCGAGGCGCGCCTCTGCGGTCGACGCGGCGTTGGTGGCCGCGCTCAGCGCTGCGGCAGCCGCGGTCGCTTGCGACGCTGCTTCGGCGCTGGCCCGCTCCGCGGCTGGAAGGTCATCGCCGGCGGCATCGCTCTGCACCGCCTGCAACTCGGCGGCGGCACGTTCGGCGCGCGCGTCAAGTTCGGCGATCTCTGCGTCACGTGCGCGCAAGGCGCGAAGGAGCGCCCCCGCATCGTCGCCACCGGCATCGGCGGTGAGCGCCTCGACCTCGCGACGTGCGGCGGCGAGGTCTGCGTCAACTAGCTCAAGCGACGCCGCTGCATCGGCATCCACCGAGGGGGCGGCGGCGGCGCGGAGCGCCTCGACGCTGCGGACGTCGGCCTCCGCAGCGACAACCTCGGCGTCGAGTCGAGCAAGATCGCGATCGAGTGCCGCCGACTCGGCCTCGGCGCGGGCGAGGCTACGCTCCGCCGCCTCGCGAGTGGCACGGTGTCCCTCTAGGTCGAGGCGTGCCGCCGCGAGATCGCTGCGTGCTGCAGTGAGGCGGTCGCGGCGCTCCTGCGCCACTGCATCGGCGCTGCGCAGCGCGCTGCGCGTTGCGTCAAGTGAGGCGCGCGCCGCATCAAGGCCGCCGCGCACGCGGCGCCCACGTGAGGCGAGCCATGCGCCCCGTTGGGCGCCGAGGCGCGCGATCCGCTCTACCGCTTCGGTCAGTAGCTCCTCGCGGCCAGACTCTTGGCGCGCCAGCGAGGCGAGGCGACGCTCCTGCGGTCGCAGCGCCCCCATGATCTCTTCGACGCGGGCGCGATTCTCCGTCGCCTCCTTCATCTCGGTGTCGGCGCGCGCCCTACGCCGCTCGTGTCGAGCGGTTCCGGCGAACTCTTCAATGAGCGCGCGACGCTCCTCAGAGCGAAGGCTCAGCGCCTGGTCGACCGCCCCTTGACCGATGAAGAGGAGCCCATTCTCGGCGAGCCCTGCGCCATCGAGGAGTTCGGTGAGGTCGCGGAGGCGCACCCGCTCGCGATTCAAGAGGTACTCCTGTCCGCCCCCGCGGTCGGCGCGTCGTGCGATCTCGATCTCGCCGAACGGAAGGTCGAAGAGCCCATCGCTGTTGTCGATTGAGAGCGACACCTCGGCAAGGCCGAGCTGGCGGCGCTTCTCAGAGCCGGCGAAGATCACCTCGTCGACGCGCTTCGAGCGAATGCCGCGTCCCGCCTCGCCAAGTGACCAGCGGAGCGCATCGACGATGTTCGACTTGCCGCTCCCGTTCGGTCCAACGATCGCGGTGATCCCTGGGGTAAAGGCAATCGTGGTTTTGTCGGCGAAGGTCTTGAAGCCTGAGAGGCGGACCTCGCGAAGGCGGAGGCGGCTCATGCGGTCGCCCCCGCGGTGACGCCAAGGATGTCGATCGCCGCCTCTGCGGCGGCCGCCTCTGCAGCGCGGCGGCTCGGACCGCTCCCGCGAGCAACCTCCCCACCGTCAACGCGCACAACGCACTCGTAGATTCGGTCGTGCTCGGGGCCGCTCGTCGCGACGATGTCGTAGCGCGGCAGCGATCCGTTGCGCGCCTGCGTCCACTCTTGGAGCATCGTCTTGATCCCCTTGCCGAGCAGCGCGCGCGGCGCCGCGATCTCAGGGGCGAGCTGCGCCTGCACGAACGCCGCCGCAGCGGCGAAGCCGAGCGAGAGATAGATCGCACCGATGAGCGCCTCAAGGACCGCCGCAAGCGCAGCGGGGCGTCGTGCGCCGCCACGTTCACTCTCGCCGAGGCTGAGGTAAATCGCCTCGTCAAGCTTCAAGCGCTCCGCCACTTCGGCGAGCGATTGACGGCTCACGATTCCGGCGCGACGCTCCGAGAGGTCGCCCTCGCTCGCCGCAGAGTCGGCCTCATAGAGTGCGGCGCTGATCACCGCGCCGAGGATCGCGTCGCCGAGGAACTCCAGGCGCTCGTTGTCGCCAGGCTCACCCGACTCATGGCGTCGCGACGGGTGGGTGAGGGCGAGGGCGACGAGTTCGGTCGCGGCGGGATCGAGCCCGAGCTTCGCGACGAGCTGCTGCGCCCGCTCCGCGGCGCTGCCGCTCACCGGCGGCACCGGTGTCGGCGGCCGTGGCTGCGGCCGAACGGCCGCGGCACGTTAGGCCTTCTTCTCGACGATCGCGTCGACGGCGTCTTGAACCGTCTTGATCTTGGCGAGCTCCTCGTCAGCGATCGTGACGCCGAACTTCTCCTCGAGGCCCATCGCGAACTCGACCAAGTCGAGCGAGTCTGCGTTGAGGTCTTCAATGAAGGCTGCGGTCAGGGTGACCTTCTCCTTCTCGACGCCGAGCTGCTCGACGATGTAGCTCTGAAGCTCCTGGAAGATCTGTGCCTTGTCGCTCATTGCTCGCTCCCTCCGTCGGCCTCGGCCACAGCGGCTGCCCCCTCACGGTGGGCGGAGCCGAGTACGCCGTTGACCAGCCTCCGTGCCGGCTCCCCGCTATAGGTACGGGCAAGAGCCGTCCACGCAGCGATCGCCTCTGCAGGCGTCGCCGCGCGGGAGTGTAGCACCTCCCCTAGGCCGCACCGCAGGATTGAACGGTCGATTCGCGTCATCGTTGCAAGGGGAAACGCCGGGGCAAGGCGGGCTGCAAGGGCGTCTAGTTCGGGGCGCCGCTCCTCAGCGATTGCGAGGAGGCTCCTCCCCCATTCAGCCTCGGCTCCGGCGATCTCGGCGGCGGCGATGCGGCGCTCCAGCACGGCGCTCGCGGCGCGCAGTCCGAACTCCGCCTCATAGAGCGCCAGCAGGGCGTTACGACGCCCAGCGTTGCGCTCGCGCTCCTCAGGGCTGGACGTCGGCGCGCCTCGTCGCTCAGTGGCCATGCTGCCTCGCTCAGCCGGGGGCTGGGCCGCTTGGTAGCCCATCGGCGCGCGTTGGCGCCGACTCAGCGAGCGCCGCGGCGATGCGTTCGCTCACTCGACCTCGCACCGCCTCAGCTGCAGTGCCGCAGGCGTAGTAGATCATGCGACTCTTCGCGCGACCGTGGGTAATCACCACGCTCCCCTTCACGCCAAGGAGGATCGCGCCGCCAATCTTCTCGTAGTCGAGCTTCGCCCGAATGCGCGCGATCGCTGGGCGCATGAGCAGCGCTGCGATCGGGCCGAACGGGAGCCGGCGAAACTCGGCACGGAACATGTCGGTGATCGTTGTGGTCACCCCCTCAACGAGCTTGATGGTGACGTTGCCTAGAACGGCATCGCAAACGACCACGTCGGCATCATCGGTCGCAAGGTGGCGCCCCTCAACGTTGCCAACGAATCGAAGGTCGGCGAGATCGAGGAGCTCGGTCGCGCGCTGGATGCGCTGGTCCCCCTTCCCCTTCTCCTCGCCGATCGAGAGGAGTGCGACGCGCGGGTTCGGCACCGAGAGGACACGCTCGGCAAAGATCGCCCCCATGTGGGCGAACTGGTAGAGGTTCTCCGGCGTGGCGTCAGGGTTCGCCCCAATGTCGAGCAACACGAGCGGCTTCTCTCGCAACAGGAACTGCACCGCGAGTGCGGGGCGATCGACCCCAGGGAGTCGCCCGAGGCGCAGCACCGCAGCGGCCATCCCCGCACCGGTATGTCCGGCGGTGACGACGGCGTCGGCAGCCCCCTCGCGGACGAGATTGGTGGCGACGAGGATCGACGCCCCCTTGCGCTCGCGTAGCGCTGCGGCGGGGTGCTCATCCATGCCGATGACATCTGGGGCGTGCACGATCGAGACGTTTGATGGAAGTGTGCCGCCCGCAAGTTGGAGGATCAGCGGCTCGTCACCGCACAAGATCAGCTGATCGTCGGGATTCTCACGTGCCCAGCGCAACGCACCAGGAACAACTTCAGTGGCGCCGTGATCCCCACCCATCGCGTCGAGTGCGAGGCGGACACGGCCCTCAGACGAGGCCATCCGCGGTTCAGGCTTCGGTCGTGCCCGCGTCCGGAGCCGGTCGGCTGATGACCTCTCGGCCGCGATAGGTTCCGCACTCGCTGCAGGCGTGATGCGCGCGCTTGGTCGCGCCGCACTGCTGGCAGCGGTCCATGGCAGGAAGCGTCAGGGCATGGTGCGCTCGGCGCTCCCCCTGTCGCGACTTCGATGCCTTGCGCTTTGGTACGCCCATGCGTTCACGACCTCGCTTGTTGGCGCCACCGAGCGGTGACGCGGTTGGAGTGCGATCCTACCCGATCTCGCCGCCCGCGTCCCCCTGCTTCGGGAGGAGGGCGGCCAGCCCCGCCAGCCGAGGGTCCCCGTCGCGCTGCGGACAGGCCTCGAGCGGGTGCTCCCCGCCGCACGCGCCGCAGCGCTCTGGGCAGGGGGGATCGCAGCGCAAGATCAGGTGCCGCGCGAGATCAAGGGCGTCGAGGGCAAGCCGGCCAACGTCAACGCTGTTCCCCGACCCGATGCGCAGCGCCTCCCCCTCGGCGTGGCGCTCATCGACCGCCTCCTCGTCGAGCGACGTCACGATCGCGGCGGTCACTGGGGCGAGGCAGCGAGCGCAGAGCCCAGCCTGACTACCACGCACGGCGCCCCAGATCCGCACGCCACGATTGGTGCGCCCAGCCTGGAGGGCCGCGCCGCCGACGAAGTGCTCATCGTCGAGTTCCGCTGCGACTTCAAACGGCGGGATCGGCGCAACCGCACCGCCGCCTTCGGCGAGAAGTGGTGAGAGGTCGACGCGGTGGAGGTCTGCCTCCTCAGGGGAGGCGGGGATCACTGTCCGGTCGCGGTGCGATCGAGGTGATCGATGCCGGCTTCGACCTCGCGCAGCGCTCCAGAGAGGGCGGCGTGCATCTCTTCAAGTCGCTCGCGCGCGTAGGCGTCTGCCTCGGCGCGAAGGCCGTCGCTCGACGCGACCGCACTCGTCGCTCCGCTGCGAAGTCCGGAGAGGCTGGTCCGCAGCGCCGAGAGCTCTTCGAGCGCCTGGCTGCGTGGCAGTAGGGCGCGCCCGCCGAGGCGAGCGCTCGTGGCGACCAGCTCTTCGAGCGCGTCGAGTCGTTCCAGGATCTCGTGCAAGTCAGACATGAAACCTCCCCCTTCTGTGGATGCGATTCTAGTCGGATCGTGACGTCGCGCGCCAGCCGGTCGCGCGCTTAACTCGAGCGTCGTGCCTGGGCCGCCGCCGCGGCGGCAAGGACGGGTACGACCGCTGCAGGGACGAGGCGCTCGAGTGGGCCACCGTAGCGCGCGATCTCCCGCACGAGCCGGCTCGAGGTGGAGGCGTGTTCGGGGGCGGTCATCAGGAAGAACGTCTCAATCCCTGGGGCGAGAAGACGATTGGCGTGGGCCATGCGCAGCTCAGCCTCAAAGTCGGAGCCGGCGCGTAACCCTCGTACGATCAGCGTTGCGCCAGCATTGGCGGCGATCCGCACGGCGAGATCGGCATCCGACCGAATGCTGATTCGGTCGGCGAGGTCGGAGAGTTCGGCGGCGACGACCGCCTGCAAGAGCGCGGCGCGATCGGCGAGGGGGAGGAGCGCCTCCTTTGCCGCGTTCGGCAGGATTGAGATCACGAGCTTGTCGGCAACGGAGAGGCTGCGACGAATAAGGTCGACGTGGCCGAAGGTCACTGGGTCGAAGCTGCCCGGATAGAGCGCGATCCGTGTGGTCACTCGCCCTCCTCACCCTCTCCGCTCGATGCTGCGTCGCCGCCCTCGCGTTCGAGCAGCACGATCTCCGTCTCGCCGAACTCCAGCGATCGCACCAATCGTAGCCCGATGGGGGGCGTCTCTGCACCCCCGCCTCTCGTGCGCCGCCACGAGGCAGCGAGAAGTCCGCGCGGCGCCAGCGGGGAGCCGGTGGCGGCCAGCGAGGTCAGAACGCTCAGCCGGAGCGCAGCGTCGTCGTAGGGCGGATCAAAGATGACGATGTCGAACGGAGGAGCGCCATGCTCCTTAAATGCGACGCGTGCAGCGGTCGCCGCATCGCCCACGCGCACCGAACTGACCGCACCGCAATTGAGTGTCGCCACGTTGCGCTCGATCACCGTTGCAGCGTCACGCGAGCGCTCAACAAACTGTACGTATGAGGCGCCGCGGCTCAGCGCCTCGAGTCCTGCAGCGCCGCTCCCAGCACAAAGGTCGAGCACCCGCGCGCCGGTAAGGCGCGGTTCCAAAATGGCGAAGAGCGACTGGCGCACGCGCTCTGCGAATGGGCGAGTGCCACGGTCCGGTACCTCGATGCGTCGGCCACCGAACGTGCCTGCAACGATGCGGATTCCCGTGCTCACAACTTGGGGCCTTGCTGCGAAGAGGAGTTCATGCCGGCACCTCTGCGACGCCACTTTCGGCGGTGGCCGCGCCGCCGATCGGCCAGCCGCGCGCATACGCGTCGACGAGCTGTGCCGCAACTTGAAGCGGCTCCCCCTCCGCGTCGAGGAGTCGCTCTGCCTCCGCCTTCGCGACGAGGGCGAGCTCGCGATCTTCAGCGCGAGAGAGCGCTGCAATGCGCAGCGGCGGGACGCCACTCTGGTCTGTGCCGAGCACGTCGCCCTCGCCACGCAGCTCCACATCTCGTTCGGCCAAGAGGAATCCGTCGCGCGTCTCCTCGATCGCACGCAGGCGCGCCTGTGCCGTCTCGTCGGCAGAGTCGCTCACCAGCACGCACCAGCCTTCACTTGCGCCGCGGCCAACGCGCCCACGCAGCTGATGGAGCGTCGCCAGCCCGAAGCGATCCGCATCCAACACGACCATGACGCTCGCATCTGGAACGTCGACGCCCACCTCGATCACGGTTGTGCCGACGAGCAGGTCGAGCCCCCCGGTTGCGAATGCCTTCATGGCGTCGGCCCGTTCGCGCGGGCGCTGTCGCCCATGCACCACGCCGATGCGCAACTTCGGAAGCAGCACGCGCAAACGCTCAGCCTCCGCCTCCGCGCCGAGCGCCCCAGCGCGCTCGAGATCGGCCCCGGCTTCGGCGTTGGCGTCGGGCTCCTCGGATCCGTCATCGGCTCCAACGCGCGGCACGACCACGAAGGTACGTCGCCCCGCTGCGGCCTCGCTCACGACGAAGCTCCAGAGCTTGTCGAGTTCGCCGCTCGTACGAATCGCCGTGCGGATCGGTCGCCGGCCAGCAGGAAGTTCGTGCAGTTCGGACGAGGCGATGTCGGCGTAAAGGAGCTGTCCGATCGTGCGCGGGATCGGCGTCGCGGTCATAAGGAGCAGGTGCGGCTCGCCTGCCCCCTTAGAGAGGAGGCGCGCACGCTCCTCCACGCCGAAGCGGTGCTGCTCGTCGATGATTACCAAGCCGAGCGCAGCGAAGCGTGTCGCCTCGGCGAAGAGGGCGTGCGTCCCAATGATCAGCGCCGCCTCACCGCTGGCGGCCCGTTCGCGTGCCGCACGGCGCACCGCCACCCCGTCGCCACCGATCAGCAGCACCGAGCCGATCCCGAGCGGCCCAAGGAGCCGCTCCGCTGTCGCCGCGTGCTGCCGCGCGAGGAGCTCTGTCGGCGCAAGGAGCGCAGTCTGCTGGCCGGCTGCGGCGGCCGCTGCGGCGGCAACAAAGGCGACCGCCGTCTTTCCGGTGCCAACGTCACCCTGGAGGAGTCGCAGCATCGGCGTCTCGCCGGCGAGGTCGCTGAGGATCGCCTCGATCGCACCCGCCTGGTCGCTCGTCCAGGGCGCGCCCCTTGGGGCGAGGCCGGCGCGAATCCCCGTCTCGATCGCGCTCCGCCGCTTCGCATCAACGACGATGCGCGGCGCAATGCCACGGCTCCGTCGTCGGCGGCGGCGAACCAGGGCGATCTGCACAGCAAGGAGCTCGTCGAAGGCGAGGCGATGCAGTGCTGCGTCGCGCGCCTCAAATTCTTCGGGCCAGTGCGCCTCCTCAATCGCGCGCGCGATCGGCATCAGCTTCAGCCGCGTTCGCAGCTCTTCAGGGAGCGGCTCTTCAAGATCGCTCGCCACACGATCAATGAGAGAACGAATCGCCCGACGGAGAGTGAGTGCCGTGAGCCCCTTCGTCAGCCGATAGATCGGCACGATGCGGCCGGCACTCACCGCCTCCGCGCCGACGAGCGGGCTGAACTCCGGGGCGTCGAGTTGCAACGCCCATCCCACGTGCTTCACCTTTCCTGAGGCGACGATCTCAGAGCCTGGAACAAGGCGACGCTCAATGAAGCGCCGCCCGTACCAGACCGCCTCGATTGCGCCGCTTGCGTCGGCGAGCGTCGCGATCGTGCGCTGCACGCCACGTCGCCAGGTCTTCTCGACGCGCACGTCCACGACGCGCGCCGAGATGGTCGCTGGGCTGCCGCCGGAAAGTTGAGCGATCGGCGTGATCTCGCGACGATCCTCGTAGCGACGTGGAAGGTGCAGAAGCAGCTGCGCTGCGGTGGTGATGTCGAGTCGAGCGAGGCTGCGCAGCAGGGTCGGGCCCCCCGGAAGGGCGAGCCCCTTCAGCGGGAGCGCGCCAGGATCGCCGTTCACTCCAAGCTCACTAACACCCGTTCGATCGGCTGCCCGCCGCGCTGCAGCTCCACTTCGACCCCAGCGATGGCCCCGCGCGCAGCGGCGACAAGACGCTCTGCGGCTGCCTCATCAACATCGGCGCCGACATAGAGCGTAATGAGCTCCGCCGACTCGTTCGCGAGGGCGCGGGTGAGGGCGGCAACATCATCTGGCCCTGTGGCGATGATCCCGTCGACGGGATCGAGGGCCATCGTCTCCCCTGCAGTAACCGGAACGCCGCGCACGGTTGCGTTACGCACCGCCTCGACGATGCGGAAGGTGCGCGCAGCGTTGCGAGCCAACTCAAACTTTGCGGCAACGCCGTCGATGGTGAGGCTGGGATCCCAGGCGAGGAGCGCAGCGATCCCTTCGGCCGCATTCCGCGTGGGGATCACGATGATGTTCCCCTTGACGAGCGCTGCGGCCTGTCGCGCCGCGAGCACGATGTTGCTGTTGTTCGGCAAGACCACGACGGTATCGCTTCCCGTGCGCCGAATCGCATCGGCGATCTCGGCGGCTGAGGGGTTCTCCGTCTGTCCGCCATGCACGATCTCTGCCGCCCCCGCCGAGGTCATGATCGCCGCAAGCCCTGCTCCCGCCGCGACCGATACGATCGCCACGCCACGTGCCGAACCCGCTCGTGTCGAACTCGTCGGAGATCCTTGTAGGCCGTGCGCACCACGCACACCAGAGACTGCAGTGGGCACCCCTGCAGAGGAGAGCGCGGCGAATGCCTCGTGGCCGGTCGCGCGCTCCGCCGACTGCGCATCAAGATTTTCGATGGTGACGGCGCCGACGTCGCCGACGCTGAAGCCGTAGGCGAGGATCTCGTCGGGGCGTGCGTTGTGCACGTGCACCTTGCAGACGCGCTCATCGCCCGCGACCAGTACGCTCTCGCCGATCCGCTCAAGGTCGGCGCGGATCACTGCAAGGTCGAGCGGCGACCCGTTGGCGCGCAAGATGAAGACCGTCTCGTAGCCGAAGGCTCCATCGCCGCCTGGAGCCGACTGTTCAGCGACCGGTGCCGCCACAACTGGCGACGGTGCGGCGGAGCGCTCTGCGTCCTCGCTCGACGCTGAGGGGGCTACCGATGGGACGTCGGCGATCCCCTCGAGGATGATCTGTAGTCCGGCGCCACCCGAATCGACGACCCCCGCCTCGCGCAACACGGCGAGGAGTGTCGGCGTCTTCTCGACGGAGCGACGCGCGGATGCGGCAACGCCGCGCAAGAAGGGGCGCAGCTCCGTCGCGCCTTCGGCGTCGCTCATCGCCGCGGCTGCCACCTCGCGCGCGACGGTGAGGATCGTCCCTTCAACTGGGGTGGCGACGGCTGCGTAGGCGTGCAGCGTGCCGATCGAGAGCGCGTTGGCGATCTCACTCGCTCGGGCGCGTCGACGCCCGCGCACCGCCTGGGGAAGGCCGCGAAGGATCTGTGACAGGAGGACGCCGGAGTTTCCGCGGGCTCCAAGGAGGGCACCGCGCGCGACCGCCTCGCTCACCACGTCGATTGCGGTCACCCCCGTTGCGAGCGCCGCCTCCCCCTCCGCGACCGCGGCGCGCAGGGTTGCGAGCATGTTTGTGCCGGTATCACCGTCGGGCACGGGGAAGACGTTGAGGGCGTTCACCTCGGCGACACGGGCCTCAAGGCGCTCAGCGCCGGTCCTGAGGGCGGCCATCAGCTCCACGCCGTCCCAGCTCTTCCTGCTCATCGGTGACGGCTCCCCGCCCCCGGGCACCCCTCTGGGCGCACGGCATTGAGCATCTGGACCTCCCTCTCCTGGGAGCCTGGGCTTGGCTCCGCGGCTCCTGCTACGATACGGCACCAACGGCGGCGCGCACCAGCGACCCGCCCAACGCCCCAGCGCACGTGTGCTGGGCGAAGCAACGAAGGAGTGAAGAGATGGCCCGCTTCTGCGCCCTCTGCGGCAAGGACTCGATGCCTGGGTTCAACCCACAGTCGGTGGGGGCGAACCGCGTCCGTGCGCACCGACACTTCAAGGCGAACCTGCAGCCGACCGCGGTCGTGCTGAACGGGGCGATGAAGAAGGTCCTCGTCTGCACCGGCTGCCGCCGAACCGCAACGAAGGGCGCCTAGGCTCCAGCTCCCGCCGCCTCGCGCAGGGCGCGCACCGCGGCCGCTCGATCCACTGACCCGAAGATCGCCGTCCCAGCGACGAGCACCGAACCACCGTTACGTACCGCATCGCTGGCGGTTGACGTCTTGATGCCGCCGTCCACGTGCACCGGTGCTCCCGCAAGCGCGCTGCGCACGGCACCGATACGCGCCGCCTCCTCCGGGCGGTAGGCCTGGCCGCCAAGCCCTGACTTCACCGTCATGACCAGCGCAAAGTCGAGGTGCGAGGCATACGGCTCGATCGCAACCGAAGGGGTTCCAGGGTCGAGCGCCAACCCTGACTGCGCACCGGCACGCCGAATCGCATCAAGGGTCGGCGCGTGGGCCTCGGGCGCCTCAACATGGATCGCGACGGTCGCGCAGCCAACCTCGGCGTAGCGCGCCGCCCAGAGTGAAGGGCGCTCAACCATCAGGTGTGCGTCGAACGGGAGCTGCGTCGCACCGCGAAGCGCCTCAACCGTCGCGAGGCCGAAGGTGAGGTTCGGCACAAAGTGTCCGTCCATGATGTCGAGATGGATGCGATCGACGCCGGCGCGCTCGGCCTCTTGCACCGCCTCGCGCAGCGCGCCGAGATCGGCGTTGAGGATGCTTGCGGCAATCTCGATCGTCACCGCGCTCATGCGAGCGGCCCCGAGGGGGCGATCGGCTCGCGGGTGCGCTCACCCTTGAGCGCTGCGGCCGATGCGGTCACGAGGAGCTCGCGGCGACGAGCCACCGCAGCCGGCGCGGGTGCGCCAGCCTGCTCGGCGGCGAGCTGGCCACAGGCGGCCCCCGCGTCGCGGCCACGGTTGCGTCGGATCGTCACCGAGTGCCCGGCGGCGCGCAGGAGGGCGGCGATCGCCTCAATGCGCTCTGGGGTCGACTCGTGCCACGGCGTGTGGGCGACGGCGTTCATCGGGATCAGGTTCACGTGGGCGTCGCTACCACGCAAGACGCGCACCAGCGCCTGGGCGTCTTCATCGGTGTCGTTGATCCCGTCGATCATCGTGACCTCGTAGGTGGTGCGTCGCCCCGTCGTGCGGTGATGCGCCGCCGCGGCCGCGATCACCTCTTCGACCGGCCACTTGCGGTTAAGCGGCACGAGAAGGTCGCGCAGTGGGTTTCGCGCAGCATGGAGTGAGACGGCGAGCGTCACCTGCGGGCGCACCGTTGCGAGCCGAGCGATGCCCGGAACCACGCCGCTTGTAGAGACGACGATCCTGCGCTGGCCAATCCCGCCACGCTTCGGATCGGTGATGCCGTCGATCGCGGCAAGCACCGCGTCGGCGTTCTGCAGCGGCTCCCCCATCCCCATGAAGACGACGTTTGTCAGGTCACGCCCCTCACCGCGCAAGATGCGCCGCGCGATGCGCACCTGATCTTGGATCTCTCCCGGGGTGAGGTTGCGCGTGAAGCCGAGTTCGCCGGTCGCGCAGAAGGGGCAGCCCACCGCGCAGCCCGCCTGACTCGAGACACAAATCGTTGCGCGTGGGCCGCTACCGCGACGTTTGTCTGCGGGGTAGCGCATCAACACCGCCTCAATCTTTGCACCGTCGTGCAAGGTGAGGAGCAGCTTTGAGGTTGCCCCCTCTTCGGCGTCCTCGCGCACGATCTCGCTGAACGCTTCAAAGCGCAACGCAGCGCCAAGCATCGCCTGCAGTGGCTTGCCGAGCGTCGTCACCTCGCCCCACGTTGCCGCGGTCGAGCGCCACGCCGCGTCAAGGATTTGATCTGCGCGATACGCCTCGACCTTCAGGTCGCGCAGGAGCGCGCCGAGAGCGGGGCGATCAAGCTCCGAGAGGGCTGGGGTCGCTGGTGCAGTCGATGGACTCATGAGGCGATTCTCGCATGCGCGGCGGCGATCTCCGGTCGCCCTCGAACGAGATCGACGCCGTCCATCTCTCGCCCCCCTGCGGGGGTCACGCGACGCAGCGGGAGTGCCCCACCAGGTAGGTGGAGGAGGAGTCGCCCCTCGTCGTCGAGCGAGAGTGAGCCGTTCGCTGCGTCGCTTGCAGGGAGCGGAGCGTCAATGAGGTCGAGACGGAGGCGTTCGATGACCCCGGGGATCTCCACGTAGACACCAGGCCACGGCTGGTAGGCGCGCCAGGCGGCCCAGGCGGCGTGCGCCGACGTCATCGCGCCGATGCGCCCGTCGCTGCGGCGAAGGCGCGGGGCGAGGCTAACGCCGTCACCCTCTTGAGGCACTGCGGTGAGGCTTCCTGCAGCCCAGCCGCGTAACGTGCCCTCGACCGTGTCCGCCGCGAGATCGGCAAGCAGCTCCTCGAGTGCTGGAGCACGCTCATCGCCGTGAAGCTCGATGCGATCAACGCGTACCAGTGCTCCGGTATCGAGCCCTGCATCCATGACGATGGTGCAGACACCTGTCTCGCTGTCGCCGGCAATGATTGCGGCGGGGATCGGACTGGCGCCGCGATGGCGTGGGAGCAGCGATGGGTGGAGGTTCAAGATCCCGTGTCGCGGCGCCGACAAGAGTGCCGTAGGAACGATCTGCCCAAAATCGGCGAGAAGGCCAACCTCGGCGTTCAGCGCTGCGATCTGCGCAACGACCGCTGTGTCGCGAATCCGTTCGACCTCGAGAAGCGGCAGCTGCGCGCTCTCAGCCCAAAGCGCGACGGGCGTGCGCTGCAGGTCACCGGTGCGCCCTGCTGGGCGGGGTGCGGTGGTGACAACCCCGACGATGTTGATCCCGTTCGCTGCGGCGAGTGCGGCAAACGAGGGAAGGGCGAAGGTGCCGCTCCCGATCAGGAGGAGGCGAAGCTCAGTGACTGTGTGCTCCCGCGGCGCGCTTGCGTCGCTTCGACGCTCCCCCTTCAGGGGTCTCGTCCTCCTCGTCTTCGTAGCTGACCGGGATCAGATCATCGAGAGACTCGAGATAGTCGATGTACAGCTTGCCGCGCAGGTGGTCGAGCTCATGCTGCACCGCGCGCGCAAGGAAGCCGTGCTCGTTGAAGCGATAGCTCCGGCCGTGGCGGTCCTGTGCCTCAACCCACACGCGCTCACGACGAGTGATCTCAGCGACGTAGCCAGGGATGGAGAGGCAACCCTCGAGGTCAGTCTGGTCACCGTCGTCGCGCACGATGCGCGGGTTGACGAGCTCATAGGTCTTCCCTCTCGCTTCAACGACGGCCACGTCGAGCGCCTCGCCAAGTTGCGGGGCGGCAAGGCCAGCGCCAGGTGCCGCGCGCATCGTGTGCGTGAGGTCATCGAGCAGCTCGTGCAGCATCTTGCCGAACGAGCTGACAGGCTGCCCCGCCATGCGGAGGCGTGGATCACCAAGGAGCAGGATTGGCTTAACGCTCATGGCGCGATTCTAGCAAGCGCTAGAGGAGCGTCTCGGGGTCAAGGTCGATGGTGAGGTCGCGGGCTGCGAGCGTGCCGATCAGCTCCAGCGGCTCCCGGTCGCGCAAGATCACGTTCTGGCGCCATTGGCCCGCTCGCCGCGGCACCCAGGCGGGGATCGGCCCAAGGAGTCGACTAGCGGCCCGACTCGGATCTGCGGCGAGCGCCGCCCGCAGTCGCTCCGCCAGCTCTTTCGCACGGCGCTCCGCACCGATTGCAGTCGGCGCCGCGATCGTGAGTTTCGCCGTGCGAAGGAACGGGGCGCCGCCGGCGGCACGACGCAGCGCGATCTCGCGCTCACGCCACGCCAGCGGCGACTCGCCGCGGGCGGCAGCAATCGCCGCCACGATCGCAGGGTCCTCAGGGCGATACGTTTGAATGACCGCGGCCCCAGCCTCGGCACCGCGACCGAGACGCCCCGCCGCCTGCACCACGAGGGCGACGACGCGCTCCGCGGCTCGCTCGTCAGGAAGAAGTAGCCCAGCGTCGGCGGAGACGACCCCGACGAGGGCGAGGCGCGGCAGGTCGAGCGCCTTCGCTGCAAGCGCCGTACCGATCAGCAGCTGTGTCTTGCCGCTTCGGAAGGCGTCAAGGATTCGCTCCGTCGCGCCGATCGGCGCTGCGGCATCGGCGTCGAGTCGGTCGACGGAAACCGTCGGAAAGAGTCGCCTCACCTCTGTCTCTAGGCGCTGCGTTCCTCCGCCGATCGCCCGAAGGCGCGCGCCGCCACAAGAGGGGCAGCGATCGAGCGGCGCGGCAACAAGGCCGCACCCGTGACAGCGCAGGAGCGAGCCGGCGCTGTGGAGCACCAGCGGACGTTCGCAGGAGGGGCACGCCTGCGCAGCGCCGCAGTCGCGACAGAGGATCGCCGATGCCAGGCCGCGTCGATTGATGATGAGCAACGCTTGGGCGCCAGATGTCCACTCGATCGACTCGAGCAGGGCAAGCAGCGGACGGGAGATCATCCCCCTCCATCCGTCACGAAGCTCTGCGCGAAGATCGACCACCTCGACGCGAGGGCTCGCGCCGCGTGGTGCGAGGGTGACCCGCGACCATCCTTCGCTCTCCGCACGCGCCAGCGATTCGATCGATGGCGTCGCGCTGATGAGCAGCAGCGGCGCACCAGCAAGTCGCGCAAGGATCCCTGCCGCGTCGCGCGCCTGAAGGCGCGGTGAACGGTCCGCCTTGTAGGCGCCCTCGTGCTCCTCGTCGACCACCACGAAACCGATCTCCGTTTCAAGCGCAGCAAGGGCGAGGCGCGTTCCAACGACGAGGTGCGGACCCTTGGCGCGCAGGCGGTCACGCGCGTCGTAACGCTCCCCCGCAGAGAGCCCAGAGTGCAACACCTCGACGGGAGCGTTCACCACGCCATCGAGCAGGTCAGCGGCGAGTGCCGCCTGTGCCATCTCGGGAACGAGCCAGAGCACTGATCCCCCCGCCTCAAAGGTGCGTCGCGCCGCCTCGGCGGCAACACGACTCTTTCCAGACCCTGGCGCGCCGTCGAGAAGGGTGACCCCCTCTCCGCGAGCAACCGCACGAAGGAGATCCTCCTGCGATGCGCTCCAGGCGATGGGCGACTCGGTTGCGTTAAGCGCAACGCGTCGATCCGCATGACGACGCTCACGGCGTCGCACCTCAAGCCGCGCAAGTCCGCGTTCGGCGAGGCGCCGCGCTACGGGGAGTCCGCCGGGAAGGAGCGTCGTTGCGATAAAGCCGTCGCCGCCCGCCGCTGCAGCGTCGAGCGCTGCGAGTGCCGCCTCCTGACGTGCGCCAAGTCTCGCCGGTCGCTCAACACCAGGGATCGCCGCGGCATGCGTCTCTTCGATCGCGCGGCCCGTTCCTGCGACGAGGCGCCAGCGTCGTTCGGCACCTCCATCGCGCTCGAGGCGACGCAGCGTGGCGAGGAGCGCATCACGCCCTGCGCCACGCGCGCCGGGGAGTCGTTCGACGCCAACCCACTCGTCGCTGATGCCGATCGCATCGGTGTCTGGCGTGGCGGCACCGACACGTCGCACCGAGAGCTCCACCTTGTCGAGGAGCCCTGGCGGTAAGAGGGAACGGATCGTCGCGGCGATCGGTGCCCCCCATCGCGTCGCAACGGCGACCGAGAGGCTCCAGGCAAGTGGCCCGAGGAGCGGAGTCTCACCAAGTCGCGCCTCAATCCTCTTGAGGCTGACTCCCGACGGCGCACTCCCGTCAACGGCAACGACGACGCCCACTGCGCGGCGCCCGCCAAATGGAACCACGACACCATCGCCAGGAACTAGCGGCTTGGCGTCATCGAGAGGGAGATAGTCGTAGAGACGCTCCCCAGCTGCGCCAGGGAGATCCACTGCGACGCGCAGCGTGCGCGGTGCCTCGCTGGGCGCGCTCACACCTCGATCCGGCGCTCCGGATGCTTTGCCCGCTCGGCGAGAACGATCTTCTCAACCTGCGCCGCCGCCTCCTCGGGGTAGCCGGTCTCGTTCATCACGAGATAGTCGTACTCCTTGGCACGCTCCATTTCGACCATCGCCGATCGCGCACGCGCCACTAGTTGCTCCGCGGTTTCGGTGCCGCGACCACGCAGGCGATCGGCGAGCGCCTCGGGCGAAGGTGGTGCGATGAAGATGAGGAGCGCCTCAGGGATCACCGAGCGCACGCTGCGCGCCCCCTGCACGTCGATCTTTAGCAAGGCATCCTGTCCCCGGGCAAGGGCGTCGCGCACCTCGCTGCGTGGCGTGCCGTAGGAGCGCCCGTGCACCGTGGCCGACTCAAGGAGCTCCGCCGCTGTTTCGAGCGCTGCGAACTCTTCGGGGCTGCGGAAGTGATAGTGGACCCCATTCATCTCACCGGTGCGCGGGGCGCGGGTGGTGCAGGTGACAACGTAGTGAAAGTCGCCACCAACCGGACGACGTCGCAGCTCGTTAATGATCGTGTCTTTCCCCACGCCGCTCGGCCCGGAGATGACGATCACCTGGGCTCCAGGAGCCCCTGCGCTGCGCTGCTCCCCCATCAACCCTCCCTGCTTGCGTGCAACCGTAGCGCATCGAGCGGAGCCTGAAGATCCGGCGGCAGCGGCGCTTCAAGACGCATCAGGCGGCCGTCGCGCGGATGGGTGAAGGCAATTCGCCAGGCGTGGAGGAAGAGTCGGGTTGTCCCCTCTGGGCCACGACGCGAGGTGCCGTTCCCATACGTCGGATCGCCGGCGATCGGATGACCGATCTCGGTGAGGTGCACGCGAATCTGGTGCGTGCGCCCGGTCACCAGGTCCACTTCGAGGAGCGTCCAGCCGGCGAACCGTTCCTTCACGCGATACCCCGTCGTCGCCTCGCGGCCACCGGCGACCACTGCCATGCGCTTTCGCTCAGAGGGATCGCGACCGATTGGCGCCTCGATGCGCCCCACCTCGGCGGCGACCGACCCCTGCACGAGCGCCATGTACGTCTTCTTCACGCGCCGCGCCTTCAGTTGGGCCATGAGGCTCGACTGCGCGAGGTCACCCTTCGCGACGATGAGGAGACCAGAGGTGTCTTTGTCGAGTCGGTGGACCAGTCCAGGGCGCGCAACTCCGGCGATCCCCGGCAGCTCCTCGGTGTGATGGAGCAGCGCATTGACGAGCGTTCCTGTCGCGTGGCCAGGAGCCGGGTGCACCACCAGCCCCGCCGGCTTGTCAACGACGAGCAGGTCGTCGTCTTCGTAGACGACGGAGAGTGGGATCGCTTCTGCGAGCATCTCGCTCTCTGCAACGGGAGGGATCACCAGCCGGAGCGTCGCACCGGCGAGCAGCGTGACGCTGGCGCGGATCACCACCCCATTCATCGTGAGGTGCCCTTCGCTAATCAGTCGTTGGGCGAAGGTGCGCGAGAGGCCGCCGCGATCGGCGACGAAGCGATCGGCGCGCTGCCGTGCCGATTCAGGAGGTACGACGAACTCGAGTACTCGCTCCTCGCTCATCGCCGCCCGCCAACGCGGAGCGACGATAAGAGTCGCGCGGGGAGAAGCGCGTCGGCGAGGATCAGCAGGATGCCCGCCGTGATCGCCGCATCGGCAATGTTGAAGGTCCAGAATCGAAGATCGCCGACGCCGATATCGATGAAGTCGAGCACATAGCCGTACTGCACCCGGTCGACGAGGTTGCCGATCGCACCGCCAGCCAGCGCGCCGATCGAGATGGTTAGCAGCGTCACGCCTGTGGCTCGTTCGCGCTCGTGCAAGGTAAGGAGCAGCGCGATCACACCAATGCTCAGCGCGGCAAGGAGCGGCGCGCTCCCCTGCAACAGCCCGAAGAGGCCGCCGCGGTTCTCGCCGTGAACGAGGCGTACCCACGTGCCGAGCAGCTCAACGGGAAGCGCCCCATTCGATGCGGCGTGGATCGCATCCTTGCTCAGTCGATCAGCGCCGGCAACCGCGACGGCGATGGAGAGGAGCGTGAGGCGGCGCCTCATGCGATCCGGCGGATGGCGAACGCCGCCTCCCCGCTCGAGAGTGGTGCAACGGAGTGGCTCCAGGCATCCCCCGTCGGCACAGCCGCAGCGCTCAGGTCAATGCTGGTGGCGCCGACGGCCGTTGCGATGCTGTCGCGATGGGGGGCGAGCAGCGGCGCGCTCACCACGACCAGCTCGATCCGCTGCTCAAGCGTGAGCCCTGCGCTGCGGCGCGCCTCTTGCACCGCGCGCGTCAACTCACGGGCATCGCCCTCGGCGATCAGCGCCGGCGTGAGCGCCGTATCGAGTTCAACGACAAGGCCGTCATCCTCGGCGACGTGTTGCCCTTCGCGCGGGACCGCCTGCACCTCGATCTCATCGGCGGCGAGCTCAACTCCTGCGATTCGCACGGCACCGTTCGGCAGGAACTCTGCGGCGCCGTCGCGTGCCGCCTGCATCACCGCCTGGGTCGACGCGCCGAGCCGCTTCCCCACCTTCGGCAGCAGCACCTTGATGCGTCGCTCAAACAAGCCCGAGGCATCGTCAACACGCTCGACCGTCGCAACGTTCAACTCATCGGCGAGGATCTCGAGCAGCGCCGTAGCATCGTCGCCAAGGTTGCCGATCACCACGCGGGCGCGCGCCAACGGCTGACGCGTTCGAATCGTGGCGGCGCTCCGCACCGAGCGACCGAGCTCAGCGGCGCGAATCACTCGCCCCATCGCCGACTCGAGCGCCTCGTCGCGCCAGGATGCGCTCTCCGCTGTTGGCCAGTGAAGGAGATGCACACTGCGCGGCGCCTCACCGGTGCGGATCGCGGCGGCGAGCGGGCGTTCGACGGTGCCGATGGCTGGACCAGTCGTCGCTCCAGCCGCAGCAGCGGTCGTTCCGGCAGCATCGGCTTCGGATGCGACGAGGGCAAGGTTGCGGTAGATCACCTCAGTGAGGAATGGGGCGATCGGCGCGGCGCAGCGCAACACGACGAGGAGTGCCTCGTGGAGGGTGGCGAACGCCGCGGCGCGGTCGGCCGGCGGTGCGCTCGGTGCGAATCGGTCGCGGCTGCGACGCAGATACCAGGTGGAGAGTTCGTCGATCGCCATCTCCAGCCGTCGCGTTGCTGCGAGCGCATCGTAGGCGCGGAGTGACGCCTCAGCCGACGCTGCAAGCTCGGCGGAGCGACTGAGGATCCAGCGATCGAGCACGGAGCGTTCCGCGCGCGGCGGCGCCTCCTCAAGGGGCGACCAGCCCGACGCATCGGCGTAGCCAACCAGGAACGAGTAGACGTTCCACAGGACGAGGATCCGTCGGCGCGTCTCGTCGGCCGCCTCCCAGCCGAACTGCACGTTCTCTTCGGGGCGCGATCCGGCAAAGAGCCAGCGCATCACATCTGCCCCCATTCGGTCCGCCGCCTCATCGAACTCGATGGAGTTCCCCCAACTCTTGTGCATCTGCCGTCCGTCGGCGCCGAAGACGAGGCCGTAGCCGAAGACCGTCTTCGTCGGAGCGCTTCCCGCCATCACGGTGGACATGGCGAGCAGCGAGTAGAACCAGTTGCGGAATTGACCAGGGAAGCTCTCGGTGATCAGGTCGGCGGGGAACCAGCGCTTCCAATACTCCGGATCGTCGCGATAGCGCAGCGTCGAGAAGGAGACGATCCCTGCATCGAGCCACGGGTTCCCGACGTCGGGGATGCGCTGCGTTGAGGCGCCACAGCCGGAGCAGGCGATGCGTACTGCGTCCACGTAGGGGCGGTGCGCCGTGTGCCCAGCAAGGATCTCGGCGCCTTCGATGGTGCGCTCCTCGAGCTCCGAACGCGACCCGAGCACTTCGACCTTGCCGCAGGAGCCGCACTCGAAGATTGGCAGGGAGAGTCCCCAGTAACGCTTCTTCGAGATCATCCAGTCGCTCATGTTGATCAGCCAGTCGAGCTCGCGCTCGTAGCCGAACGTCGGAAGCCATGAGATCGCGTCGACGCTCTCCATGATTTGATAACGAAGGCTCGCGGCGATCTCGGCGGGGCTCAGCTCTGCGCGCGGCTTCTCGTAGACCGGACCCATGCTGATGAACCACTCGTCGACCTCGCGGAAGACGAGCGGCGTCGAACAGCGCCAGCAGTGCGGATAGCGGTGCGTGATCGTCTCGCGACGCAGCAGCGAGCCGGCCCCCTTCAGCGCATCGGCAACGTCATCGGCAACCTCGCTCCAGTTGCGACCGGAGAGCGCGCCAAACCCTTCGAGGTAGATCCCCGACTCATCGATCGGCGCGATCGAGGGGAGCCCTTCGCTGCGCCCGAGTGCGTGGTCTTCACTGCCGCATCCAGGGGCAATGTGCACGATGCCACTCCCCTCTTCGGCACCGACCTCACTCCAGGAGACG
>QWQR01000012.1 GCA_003670745.1 Chloroflexota bacterium
CCGCCTCACCCGCATCACGATCCCCAACTCCGTCACGAGCATCGGTGACTACGCGTTCGGCACCAACCGCCTCACCCGCGTCACGATCCCCGACTCCGTCACGAGCATCGGTGTCGCCGCGTTCTGGAACAACCGCCTCACCCGCGTCACGATCCCGGACTCCGTCACGAGCATCGATAGCTGGGCGTTCGCCAGCAACCGCCTCACCCGCGTCACGATCCCGGACTCCGTCACGAGCATCGATAGCTGGGCGTTCGCCTCGAACCGCCTCGAGCTCGTCACGATCCCGGACTCCGTCACGAGCATCGGTAGCTTCGCGTTCGCCAGTAACCGCCTCAGAAGTGTCACGATCCCGGACTCCGTCACCAGCATCGTTGCCTGGGCGTTCTACAAGAACCGCCTCAAAAGCGTCACGATCCCGGACTCCGTTACGAGCATCGGTAACTACGCGTTCGAGAACAACCGCCTCACTCGTGTGATCTTCTTGGGCGATGCACCGACAGAAGGAGCTAATGTGTTCTATGGAAACGCTGACCTAATGCAGGTGGTTCGACAGCCCAGCGCCACGGGCTGGGGTGGCACCTGGAGCGGCGTGACGGTCGTCGTCGAGATCTAACGGTCGTCGTCGCTGACCGCCATCGGCCATACCCAGTACGTACCCATTGAGCGGGTGTAAACGGCGTAAACCATGGAAAACTCCGGCCAGATCTGAGCACGAAATCCGGGGCGGGGGAGCGGTACGGGGGTATGCGCTACCCAGCCTCTCCGCAACACCGCGGCATCGCCGCGTGCGCCGCTACGCCCTGATCCGCCTCCGGGCCATCTCGCCCTCGAGCTGGCGCTCGGCCTCCACGTAGGCGTCGATCTCGTCGCGCAGCTTGTTCGCCTCGGGGGTGTACAGGTGCACCTGCTGCTGGAGGATGTAGGAGAGGCGCCGCGAGGTCATGCGGCAGTGGTCAAGGTTCTTCATGAGCACGAGGGGGTCCATCGAGGCGAGTTCGGTAGGGTCGTACATGCGCTCCATGGGGGTATTCTACCCGAGCACGGCCCCGTAGCTCAGTGGATCAGAGCAGCTGCCTTCTAAGCAGTTGGTCGCAGGTTCGACTCCTGCCGGGGCCGCCACATTCTGCAGTAACAATTCATGCAGCACGGATCTTCACCATCCGCGAACAGCCAGTGCCTCTGGCGCATGGCAGGTGGGATAATCATCTTCATGAGCACATCTCGAGCCCTCCACGGAGTGATCGGTGCAGGTGGGTTCGCCCACGGTCCGATCTGGACGCTTCCGATCGCCGGGGGCGCGTCCGCTGAGCATCCTTCACCTCGCTTAGACACAGCGCAGGCCGATGCGCTAGCAGCCCTCGCCCAGGCTCGAGCCCAACTGGAGGCGCTCGCCGCGGGGCGTCGGGGAGCGGGTGACGAGCTCGCCGCCGAGATCTTTGCCTCCCAAGCGCTGATGGCCGCCGACCCGACCCTGATCGCGGCCGTGCAGGGTGCGGCCGAGGCGGGGCGAACGGCGGTCGAGGCGCTCTATTTCGCCGGCGAGGAGCAGGCGGCGATCTTTGCCGCGATCCCCGACGAGTACCTGGCGGCGCGGGCGGCCGACGTGCGCGACGTAGCGGGGCGGGCGGTGCGCATTATTACGGGGGCGACGACGCCACTCCCCACGGCCCCCTCGATCCTGGTCGCCGACGACCTGCCGCCGAGCATCGGCGCCGAGATCCCACGCGAGCTACTTCTGGGGATCGCCCTGCGCGGCGGCTCGCGCACCGCACATGCGGTGATTTTGGCCCGGGCGGCGGGGATCCCCTGCATCGTGGCGACGGCGGGACTCGCGATTGACGGTTCGCTCGACGGCACCCCGGCCGCCCTCGACGGCGCGAGCGGCACCCTGCACCTTTCGCCAAATGCGACAACGATCGAGCGGCTGCGCGCTGAAGCGGGCGAGGCGCAGGCGAGCGCCACGCGTCGCGCTGGGCTGCGCGGTGCGCCGTGCGTGCTAAAGAGCGGCGAACGGGTGCACCTGCTGGCGAACATCGGCTCCGCCGACGACGCGGTGCGTGCTGTAGCGGTCGGCGCCGAGGGGGTCGGACTGCTGCGCACCGAATTCTTGTTGCTCGAGCGATCCACGCCGCCGAGCGAGGCGGAGCAGGTCACGGCGTTCCGCGCGATCTTTGCGGCGCTCGGCGCCGAGCGGCCGCTCACCCTACGACTCGCCGACATCGGTGGCGACAAGGAGGTGCCGTACCTGCGCATTCCTCACGAGGCGAACCCGTTCCTTGGTGTGCGTGGCTATCGGCTCGCGATGCTCTCGGGCCGCGCCGACCTGCGCGCCCTCTTCGCCTCGCAGATCAGCGCCGGGTTGCTCGCCGCCGCGGCGGCGAAGGCGAGGCTGCGTGTGATGGCACCAATGGTTGCGGTGCGCGCCGAGGTTGACGACCTGCTCGCCCTCGTGGCCACCGTGCGCGCCGACCTTGCGCAACGTGGTGCCGCCGGCGACGCGGCCGCCGCCGCGGCGGCGACGTACGCGCTCCACCTCGGCGTAATGATTGAGGTGCCGGCGGCGGCACTCACCGTTGCGACGCTCGCCCGCGGCCTCGACTTTGTGAGCATCGGCACCAACGACCTCACCCAGTACGTCATGGCGGCCGACCGGGTGAACCCGGCGCTCGCCCCACTACAAGACGCCACCGCCCCAGGGGTGGTCGCCCTCCTGAAGGCGATCGTCGCGGGGGCGGCCGAGGCCGGAGTCGAGGTCGGGGTTTGCGGCGAGCTCGCCGGCAGCGCCGTTGGGGCGAAGCTGCTCACGGACCTCGGGATTCGCGAACTCTCCATGGATCCCGCCGTCATCGACGAGGTGCGCGAAGCGCTCATCGGGGCGTAAGGGCGTCGCCTGCTGCGCAACGGGTATCGCGGGCTCCGCAATGGGTCTCGTTTGTGCACTTGCACGAAAAGTACTGGTCATTTTGTGTCGTTCTGCCCCGTTTCCCCCCTAGGCGCCGCTGCGGTTGCCACGTAGGTTTGGAGCGTCACACCGCAGGCCAGAGGGTCACCCTCGCAGCGCGGAGGCTGCCAGGGGCGGGGAGTCCGGAGGCCGCCCGTCAGCTCGGCGTAAGGGAGGGTCACATGGCACAGAGCGGATATGCCGCGGCGCTGGCAAAGCGCTTCGGTACCAGGGAGCGGAAGACCACGGTCGGGACGGAAGTCCGCGCCGGGTTCACCACGTTCCTCGTCATGGCGTACATCATCTTCGTGAACTCGAACACCGTTTCAACGAGCAACGCCGCGCTCGCCGACCGCGGCGACGTTCCGGGGTTCCTCCCGGTCGCCGTCGCCACGGCGCTCGCTGCAGGCATTCTCACGATCGCGATGGGGCTCGTAGCGAACTATCCGTTCGCCATGGCCGCAGGCCTCGGCCTGAACTCGACGGTCGCGTATGGCCTCATTCTCGGCAAGCAGTTGCCGTGGGACCAGGCGATGGCGGTGATCTTCTGGGAGGGCGTGGTCATCACCCTGCTCGTGCTCACCGGATTCCGTCAGGCGATCCTCAATGCCATTCCGCTTGCAATGAAGCGAGCGATTGCGGTTGGCATCGGCCTCTTCATCATGATCATCGGCCTCAACGAGGGCGGCATCGTGGTGAACGGCCCAACGCCGCTCACCCTCGGAAACCTCACGACACCTGCGATCTTGACGTTCGTGATCGGTCTCGCGATCGGCCTCGTGCTCACGGTTCGCAAGGTGAAGGGCGCGCTCCTCTTCTCGATCCTCGGCGCAACGATCGCCGCGATCGCGTTGAACGCCGCCTACGGCACGCCGATTGAGGGGAGCCCCTTCAACAGCGCCGGATTCTTGAACGGTTCTGCAACGCTGCCGAGCGACGTCTCGCAGCTCTTCTTTAACTTTGATCTCGCGAACTTTGCAACGATCGGCAAGCCGCTCGGTGCGATCTTCACGGTGTGGGGGAACGGCGTTGGCGCCCTTTCAATCGGGCTCGCCGTGTTCACGCTCATGCTCAGCGACTTCTTCGACACCGCCGGCACGATCGTTGGCCTTGGCGAGCGCGCCAAGCTCACGAACGATCGCGGTCAGCTTCCAGGCTCCGACAAGGTGCTCCTCGTCGACTCGGTCGGCGCGGCGCTCGGTGGCGCGTTCGGCGTGTCGTCGAACACCACCTACATTGAGTCGGCGGCCGGCATCGAAGAGGGTGGGCGCACCGGCCTGACGAGCGTCGTCACCGGCCTGCTCTTCCTCGCCGCGATCCTCGTCGCACCGATTGCAGGGATCGTTCCGGCGCAGGCGACCGCTCCGGCGCTCGTCCTCGTCGGCTTCCTCATGTTCCAGGTGATCAAGGACATCGAGTGGAAGGATGTGATCGACGGATTCCCGATCCTCGTAACGATCGTGATGATGCCGTTCACCTATTCGATCACCACCGGCATCGGCGCGGGCTTTGTGACCTACGGGTTCCTGAAGCTCGTGTCGGGGAGGGCGAAAGACGTGAAGCCACTGATGTGGGTTTCGGTCATCGCCTTCTTGCTCTACTTCGCGCTTCCGTACCTGCAGGCAACGCTCGGCTTCTAGTCGCGCGCTTCTCGTAGATACATCGAGCGGGTCGCCCTTCGGGGCGGCCCGCTCGTTTTTCAATCGACTTGCTTTCGACGCTTACTTGGGCTCAGATTTATGAGATGTGACCAGCCTCGCTCGGTGGAAGGGTGCGCCCGAGGTCGGCGAGGATCGCGCGGCTGGCGATGTAGCCGGAGAGCATCACGAGCGGAATCCCGCCGCCTGGCTGCGCGCCGCCGCCGGCAAAGTAGGCGTTCTTGATGTCGGGGGAGCGAACCCCAGGGCGGAAGTAGGCGCTCTGGAAGAAGCTCGCCGCAAGGGCGAAGATCGAACCCTCGTGGCAGTGCTGCTCCGACTCAAACTCGAGCGGCGTCCAATCCGCCCGCTCCTCGATCTCTTCGGGCTTGAGGCCGGTGCGCTCGCAGACGCGACGAATCGTTGCGGCGCGGTATTCGGCGCGGTGCTCCTCCCACCAGCGGCGATCCTTGAGTGGCGGCACGGGGGTGAGCACGTAGAGCGCGCTGCGGCCGTCGAGTCGGGCCGTTGGGTCGGTTGCGGCGACGTGCTGGATGTAGAGCGTTGGGTCGCCGCTCGGCACGGGGTCGGCGATGATTCGGTCGAGCTCAGCGTTCGGGTTCTCGGGGTGCCACACGGTGTGATGGGCGAGATCGGGGAAGGTGCGCTTTACGCCGAGGTGCAGGATGTAGGCGCTCGATGACGGAGTGATCGTGCGGAAACGGCGGCGGCTGAAGGCACCAAGGTGTTCGTCGCCGATGAGGTCGCGATGGGCGTGCACGATGTCGGCGTTGAAGAGCACCGCATCGGCATCGAGACGCTCCTCGCCCGGCTGGTTCGGTGCAGCGGGGCCGCCGCCGAACGTGCGCGGCAGCTCGGTGCGCGGTGCGATGCGCAGCGCGCGCATGCGACGACGCTCGATCACGCTGCCGATCGCGTCCACACCGTAACGGAACTCCACGCCGAGTCGGCGGGCGAGTCGCTCCATGGCGAGCGGCGCCTCGTGCATGCCGCCCTGCGGGTGCCAGGTGCCGAACTTCGCCTCAATGTAGGGAATCGACAAGAACGCACCAGGCACGCTCTGCGGCGTGCTGCCGAGATAGATCGACTTGTAGCGCATGACGTGGCGAATCCGCTCGTCGTGGAAGGTGGCGTTGATCCGGCGGCTGTACGGCGTTACGGCGTCGAGCCTGATCCCCGCGAGCCACGAGGTTGGTGCAAGCAGGTCGAGCGGGCTCAGCGCCTTTCGAAAGAAGGTGCGATCGAGCTCGCGCCACAATGCCTCGCCGCGGCGCATAAAGGCGGGGATTCCCGCCGCGTCGCGCGGGTCGAGCGCGCCGAAGCTCGCGGCAAGCTTCGCGAGGTCACTCGACGTTTCGAGCACGCTGCCGTCGGCGAAGAAGGTGCGCGAGGCGGGCTCCACGCGCAGCAGCGGCAGGTCGTCACTGCGTCGCCCGCCTGCGGCCTCCCAGAGTTGATCCCAGAGTTCTGGCAGGGTGAAGATCGTCGGGCCGCTATCCCAGCGATAGGGCCCGATCTCGCGTCGCCCCATCTTTCCGCCAGGGCGCGAGCCGCGCTCAACGACGGTGACCTGCACCCCCTCGGCGGCGAGGCGAATTGCGGTGGCGAGCCCAGCGAGACCGGCACCAACGACGACAACGCGCGGTGCGGTGGCGCTCATCGGCCTAGCGCTGGGCGGCGCGGCGGCGCGGGGAACCTGCGAGCAGGGTGCGCCCAACCGATGCGCCGAGGGCGACCGCTGTGCCGGCAACGGCGACGACGCCGAAGCCGATCGCGTCGCTCGTTGCGAGCTGCGCCAAGACGAGCAGTGTGATGGCGGCGCCGATCGTCACGTTCGCAACTAGGAAGCCGCGATAGAGGCGGCGCCCCGCCTCGCCGCGCGCGTCGCGGCCGATCCAGCAGAGGGTGAGGTAGGGGGCGGCGAGGAGCGCAGCCGCCGGAGTGCCGGTGATGGTCGCGGCGCCGGCGCCAACAAGTAGGAACCACGCGGCGGCGAAGAGTGCGGTGCCGCGTCGACCCAGCAGCACGGCGATCGTGCGCACTCCTGCAGCGGCATCTTCGTCACGGTCGGTAATGGTGGTGAGCGCATGCGCGCCGATCCCCCACGCGGCGAAGACGAGTACCGGTGCGTCGACGAGTGCCGTTGATCCGCCGGCGTGCAGGCCGATCTGCAGCGGGATCGCGTAGAGCACGTTGGTGAGCGAGTCGAGGATCGGCCGCCCCTTCAGTCGTGTCGGCGGCGCGTTGTAGGCGGCCGAGAGGATCAGCAGCGTGCCGAGCGAAAGGGTGGTGAGCGGCGGCAGCAGCGCCCACGTCGCCACGAGGAACGGTGCGACGAGGAGGCAGCTGACGATCGCGTGGCGCGCGAGGAGCGGCTTCGGCGTGAGCGCCCCCTCTACGCCGCCCTTGCGCGGGTTGCGCGCGTCGGTCTCAAAGTCGAAGTAATCGTTCGGGGCGTGCAGGTAGTAGTTGTACGGGAAGAGGAGGAGCACGAAGAGCAGGACCCCTTCGCCGCTCAGGCTGCCACGCGTCGCGGCGATCCCCCAGAGGAGCGGCATGGAGGTGTTAAGCCACAAGAGTGGCCGTGAGATCTCGATCGCCTTTAGAAGGTTTCGCACCGTGCCATCGTACGCCCTTCGCGTCGTACGCCATTCGCGCGCGGGGGCGCGGCGCCGCGGGCGCAGCGCTGCGGGCGCGGCGGCTACACTTTGAGGGTATGTCTACTGCAGCGTCGCGTCGCCCATCGCCGTACCAACTCCTCGGGCTGCGCCCGGGGGCGAGCGACGCCGAGGTGCGCGCGGCGCGCCGGCGCCTCGCTCGTGAACATCACCCCGACCGCTTCGCCGGTGACCCCGCTGCGGCCCGCGCCGCAACGCGCCAGATGGCGCGCATCAACGCCGCCGCCGAGGCGTTGCTCGGCGAGGGCGAGGGTCGCGCAGGCGCTCGCGCCGGTCGCGACGCAAACGGCGGTGATGGTGAGGCGCCGCGCGGCGGACACCGCCCCGCCGCACCAGTTACTGGACGCGTCGTCGTTGATGCCGCGCCGCGCGCCAACGCGCGCACGAGTGAGCGCACCGCGGTGAGTTGGCGTGAGGCGTCATGGCGGCCGCGTGACAACCGCGCGCGGCGCGGGCCGCTCGTAGGAACTCCCGCCGGCCCCGTGGAGCGTCGCGTCGACGAAACGTTGGCGCGTGCACCGCGCATCAGCATCGCCGAGGCGCGCGCGTTGATCTTTCCGTTCGGGCGCTACGCCGGCGCAACGGTGGGAGAGATCGCGCGGCGCGATCCTGGCTACCTCGCCTGGTGCGTTGATAACGTGCGTCGCGACCCCGTTCTGGTGCGCGCCGCCGACCTGCTCCTTGATGAGGCGGTGACGCGTCACGGCGTGCGTCGCCCTGCACGTGGCAGCCTGCGTCGTGAGTCGCCGGTCGCCTTCGACGCCTCGGAGTCGGCGTGATGCGCACGATCTACACCGCACTGCTCGCGGCGATGGTCGCGCTGAGCGCCCTCGGCTGCAGCACGGCGCCACCCGACGGGAGCCTTCCATGCGATGCATCGATTGACGTGCAGCGCGCCATTGGCTTCGACGCGTCGCTTGAGGCGCTCCTGCCGCTCGCGGGGTGGGGGAGTACGCCTGCGGTGGTTGATTCGGCGCGCGAGTGCTCAGAGAAGCGGCTCGGCCCTCTCTGGGGTGCGGGGATCCGCGAGCTGCGCAGCGCCGGCGCGCAGTTCGACACGGGGGATCAGACCGGCTACACGCTCGTGATCTATCGCGCCGACGGCCTCACGCTCGCATCGTTGAGCGCTGCGTTTGAGGCGGGGGCATCGGTGGGGCGTAAGACACAAGACATTCGCATCACAGCGCCACAGTTGCGTGGCCGCCCCTCATTCCGCATGGTGCTGCTGAATGGCGATCACCGCCAGGTGATAACGCTCTTCCAAGCTCCGGGCGAGGCAGAGGTGCGCGGCGTGCTCGCCTCGGATATCTCTGACGCGGCGATCAGCGACGCTGTGGAGCGCTACGCCGCCGCGACTGAATAGCGGCGACCGCGTCGTCGCGCTGCGTCGTCGCGCTGCGTCGTTGCGCGCCTATTTCGCTGCGGCGATCTCCTTAAGGGCGAAGCGCGACTCCAGCTGCTCGGCGGTCTGGAAGCCGACGGCGCCGACCGGCTGTGCGCCAGCACCCTTGAAGAAGGCAATCGTTGGGATCGACATGATGTTGAAGGTGCGCTGCAGCACCGGGTTCTCGTCGACGTTCACCTTGACGATGTCGACGACGCCGTCGTACTGAGCGGCGAGCTTCTCGAGCTCAGGGGCGACGAGCTTGCATGGGCCGCACCAGGGGGCCCAGAAGTCAACGATGACGGGTCGCGGAGCGGTCACCACATCCTGTTCAAAGGTTGCGTCGCTCGTGTGCTTGATCTCCGCCATTGACCCTCCTGCGTGCCGTCGCGGTACCGCTGCGGCACCGTCGCTCAACGTGGTCATTCTAGCGAGCGCCCGCCGAACCTGCCGCGCCCTTACTCAAGGCCGCGGTGATGGAGATCATCCTCGTCGAGCCCGAGGTAGTGACCGATCTCGTGCACGATGGTTCGTCGCACCTCGCGGGCGAGATCCTCGTCGCCGGGAAAGTCGGCAACGAGCGAGAGGGCATAGAGGGTGATCCGCGCCGGCGCGTCGCCGTATCCGCCCCGCTCGCCGCGCGGCACCCCGTCGAAGAGGCCGTAGAGCTCGTCGCCCTCACCGCCACTCGTTGCGCCGCCCGCCTCGACGACGAAAATCAGCTCGTCGGCGGCGGAGCGGAGCGGCTCGGGGAGCCCCCGCAGCGTCTCAGCGACGAGGTGCTCGACGCGAAGGATCTCCCGGCGCTCCTCGGCCCCGTGGCGTGGTGCGTGGCGCGGCGCGCGGTGTGGCATGCCTCGATCGTACGCGGCGGGCGCGGGTAGTACGCGGCGGGCGCGGGTAGGATGGGGGCATGAGCGAGCGCAGCGTCCCGATCCGCGTCTTGATCGCCAAGCCTGGCCTCGACGGCCACGACCGCGGCGCCAAGGTGCTCGCGCGCGGTCTGCGCGACGAGGGGTTCGAGGTGATCTACACCGGGATTCGCCGCAGCACCGAGGCGATCATCGCCGCCGCGATTGAAGAGGATGTCGACGTGGTTGGCCTCTCAATCCTCTCCGGCGCCCATGCAACGCTGCTGCCGAAGGTTGTCGCCGGACTTCGCGCCGCCGGCGCGAACGACGTGCTCGTCGTTGCTGGCGGGATCATTCCTGAAGAGGATCGCCCTGGGCTCGCCGCTGCGGGGATCACCGCGGTCTTCGGCCCAGGGAGCACGATCGGCGAGATCGCAACGCACCTGCGCGCGCATGCACGACGGCGCTGACGCCGTGGCAGCGGCCGACGCAGTGACCCCCTCTGACGGCCCATCCTCGTCGGGAGAACGCTTCGATGCGCGACGCCTTGCGCAGGCGATCAGCGCAGTAGAGCGCGGCGGCAGCGAGGCCGACGCACTGATCGCCGCGGCGCTCGCACGACTCGCTGCTGGCGCCAGTGCATCGCAGCGCGTCGTCGGCGTCACCGGTGCTCCAGGTGCCGGGAAGAGCAGTCTGATTGCAGCGCTCAGCGACGTTGCGCGCGCTGCGGGGCGACGCGTTGCGATTCTCGCCGTCGACCCGTCGTCAGCGATCACGGGTGGCGCACTCCTTGGCGATCGAGTGCGCATTGACGAGCGCCCCGACGATCCGGGGCGATTCATGCGTTCGATCGCCACGCGCGGTAGCGGCCGCGCCCTCTCGCACACCGCTGCGGCCGCGTCGCTCCTCGTCGAGGCCGAAGGATTCGATCTGATCTTCATCGAGACCGTCGGCGCGGGGCAGGCAGACCTTGGCATCGCGCGTCTCGCCGATCTCGTGCTGCTCGTCGAAGGGCCTGAGGGTGGTGACGAGGTGCAGGCGATGAAGGCGGGGCTCTTGGAGTCCGCGCAGCTCATCGTGGTGAACAAGTCCGACCGACCGGGTGCCGATCGCGCGGCGGAGCGGTTGCGCTCTGGCCTCTCGCTCGCCGCCGCTGCGCCGCCGGTGCTCCTCGCCTCGGCGGCGGAGTCGCGCGGCATCGCCGAGCTGCTCGCCGCCATCGATGCCGCAGCAGCCGCACGCGCCGCCGACACCAGCGCGCCGCCCGCCGGCCGCCTCCGTCGCGTCGCCGCCCACCTTGTCGCCGCCGCTGAGGCGCGCCTCGCCAGCCGCCTTGAAGGCGCAGAGTCGAGCGGGGCGCTCGCCGCCCTGGCCGCCGCGATCGCTGCGGGGGAGCGACCGCTTGAGGGCGCCATCGACGATCTCCTCGGCCCCGGCCGCTAGCCGCGACGCGGGGTCGCGCGACGCGCCTGCGCCCAAGCCCGCGCGCCGCTATCCTTCCGCGTGGGCCGGTAGCTCAGCGGTAGAGCAAGTGACTCTTAATCACTAGGTCGTGGGTTCGAATCCCACCCGGCTCACCAGGAACCATGTCCTTTGCGCGATCCAGAGAGGTCGCGAAGCGGTCCAGAGAGGCCGGAAGGAGCAGATGAAGTGAACGGGCGCGCGCGCGAGAACCTCGCTCCGTATCGCCGCTCTCTCATTCCCCTCCCTGAATCCGCATCGGTCGTTGACGCACGCATCGGCGATCACGGCCCCGCACTCCTCACCCTCGAAGATGGGAGCGTTTTTCCTGGCGTTGCATGGGGTGCGCCGATCGCGTCGGGTGGCGACCTTGTGGTGAACACGAGCCAGACCGGCTACCAGGAGATCTGCACCGATCCGAGCTACGCGGGGCAGGTCGTGCTCATGACCTATCCGCTCATCGGCAATTACGGTCGACTCGTTGCAGATGATCAGAGCGCGCGCCCGTGGCTGCGCGGCTTGGTGGTGGCGCATGCGACCGCGGCGATCGAGGGCGACGGCGCGCAGCTCGCCGCACTCTTGCGCAACAGCGGTGTGCCAGCGATCGCCGGCGTTGAGACGCGCAGCCTCGCGCGCCGTCTGCGCGAGACGGGGGCGCAGCGCGCGCGCATCTCCGCACCGTGGGAGTCAGACTTCGATGCTGCGATCGCCGCGACTCGCGCCCTTCCGGCATGGGAGGAGCAGGACTTCGTTGGCCACGTCTCACCAACGGCGATTGAGACGATCGGTGACGAGGCGGGGAGCCCGCTCGTCGCGGTGGTCGACTTCGGCCTCAAGGCGAACATCGTGCGCGCCCTGCGCGCGCGCGGCTTCCGCGTGCGCATCCATCCACATACCGCCGATGCGCGCTCGCTCCTCGCCGATGCGCCCGCAGGGGTGATCCTCTCGCCAGGTCCGGGCGATCCCGCCCGCCTTGCAGGGCCGGTCGCGCTCGCGCGCGAGGTGATCGACGCCAAGATGCCGCTCCTCGGCATCTGTCTTGGCCACCAGATCGTTGGACGCGCCGCGGGCGCAGAGACGCGGCGCCTCGCCTTTGGTCATCACGGCGCGAACCATCCGGTGCGCGACCTTCCGTCGGGGCTCGTCTACGTGACCGCGCAAAATCATGAGGTTGAGGTGATCGGCGCGACGCTTCCAGCGTCGTCGGGGTTTGAGGTGAGCCAGATCAACCTCAACGATGGATCGGTTGAAGGGCTGCGCCATCGCGATCTGCCGATTGAGACGGTGCAGTATCACCCAGAGGGCTCGCCCGGGCCGCTCGACGCAACGCCGGTCTTCGATCGGTTTGCGCGCGCCATCTCGGAGCGCGCACGATGAGCGCGCCGCAAAAGAGCGTGAAGCCGAAGAGCGTACTGATCATTGGCTCAGGGCCGGTGGTGATCGGCCAGGCGGCGGAGTTTGACTACGCGGGGACGCAGGCGTGTCGCGCGCTCCGCGCCGAAGGGATTCGCACGATCCTCGTGAACTCCAATCCGGCGACGATCATGACCGACCCGTCGGTTGCCGACGCCGTATATCTTGAACCGCTCACCGTTGAGGTGATCGAGCGGATCATTGAGCGCGAAAAGCCAGAGGGGCTGCTCGCCGGACTCGGCGGCCAAACGGCGCTGAACCTTGCCGTTGCGCTCGACGAGGCGGGGGTGTTCGATCGTCATCCGATCCGCCTCCTCGGCACGCCGCTCGCGGCGATCCGGATGGCCGAGGATCGCGAGCTCTTCCGTGCGATGTGCGACCGCATCGGCCAGCCAACGGCGCCGAGCGCAATCGTAGAGGGGGCAGACGGCGCGGCGCGCGAGGTCGCGGCACGTTCGGCACTTGCGACGATCGGCCTCCCCGCGATCGTGCGCCCCGCCTTCACGTTGGGCGGTACCGGTGGCGGCATCGTCGTTACCGAGGAGGAGTACTGGGAGAAGATTCGCAGTGGCCTGCGCTCAAGCCCGATCGGCCAGGTGATGGTCGAGCGCTGCCTCGTCGGCTGGCAGGAGATCGAATACGAGGTGATGCGCGACGCCGAAGACACCTGCATCGCCGTCTGTTCTATGGAGAACGTCGACCCGCTCGGGGTGCACACCGGCGACAGCATCGTGGTGGCGCCGGTGCAGACGCTCCCCGACCCAGTACACCAGCGACTGCGCACCGCATCGCTCGACATCATTCGGGCGCTCGGCGTGGAGGGGGGGTGCAACGTGCAGCTCGCCCTATCGCCGGATTACACCGAGTACGTGGTGATCGAGGTGAACCCACGTGTGAGCCGCAGCTCGGCGCTGGCGAGCAAGGCGACGGGGTACCCGATCGCTCGCGTCGCGGCGCAGATCGCGATCGGTCGAACGCTTCGCGAGATCCCCAACGCGGTCACCGGCACAACGGTCGCCGCCTTTGAGCCGGCGCTCGACTACGTGGTGGTGAAGCTACCGCGCTTCCCATTCGACAAGTTCCCTGGCGCCGATCGCAGCCTCGGGAGCCAGATGAAGGCGACCGGCGAGGTGATGGCGATCGATCGCACCTTTGGCGCGGCGCTCAATAAGGCGCTGCGCTCCATGGAGCAGAAGGGGAGCGGATCAACTTCCGAGGAGGCGACGTGGGGGAGCGAACTCGACGTGATCGCCGCGCGCGGCGGCGACGGCCTGCGCGAGTTCTTGCGCCCGTCGGACTCGCGCCTCTGGAGAACCTTCGCCGCGATGCGACGCGGGGTGAGCGCCGATGCGGTGCACGCTGCAACGGGGATCACGCGCTGGTTCCTCGCCGAGTTCGCGCGACTTATTGCCATTGAGGGTCGCGTGCACGAGGCGGGGCGCACGTTGATCGGGCCAGACCCGGCGTCAATCTCGCTCCTCGCCACAGCGAAGCGTTCGGCGATCGGCGACGAGGAGCTCGCGCGCATGTCGGGGATTGAAGAGGAGCGGATCGCGTTGCGGCGCGGGCAGTTGGGGCTGACGCCAGGATTTGCGATGGTCGACACCTGCGCCGCCGAGTTCGCCGCGGCAACGCCGTACTTCTACTCCACGTATGCGGCGGCGGGATCACCCCCTGAGGCGGCGCCGGTGCGGCGACCGGCGGCGCTGGTGATCGGCTCTGGCCCCGTGCGCATCGGGCAGGGGATCGAGTTTGACTACTGCGCGGTGCGCGCCGCCGAGCGACTCCGCGAGCGCGGCTGGTCGGCGGTGATGGCGAACAGCAACCCGGAGACGGTCTCCACCGACTTCGACGCGTCGACACGCCTCTACTTTGAGCCGCTCGACGCGGAGTCGATCATGGAGATCGTGCGCGCAGAGTCGCCGGAGGGGGAGTCAACGCTCCCGGCCTTTGTGCAGTTCGGCGGACAGACGCCGCTCAACCTCGCCGCGCCGCTCGCCGCCGCCGGCGTGCCGCTCCTCGGCGCGTCGCTTGATGCGATCGACGAGACCGAGGATCGCGTTCGCTTCGCCGCACTTCTGGATCGACTCGGCGTGCTGCAGCCCGACGGCGGCCTCGCCCGCAGTCGCGAGGATGCGCTCGACCTTGCTACGCGGATCGGCTACCCGGTGATCGTGCGACCTTCGTATGTGATCGGCGGACTTGCGATCGACTTCGCCTACGGCCCGGAGCAGCTCGAGCGCCAGCTGGAGCGGATCGGCAGCATCGCCCCCGATCGCCCGTTGCGGATCGACCGATTCCTTGAAGGGATCGAGATCGACATTGACGCAGTGACCGACGGCGAGACGGTGCTGATTCCCGGGCTGCTCGAACATGTCGAGCTTGCCGGGGTGCACTCGGGCGACTCGATCGCCGTCTACCCGCCGCAACGGGTGGGCGCCGCGCAACAGCAGGAGCTCGCCGCGATCTTCGAGCGCGTCGTGCGGGCGATCGGGGTGCGTGGTCTTGTGAACGCGCAGTTCATCGTGCGCGACGAGGGGATCTACTTAATTGAGGTGAACCCGCGGGCGAGTCGCACCGTGCCGTTCATGAGCAAGGTGACGGGGATCCCGATGGTGCCGCTCGCCGTCGACATCGCCCTCGGCGACACGCTTGCATCACACGGCTATGTGTCTGGGATCGCCTCGCCACCAGTCGGCGTAGCGGTGAAGGCCCCCGCCTTCAGCACCGCAAAGTTGCGCGGCGTTGACCCAACGCTTGGACCATTCATGCAGTCGACTGGCGAGGTGATCGGGATCGGCACCAGCGCCGAAGAGGCGATCGGCAAGGCGCTCATCGCGGCCAACCTGCTGCCGCCGCCACCGCGCGAGGGTCGTGCAACGGTGCTGCTCAGCATCGCCGACCGCGACAAGGCGACGCTCGAGCGACTCGCGCGACCGCTCGTCGCCGCCGGCTATCACCTAGTCGCTACGCCCGGAACGCGCAGCGCCCTTGCCGACATTGGGATCGACGCGGCGGTCGCGCAGCCGATCGGTAGGGCGGGCGGCGGCGAGCCGCAGATCGTCGACATCATTCGCTCTGGCGAGACGGTGCTCGTGGTGAACACCCCTGCACCGCAGAGTGGTGCGCTCCGCGACGCGCTGGAGATTCGCCTCGCGGCGGTCGAGGAGGGGGTGCTCTGCCTTACGGCGATGGAGACGGCGGTCGCCGCCGCTGAGGCGCTCGCCGTGCGTACACATCTCGCCGCGGTCTCAATCGCCCCACTCGGTGCGCTCGGGCTACGAGGCGCATCGGGAGCGGGTACGATCTAGCCATGCAGCTTGAATACGTCCCGGGCGCCTGCAACATCGGCCCCGAGGAGATTGCCCGCCGGCAGCGCGTCGCCGTCGTCGGCCTGATCGCCACCATCGCCCTCGCAGTTGCGCTCGTCGCATCGGGGGCTGGGGTCGGCTCGCCGACGCGACTCCTGATCGCCCTCCCGCTCACCGGCGCCGCCATCGGCTGGATTCAGGCACGCCGCAGGTTCTGCATGGCGTATGGGCTCGCCGGAACCTTCAACCTTGGCGCGATCGGCAACATGGAGCGTGTCTCGAACGCCGCAGCGCTCGCGGCGGACCGTCGCACCGCACTGATCATCGTCGCCCAGGGCATCGCCGTCGGAGTGATCGGCGCGGCAGCCTTCTTCGCTGCACCGATCGGCTGAGATGACCGCCTCAGGCGGTCCAGCTGCGCAGATGCGCGACGAGCGGCTTGCCAACGGGCTGCGCCTCATCACCCTCGTCGACCGAACGACGCCAGTCGCGGCGGTGAACATCTGGTATCACGTCGGCTCCAAAGACGAACGACCGGGGCGCACCGGCTTCGCACACCTCTTCGAGCACCTGATGTTCCAGGGATCGGAGAACGTCACCAAGGCCGAACACCTCTCGCTCCTTGAGTCGATCGGCGGCTCGGCGAACGCCACCACCTGGCTCGACCGCACCAACTATTTCGCCGTGGTCCCCGCTGAGTGGGTGGAGCTCGTGCTCTGGATGGAGGCTGATCGCCTGCGCACGCTGCTCGTTGGCCTCGACCAGGAGAACCTCGACAACCAGCGTGATGTGGTGAAGAACGAGAAGCGGTCGAGCTACGACAACCAGCCGTACGGCGGCGCGTATATCGAGCTCTTCGAGATGGCGTATCCGAAGGGGCATCCGTATCACCACCCCACGATCGGCTCCATGGACGACCTTGACGCGGCGAGCCTGCAAGACGTGCGCGACTTCTTCTCGACCTGGTACGCGCCGAACAACGCGGTGCTCACCGTCGTTGGCGACATCGATGAAGCGGTGGTGCGCGGCGCAGTGGAGCGCTGGTTCGGCCCGATCGCCGCGAACCCTGCGCTCCCAGCACATCCCGATCTCACCCTCGCGGCGCCGCTCGCCACATCACGTAAGACGATTCGCGATCGCGTCCCCGACCCGCGACTGCACGTGGCCTTCCGCCTTCCGCCGCTCAGCGATCCATCGCTCCCGGCGGCAGAGGTCGCCTGTCAGATCCTCGCCTCGGGGCGTGGAAGCCGGCTGCACCGTCGCCTGGTGCGCGACGAACAGGTCGCACAAGATGTCTCGCTCGACGTGCTCGCCTTTGCGGGCGGCGCGTCGCTCGCCGTTGGCGCCGCGACGTTGCGCCCGGGGGCGTCGGCAGAGCAGCTTGAGAAGAGCTACGGCGAGGAGCTCGCGCGACTCGCGGCCGAAGGGCCGACCGCCACAGAGATGGAGCGCGCGGTGGCGCTCATCGAATCGGAGGAGATGGCGAAGCTCGGTGATCCAGAGGAGCTTGCCGACGAGATCGGTGGGTACGCCACGCTGCTGAACGATCCAGGTCGCGCATTGCGCGAGGTGGAGATCTATCGCGCGGTCACAGCGGAGCAGGTGCGCGATGCTGCGCGCGCCTTCGCACCAGAACACCGCGTGACGCTCTGGTATGAGCCAGATGGCGAGGCGTCGGCATGAGCGTGCAGAGGCCGGGCCCATTGACTCCACGCCCATATACGTTTCCTCGTGCCTACGAACACCGCACAGCGACAGGACTTCGCGTCATCGCGCTGCCAATGCCGGGGCGACCACTTGCGGCGATGCAGCTGCTGATGCGCGGCGGCGCAGCGACCGAGTCTGCCACTGAGAACGGCACGGCGGCACTCCTTGCGCGGCTCCTCACCGAGGGTGGACCACGACACGACGCGATCCGTCTCGTTGAGGCTGCTGAGCTTCTCGGCGGAACGATCGGCGCCGAGGCAGGCTTCGAAGGGGTTTCGGTTGGCTCGAGCCTTCCGGTCCACCGCATCGCGCCGATGCTCGATCTCATCGCCGAGATCGCCTACGAGCCGTCTCTCCCTGAGCGCGAGGTCGATCGTCTCCGCGCGCTGCGACTCGCCCAGATCGAGCAGGCGGCGGCGAGCCCGCGCGCTCGCGCCAACGAGGCGATCACCGCTGCGATCTACGACGACGCCCCGTACGGTCGCCCGATCGGCGGGCGTCGCGAGAGCGTCGCCGCAATCAATCGTGCATCGCTGAGCGCCCGTCACGCGCAACTTGCAAAGAACCCCGACCCGCTCTTCGTTATTGCCGGCGAGTTTGACCCGAACGAGATCTTTGCGCTCATCGATGCGAGCGAACTCGCTCGCGGCGTGAACGGATCTGGAGCATCGACTTCACCCGCAGCGATACCGCTTACGCCAGATCGCCCCGCCGCCGCGACGACGAGCGACCGGCCGCGCGTGCTCCTCATCGATCGACCGGGCTCGGTGCAGTCTGAGTTGCGCATCGGCCGACTCGGGCGCTCGCGCCTCGACGCTGGATTCCATGCCGCGCTCGTGCACAGCGAGATCGTCGGCGGCCTCTTCGGCTCGCGCCTGAATCGCGTGCTGCGCGAAGAGAAGGGGTACACCTACGGCGCGGCGGCGGGTTTCGACTTCCGCCGCAGTCGCGGACCCTTCCTTGCGCGCACGGCGGTGGAGACCTCGGTGACCGTCCCCGCGCTCGTTGAGGCGCGACGCCAACTCTCCTCACCGCTCAGCGATGCGCCGAGCGATGAGGAGCTCGATGGCGCGCGGCGCTACCTGATCGGCACCTTCCCGCTGCGATTCGGCGCTGCACCACCCGTTGCCGCCGCCGCCTCGGGGCTGACGGCGATCGGACTCGACCTCTCTGAACTTGACCGGTATCGCGACGCCGTTGCCGCTGTGGATCGCGCCGCTGTGGTGCGCGTCGCCGAAGAGCTTGAGGCAGAGAGCGAACGCATTGTTGTGGTTGGCGATGCGGCAACCGTACGCGCGCCGCTCGAGGCGGCAGGATTCGCTGTTGAGGTGCAGGCATGATCGTTGTGGTCGGCAGCCCAGTCGCCGCCGCCGACGGCGCCTCGTTCACCGCTGCCGGTCTCGCGGCGCTCACGGCGATCAACCTTGCCGCGAAAGGCGAGAGCGTTGAGCTGATCGGGCGCGTCGGCAGCGATGCTGCGGGCGACGCGATCGTGCTCGCTCTCGGGCGTGCTGGAGTTGGCCACGCCGCACTCCTGCGCGACGCGGCGCGCTCCACCCCGATGGTCGATACGGCCGAAGGGATCGCACTCGACAGCGGCGACCTACAGCTCGCCCTCCGTTACCTCACGACCTTTGATGCGGCGATCTTCATTGCCCCGGTCGGCGCACCGCAGGCGACCGAGGCGCTCCTCGGGCTAATGCGCGACGGCGCCGCCTTCGCGGGTGCGCGACTCATCGTCGTTGCGGCGGAAAACTTTGAGGCGGCTGCTGCTGGTGCCCCAAACCCTGAGACGCTCCACATCGTGCCCGGCAGCGAGTCGACCGCTGAGCTGGCAGCGCGCCTTGCGGCGCGGGCGATCGCGTAGGCTCTCCCCATGACGAGCGAAGTGCCATCGGGGGACGCAGAGGAGCAGATCGTTGCCGGCGCAGACGCTCTCGATGCGGGTGACCTGAGCGCAGCACTCGCACACTTCACCCCCGCAATCTCTAGCGCCGATGAGGCGATCGCTGGCCGTGCCGCACTCGGGGCCGCAGAGACGCTCCTGCGTCTCGGTCGCGATGCTGAGGCGATTGCGCTCCTGCAGCGCGCAGCCGCAGCGAGCGATCGTGAGCTGCGCTTCCAGGCGCTGCGTCGACTCGCCACCGCCCTGGTGAATAGCGGCGACCTTGAGGCGGCGATCGACGTGTATCGCGCCGCTGAGCGTCATGCCCCCGACGCTGGCACGCGCGCCCAGATCGCCACGCGCATCGGTTGGTTGACGCAGGAGACCGGCGGGAGCGAACGCACTGTACAGGCCGCCTTCTCGCGCTCGCGTGGCGGGGATCGCTACGCCTGGGTCGTTCGCG
>QWQR01000013.1 GCA_003670745.1 Chloroflexota bacterium
AACGCCGCCGCGGAGGAGGAGATGCTGGTGACCTGGAATGGGCCGCTGCTCACGCTGCGACGCGCCGCCTCTGAGCTGGCGATCTCGTCGATCGGCAGCCCTTCAAAGATATGTGCGGGGAGGAGCGGGAGGGCTCCGAGCGCCACGGGTAGGCTCGCCACCTCGCGCGGCGTGCGCACGATGAGGCTCGCACCATCGGCTCCAATCTCCGCACTCAGCGCGTCAAAGTAGCCCCCCTCGATCCCCAGCTGTCCTGCAACGCCAATGGTGAAGAGCGCGTCGTTCGGCGTGATCGGCGTGCCATCACTCCACGCTGCGGCGGGATCAAAGAGAAAGGTCCAGGTGAGTCCATCCTCTGCAACGCTCCACGACGTTGCGATCTCGGGCTCCGCGGATCCGCCGCGGTCGAGGTGCGTGAGCGCGCGATAGGTGAGCGCGACAACGGCGCGATCTGCACCGCTAGCGGCAAAGAGTGGGAGGGGTGTCTCGAGCGTGCCGACGACCCCTTCATTCAGGACGCCGGGGCCCGACGGGAGTGAGCCACCAACGAACGAGATGCCACCTTGCGGCGTGGAGATCAGGCCAAGCTGCATTCCCGAGAAGACGACGGCGGCGAGAAGGGCGACAGCCCCCAGCGCCAGACGAAGTTGTGTTGAAGGACGCTCGCCGAAGTTAAGGCGCGCCATGGTGGCGCCGGATCACTGCGCCTGGAGGTAGCCGACGAGCGAGAAGCCGACGAAGAGGACGATCAGAAGGATGGTGAATCGCAGCAGCTGGCGCTCAACGCCACGGCGCGATCGGTAGACGCTCGAGTCCCCGCCGAAGGCAGAGCTGAGCCCAACGCCGCGTGACTGCATGAGCACGGCGATGATGAGGAAGATGCTGACGATGATCTGACCGGCTGCAAGGACTGGATTCATGATCACTCCGTTTCGCTCTTGCGTCCCCCATCGCGGAGGTCGCCGTGCTGAGAGTCTAGCACCGCCGCGCTCGGCAGCCTCCTACGAGCGGCGCTCCGTGCGGGCGACGAGGAGCGAGCCTCCCGTCATGGCAGGATCGGGCGTGAGGCCGCCGAGCGCGCAGAGCGTCGGCGCGATGTCACGCAACTCGCCGTCACGAATCTGCTCTCCCTCCACGGCTCGACCAGCGAGAAGGAGCGGCACGCGCGCAAGGGTGTGACTGGTCACCACGCCGCCATCCTCGTCGCGCATCTCTTCGGCGTTGCCGTGATCGCCAGTGATGACGAGGAGCGCTCCGGGGATATGCAGCGTTGCGGTAGCGATGCGCCCAATAGCGACGTCAACCGCCGCGCACGCCTCGAGCGTTGCCTCCCAGGCGCCGGTGTGCCCGACCATGTCGGGGTTGGCGAGGTTCGCGACGATGAACGCCTCCTCCCCCGCCGCCACCGCAGCGACCACCGCGTCGGCGATCTCGGCGGCGCGCATCGTCGGGGCAAGGTCGTAGGTGGCGACGTGCTCGCTCGGAATCAGCAGGCGACGCTCGCCGGGGAACGGCTCCTCCCTGCCGCCGTTCAAGAAGTAGGTGACGTGCGCGTACTTCTCCGTCTCGGCAACATGGAACTGCTTGAGGCCCGCAGTCGCCACGACCCCCGCCAACGACGGGACCACTGCAGGGGCGAAGATGACGCCGGCATCGAGCTCCTCGGCGTATGAGGTCGCCCCCCAGAGCGAGAGTGGAAGCGGCGCCGGACGCTTGAAGGCGCTGAACTGCTGACTCGAAAGAGCGGCGACGAGCTGACGTGCACGATCAGCTCGGAAGTTCGCATGAATGAACACGTCGCCAGCACGGAGCTCTGTCGCTGTAGCCCCTGCCGCAAGGATGCGCGTGGGCGTGACGAACTCATCGCTCTCTCCGCGCGCGTAGGCGTCGCGGATCGCCGCCTCAGCGTTCGACGCACCCAGAACTCCATCACCTCCAACGATCGCAGCGACGGCGCGCTCCGTGCGCTCCCAACGGTTGTCCCGATCCATGGCGAAGTAGCGCCCCGAGATCGTCGCGATGCGAGCGTTCGACGCCGCGAGGGCGAGACGCTGCTCGAAATCGGCGAGGTAGTCGAGCGCTGAACGTGGTGGCGTATCTCGCCCATCAAGGAAGAGGTGTACGGCGATCCGTTCGACCCCTGCGCGCGATGCCGCGGCGGCATAGGCAACCGCGTGACGGTCATTCGCATGGACGCCACCTGGTCCGAGGAGGGTGAGAAGATGCAGCCCCCCGCCACGCGCTGCCGCACATGCGGCGGCGAGCGCCTCGTTCGTAGCGAGGCTCCCATCGGCGATCGCCGCGTCGATGCGCGGGAGGTCCTGTGGCACCCGCTGCCCAGCGCCGATGTTCAGGTGACCGACCTCGCTGTTCCCCATCTGCCCCTCTGGAAGTCCAACGGCGGGACCGCTCGCCGCGAGGCTCGCGTGCGGCCAAGCCTTGAGTAACTCTCGCCAGTGCGGCATCGGCGCGGCGGCGATCGCATCAGCAGCGGGGCGCGTGCCGATCCCGAATCCGTCGACGATGAGGAGGACGATCGGGCGCGCAGGGGTACTCATGCGCGAGAGGCCCCCTTCATCGGCCGCTTGCTGCCGAACGTGTAGCGACGATGATGCCCAGAAATCGTGACGCGCTGAGCGACGCTCCGCCGACGAGGAGGCCGTCGATGCGGCCGCCGTCGTCGTGTCGCGAGGCGAGGAAGGCGGCGGCACCATCGGCATCTACGCTGCCGCCATAAAGGATCGGCAGATCGCTCCCAACCGACGCGCGAATGGCCGCTGCGGCGGCGCTGGCGATCGCTGGTGTGGCAGGGCGACCGCTGCCGATCGCCCAGACCGGCTCGTACGCGACGACGAGACCAGCGGCGAGCAGTGCGGTGCGGTCGACGCCGAGTCCAGCGGCGCCAGCCAGCGCGGCGATCCACTGGTTGCTGAGCGCCGCGGCGCGCTCTCTCTCACCCCCGTCGATCAGATCGTCGCCGAGGCAGAGGATCGGGCGCAGCCCCGCGGCCACGATGCGCGCGAGCTTCGCGCCGACGATGGCGTCGCTCTCACCGCGCTCACGCCGTCGCTCGGAGTGGCCGACGATCACGGCATCGGCGATCCCAACGAGATGTGTTGCGGGCGACTCCCCCGTATGCGCGCCGACCTCCGTCGCAGACGCATCTTGTGCGGCGGTACCGATGCCGATCGCAGGGTGTTCGCGTCGCAAGAGCGAAGTGACGGCCACGAGACCGACGTGTGATGGGGCGAGCAATACCTCGATGACGTGGGGCGCCGTGGTGGCAAGTTGAGCGGCAAGCCCCGTCGCGATCTCCCCGGCGAGGGCGACCTCCTCACCGGGTGGAAGGTTCGCCTTCCAGTTCGCCACGATGATGCGTCGCTGCTGCGTCATGCGCTGATCATGACAGAGGCTCCCCCGCCTCGAGCCGAGCGCTCGCACGCTCGATCGCTGCGAGCCCGCGCTGCAACGCCGAGCGCGTGATCTCAAGCTCTTCGGCAAGGGTCGCAAGCGACGCATCGGGGGCGGCGATCCGCGCGTGGGCGATCCGCGCGGCAACCGATCCTGCGTCGAGTGCACCAGCTGCGAGGAGGCGCTTCGCCGCCGATGCCTGGCGCACCCCGGCGCGCACGCTGCGCAGCAGGTTCGCCGTCTCCGCGTTGACGCTCCGATTCATCTCGCCGCGCATCTCGCGCGCGATCCCGCGCGCCTCAAGCTCCATGAGCGCTGGACCGCCACCGATGCTCCGCAGCAGGTTGAGCGTTGCGCTGCGACCCTTCCAGACCACAACGCTCCTCCCGCGACGGAGGCGGTGCGCCCCGCCAAGTCCCAGCCCGTCGACCGTGCGCCGCAGCGATCCGCCTTCGGTCGATGAGACGACCACCTCAAGGTGCACGCTCCCCGATGCGATCGAGAGTGAGCCGCGAGCCAGGATGCGGCCGCGCAGATAGGCGATGCGACAGTGACGCGGCGCGCGCTCGGCGGAGAGTCGCTCAGCGGTTGCGGCGGCGCGAGCCGCCGGCGTCGCAGCGCCGAGACCGCTGCGAGGCTGCAACTCCCCCTCGAGTGCGGCGCTCAGACGATGGATAGTGCGCGCGATCGCGATCTCCTCTCGACGTCCGCCGGCATCCGCGAGCGCATCGAGTTCGACGCGACGGCAGCAGGGGCGATCTGGGAGCACCGCGGCAAGCTCACCGCGGATCGCAGCGACGAGGTCAGCCTCCCCGCGACTCATCGCACCGAACGCGACCCGGAGACGCGGAGTCCGTCGAGCGCTGCGCCGAGGCGCGCCGCATCGTGCAGGTGTGGGCGGAGACGCGAGACGATGTCGCGCACGATGAGTGGCGGTAGCCCACGGGCGCGCGCTACCGCCTCCTCGTCGCGGTACGCCGGATGCAGCGAGGTGCCAATCTGTTCGCGCCGGCGCCCGCGCAACGGGGCTGCAGCGAGGACTGCGTCAATCAGCCCATCGCCGCCGTGCGCGTAGAGCGCCTCGACGTGCGCCTCGAGATCCAACCCTTCGGTCTCACCCTCCTGCTCGTCGACGTTGGCGACCCAGACGAGCGGCGCGCGCCGGCGCGAGAGCGCCGCACGAATCCCCGGAACGAGGAGATGTGGGATGACGCTGGTATAGAGGCTCCCTGGACCAAGCACGAGAAGGTCAGCGGTGCGGATCGCCTCAACCGCAGAGGCCGCGGCGGCGGCGCTCGCCGGTTCCAGCTCTACCGCTGCGATCCCGCGAGTCCGCGCAAGCGCCGCCTGGCCGTGGATGATCACCCCGCTCCGCGTGCGGCCGCGGAGGCGTGTCGCGCTCGCAGTCGCAGGGACCACGCGTCCGCGCACCTGCAGGATCCGGTGCACCCGCTCAACACCTCGCTCTAGATCTCCCCCCTCTTCAGCGATCGCCGCCGCGAGGAGCAGGTTTCCAATCGGGTGACCACGCGTCGACCCAGCCTCGGTCGGAAGACGGTGCTGGAGCAGCGCCCCAGCGGTCGGCTCCGCGTCGGCGAGGGCGATGAGGCAGTTGCGCAGATCACCGACCGGTGGAATGCCGAGCCTTTCGCGCAGCACCCCCGACGAGCCACCGTCGTCCGCCATCGAAACGATCGCAGTGATACGCAAGCCGCGACCCTTAAGGCCGCGTAGCGCGGTAGACATTCCCGTCCCGCCGCCGAGCACGACCACATGCCGCGCTCCAGCGAGCGGGTCGCGCCGTTCAGGAGCGCCCCGCCGAAACCAGCGAGCGATCCCCATCGTTAGACGCGACCGAGGTCGCGATGCTCCACAATGACCGCGCTCGCAGCGTCTCCGGTCACCGCTGGACGCGTCGCCAGGTGCTCCTTGAGCTGCGTTGCGATCGCCTCGGCGATCACGACGGAGCGATGCCGGCCGCCCGTGCAACCGATCGCGATCGTCAGGCGCGAGCGACCATCGGCAAGGTAACCGTCGAGCGTCGCGCTCAGGTAGTCAGCAATCGCCGCGTTCAGCCCTGCGCCGGCAGGATCGGCGAGCACAAAGTCACGAATCGCAGCATCGCGCCCATCGAGCGGGCGCAGCGTAGGCACCCAGTGCGGGTTCGCCGCAGCGCGCACGTCAAAGACGAGGTCGGCCTCGAGCGGGAGCCCGTGCTTAAAGCCGAAGCTGATCACTCGAATCGCAATGCGGTCTTCGCCACCGACCGCCTCCACAACAAGGCGGTCGCGCAACTCGCGCCCGCTCATATCGCTCGTATCGATCTGCACGTCGGCGAGCTCGCGCGTCTCGGCGAGCAGCGTTCGCTCCTCCTCGATTGACTGCGCGACAGAACGTGGGGCGCCCTCTTCGCCACCGAGGGGGTGGCGATGACGCGTCTCGCTGTAGCGACGCATGAGCACATCGTCGCGCGAATCAAGGAAGATCAGGCGCGACTCGATCCCCCGTGCCGCCGCTGCACTCCGCACCGCCTCGACCGTGGGTCGCGGATCGCCATCACGGCTGTCGATTACAAGGCAGACGCGCGCGAAGCGCTGCGGATCCTCGGCGATCTTCTCGACGAGGGCTGCGAGGAGCTCATGCGGAACGTTGTCGATCGTTCGGAAGCCAACATCCTCGAGCGACTTGGTCGCCGTGGTCTTACCGGCACCCGAGAGGCCGCTCAACAAAATAATCCGACGCTTCACCTCAGCCATCATCGCCCCCCTACGCGAATCAACACGATCGAGAGCTCGTAGAGCGCGATCAGCACGGCACCGAGGACGATCGGGCTGACGAGGTCTGTCCCGGGCGTTGCCACCGCGCTGACGATCACGATCCCCACGATCGCTCCACGGCGCCAGGTCCGCAGCTTCGCTGAGCTCACGATGCCGACCCGCGAGAGGAAGACGAGGAGGATCGGATACTCCGCCGCAAGCCCAAAGACGAGCATTAGGCTCCCAACAAAAGCGAAGTAGCGATCGGCGGCGATCAGCGGAACCAGGTCATCGCTCTGGAATGACAGGAGGAATCCGACTGCGAACGGGAGCACCACCCAGGCGACGGAGATGCCGATGATGAAGAGGAGGAGGGCGAGCGGGATCCACGGGCGCGCCGTGCGCCGCTCCGTAGCGGTGAGCCCTGGGGAGATGAACGCCCACGTTTGCCAGAGAAGGATTGGCATGCCGAGGGCAACACCGCCGATCAGGCTGAGCTGCATGCGCACGCCGAAGGCATCACCGACACCGATGAAGTAGAGCTTGGCGTCGCCGAGCGGCGATCGAAGAAGCGCGATCAGGGCGTCGGCATTGGCGAACGAGATGATCGCCCCAATGAGGACCGCGACGGCACCGACAGTGACGCGTCGGCGCAACTCACGTAGGTGATCGATAAGGGGTGCCGCGGCGCCCGCGGCCTCACGAGAACGCGCCGCTTGGCGGCTCAGGCCTTCCTCTTCGGCTTGCGCGTCGTGCGCTTCGCGCGCGCCGTGCGTGGTGCTGGGGTATCGCCAAGGTCAGAGGCGGCGCGACGGAACTCGCGGAAGGAGCGACCGACCGCTCCACCGATCTCTGGAAGTTTCCCTGGGCCGAAGACGACAAGGATGACCGCGAGGATGAGGATCAATTCGCCGGGGCCGATGTTTGGCATGTGGGCTCCTTACGCGCTTGCGGCGGGCGGTAGCCCGTCTGGAGGGAGTATAGCGAGGCGCGCACGCCACTCCCCCGCCGCGGCGCTCAAGGCGGCACCGGGATCCACCGCCTCGCGCGCAGCGTCGGTCACCCCTCGGCCGACATTGATCGTGAGTCCGCCACCGAAACGCCCTGCGGCGCTCCCGGCCGTCGCCTGACCAGTCGCCAACACCGCTGCGACATCTCCCCCCTGCGCCCCTACCCCAGGGACGAGGAACGGGAGCCCCGGCGCGACCTCGCGCGCAAGGCGCAACGCATCACCAACGGTTGCACCAACGACGAGACCGATCCGCCCAGCGAGTGCCTCGGGGCGCTCTGCGGCGAGGCGGGCGACGCGAAGGTAGAGCGGTTCATCGGGGAGCCCGCCACCGACGACACGCAACTCTTGGAGTTCCGCCGCCTCAGGGTTAGAGGTGCGACAGAGCAGGTACGTGAAGCCGCGCTCGCGCGCGAGGAGCGGGGCGAGGGCGCCAATCCCGAGGTAGGGGTTCGCCGTAACAGCATCGGCCTCGAGTCGCTCGTAGAGGGCGCGATCCTGCGCGGCCACAGTGCTTCCGATATCACCGCGCTTGACGTCAATGATCAGCGGGATCGCGCTCGGAACCTTGTGACGAATCCGCTCTGCGATCGCGATCCCCTCTGCGCCGAGCGCTTCGAGGAAGGCGAGGTTCACCTTGTATGCGGCGGCTGATGCGCTCGTCGCCTCGATGAGCAGATCGACCCATGCCCCGACCTGCGCCGCTGAGGTGCGGAATCGCTCGGGGAGCGCGGCGGGATCGGGGTCAATGCCGATGCAGAGTGGCGCGCCGACGCGCGCCGAGGATGCCGCGAGGCGATCAAGGTAGTCGCTCATCGGTGCAGCCTACCGCCCGCGGTGCCTGCTACGGGGATGGGCTTGCGCCACTCGTGGTTGGCCCGAGTGCCCCCCACGCTGGACGAACGTCGGCATCGACGGGGTCGCGCAAGATCGAAGCAATCGAGAGGACGCTCAGCAACCCCGTCGAGGAGCGCTGCAACGTGGCGACCTGTAGCGCTGCATCGCTCTCGCGTGGCGCGAGGAAGGCGAGGCGCGACCCATCGGGCGACCATGCTGGCGACCAAGAACGACCACCGCGCGTCACCTCAAGTGCGACCTGCCCCGTCGCAGCGTCAAGGATCACCACGTCGCTCCCCTTCGCCGTGATGCGCGTTGCTGCGATCCAACGACCGTCAGGGCTCGGCGCAGGTTCGATCAAGCCGCGCTCACCGAGGCGCGCGACGCTCTTGCTCGCAAGGTCGTAGCGAATCAGTCGCGACGCTGACCCGTCGCTCGCGATCCCGTTCTGCACGTAGTACAGCATCGTGCCGTCGGGACTCCACGCTGGGTCCTGGTGCCCGTACGGGATCTGCACGGGGAGATCGGGGGTGACGATCGACGACCCGGAGAGGAGGCGGATCACCACGGCGCGCCCTGCGAGGCCGTCCTTCAGGTCGGTCGCGAGGGCGATCCTTCCATCGGGGGCTGGCGCCGGATCAAAGATGAAGGCCGACCAGTTGAGCGTCGGCTGGGCGCCGGGGATCAGCCCATCAAGGAGCTGCTCCTCGCTCCCGCCGAGAACTCCGACACGAATGAGCGTCGGAATGACGAGCCGATACTTTTGAATGCCTCCGCTCGCGGTGCGCACTCCACCATCTTCATCGCGGTGGCGCACGAAGTAGAGCCAGCGACCGCCATCACCCCAGGCGATCTCGCGATCGGTGCTCCCCGCAGTGAGGCCACGAAGTTCGGCGCCCGAGACGCCGAAGATTGAGCCGGCGCGCCCGAAGGCGAGCGTCCCCTCGATCTCCGTGCCGACGAGTACCTCTGGGCTCGATCCTGGCGACGCGTCTGCACCTCCGCTGCCGAGCGATCCAAGAGTTGCGGTTGCGATGAGCGCGACGACGAGGAGCAGCGCGGCAATGATCGGCGCGCCGAGCGGCCCTCCGCCGCGCCAACCGCCATGCGGCGCGCTCGGCGTGCTCGCCGATCGGCGGCTCCCCTGCGGTTCACGCAGCGCATGAAATGGTCGCCCGCGGTCGACGGGTTGACGTTCGATCGGGCGGAGCGAGCGTCGCGAGCTCAACGCGGCTCTCCACTACGACGAAGGTCCATCACCTGTAGTTCGGTGCGTGCCTGGCCGCGATAAGTGCTGCGGCTAACCCGCGCGACAAGGTCGACGCTCCCTCCTGCGAGATCTGCCGCGTCGGGGCGCCCGAAGGCGATCCCCTCCGCGGTGACGCCACCAAGGTCGAGGGTGAGCCGAGCGTGACGACCATCGCCAACGAGGCGAACGCTCGTGAGCGTTGCGGCGTTCAAAAGGAAGAGTGGGTCGGGGTTGCCGATCCCAGTCGGTGCGAGTGCGTCGACGAGGGTGGCGAGGTCGCCGAGCGGAAGCGCACCGGCGACGAGCTCTAGGTCGACCGCGAGGGTCGGCTCAATCTGGGCGCCCTGCTCCGCGAACGATGTAGCGAGCGCGTCGATGACCGCCGCCCAGTGCTGCGACTCGAAGGAGCAGCCACCTGCGCCGTCGTGACCGCCGTGACGGAGGAGGAGTGTTGAGGAGCGCTCGAGCGCCGCTGCTACGGAGAAGCCGCGCGGGGCGCGTACCGAGCAGCGAAGCGCCCCCTCTTCTGGCTGATGCGCGACGAGCACCGGCCTTCCAACCTCTTCGGCGATTCTCCCGGCGACGAGCCCGAGCACGCCAACGGACCAACCGCCGCGGATCGCGACGAGCGACGGGGCGATCACTGCGCGATCGGGATCAGTCGCGGCGAAGAGGTCGCCATCGAGGCCAAGAAGTGCGCGCGCCTCCTCAAGCGCATCGCGCGAGGTTGAGCGTCGTTCGGTGTTGATCGCCTCAAGTTGCGCGGCGAGTTCCGCCGCCTCGTCGGGGTCATCGGTGGTCAGCAGATCGAGTGCGGGGCGCGCGTCACCGAGACGGCCGGCAGAGTTGATCCGTGGAGCGAGGGTGAAGCCGACCACGTCGACGCGATACGGCCCCTCGGCACCTGCGCTGCGAAGGAGTGCTGCGATCCCCAGCGGCGTCTGCCCCGCACCGTTCAACACCTTCAACGCCGAGCGCACGATGACGCGAAACTCGTCCTCGACCGGGACCATGTCGGCGATCCCGCCGATCATGGCAAGGACGGAGAGCTCTCCGAGGAGCGCGCGCCGCTCGGGGTGATCGGCAAGGATCCCCTGGGCGATCTTGAAGGCGAGCCCGCTCCCCGCAAGCTTCGGGAACGGGTATGTGGCGTCGGGGCGATTCGGGTTGACCAGCCACGCCGCGCGTGCCGGCTCCGGCGGGACCGCGTGGTGATCGACGATGCCAACGAGGATCCCAGCGTCGCGCGCCTCTTCAACACGCGCACGGTCGGCGGTGCCGCAGTCGACTGCGATCAGGAGTTCGACGCCATCCTCGACCGCCGCGCTGATCGCCCCTTCGGGGATCCCATGCCCATCGGCGTCACGCTGCGGGATGTACCCCTCAGCGATCGCCCCCGCCGCGCGCAGTGCGCGAATGAGAATTGCAGCGCCGGTGAGGCCGTCGGCATCGAAGTCGCCGACGACGAGCACCGGCTCGCTCTCCGCCGCTGCGGCGCGCAGCCGCGCGATCAGTCCTGGCGCGTCAGGGAGGAGCGCTGGGTCGTGCAGTGTTGCATCGCGCGTGTCGAGGAAGCGGCCCGCATCGGCCGGGTCGGTAAGGCCACGTTGTGCGAGAAGTGCGCTGATGTGGAGGTGGAGTCGCTCGGGGAGTCCCGCCGCCGCAAGGGTTGCGGCGAGAGTTGATGTCAGGCGCTCAGGGTCACCAGCAGTTGCATCACGTGGCGGAGAGAGGGTCCAGCGCCTTCGAGAGGGGGCGGCGGCACCGCCGCGCGCACTCACCGCTCCCCCGCCGGGCACCCGTGCCCGGCTAGAGGCTGCGCGCCCGGTTGGCGGCGCGCGCCTGGGTGCGCTCCTCCCACCAGACGAGGAGCGGGCTCGCGTTGAAGATCGATGAGTAGGTCCCTGAAAGGATCCCAACGAAGAGTGCGAGCACGAAGATGCGGATCGAGCCGCCGGCGAAGACGAGGAGCGCGAGCAGCGTCATCAGCACCGTAACGGTGGTGTTGAGCGAGCGGCCGAGCGTCTGCACTACGGAGTGGTTCACGATATCGGCGAATGGAGCTCCCGCATGGCGCGCGAGGTTCTCGCGGATGCGGTCGAACACAACGATGGTGTCGTGCACCGAGAATCCGATGATCGTGAGCATCGCGGTGACGAAGAGGGCGTCGATCTCAACGCCAGCAACCGTTCCCAAGATGGCAAAGACGCCAATCGTGACGATCACGTCGTGGAGGAGAGCGACCAGCGCCGCCAAGCCGAAGCGGAGGTTGCGGAAGCGATAGGTCATCCAGAGGAGGATCCCGATCGAACCAAGCACCACAAGCAGCAGCGCCTGCTGCGTGAGATCGCGGCTCACGACGGGACCGACGGTGGTGACAGAGCCAGATTCGGCGATCGGTCCAAGCGTCGTCTCGAGTTGTGTGCGCAACTCAGCGATGCTCCCCTCGGCGGCGCCGCCCGTCTGTAGGCCGAGCGGCTTGGTGCGAAGGGTTACGAATCCGTTTGACGCCTCGCTCACCTGCGCCTCTGGGTGACCAGCAGCGACGACCGCATCGCGAATCGTGCCAGTGTCGGCGGGCGTCGCAAGCTTGAACTCCCATACCGTACCGCCGGTGTAGTCGATCGAGAAGCGCATGCCGATCTCGCCGTTGCTCACCGGGGTGGCGATGATAAAGATGAGTCCAGGGATCGTGACGAGGAGTGAGAAGAGGAAGAACCAGCGCTTCTTCGACATCAACTTATCCACGGTTCGCCTCCGCTGCTGCAGCGGCGCCGGTGAGGTCGCCAGGTGCGATCCCGTAGAGATACGGCGAGGCGAAGCGTCGACGCGCGATCACGGCGCGCAGGATGAAACGCGTCACGGTGATCGCAGTGAACATTGAGCAGAGCACGCCGATGATCAGCACGAGGGCGAACCCCTTGATCGTCGATGATCCGAAGTAGAAGAGGATGAAGGCGGTGATCAGCGACGAGACGTTTGAGTCGAGGATCGAGTTCCAGGCGCGCGCGAACCCCGCCTCGATCGCCGGGCCGACCCCCTTGCCGATGCGTAGCTCCTCTTTCGACCGCTCAAAGATGAGGATGTTCGCGTCGACCGCCATGCCGATTGAGAGGACGAAACCGGCAACGCCGGCAAGGGTGAGGGTGACTGGGATGAGGCGGAAGATCGCCAACACGATGATGATGTAGAAGACGAGCGCCGCATTCGCCACAAGCCCTGCGAGGCGGTAGTGCAGCAGCATGAAGAGGAAGACGAGGAGGATGCCGACCGCGCCGGCGAAGAGCGCCTGTCCAAGGAACGAGGCGCCGAGCGTGGCCTTCACCTCCGTCACGCCGATCTCAGCGATCGGGAACGGGAGGGAGCCGAACTTCAGCACGGTGACAAGGTTTGTCGCCTCGGCGAGCGGGAAGCCAGCGGCCCCGCCGCCAGTGATCTGTCCTTCGCCGCCGGTGATGGCGCTCTGAATGTACGGCGCCGAGACGACCGTTCCATCGAGCACGATCGCAAAGTAGGAGCCGATGTTGTCGCTCGTCCACGTGCCGAAGAGACTGGCGCCCTGGTCCTTGAGGGTGAAGGCGACCACGCGAGCGCCCCCCTGATCGGTCGCGACGTTTGAGGAGGCGATCTGATCGCCGGAGAAGAGCGGCTTCAGGTCGGGATCGACAAGCTTCTCGCCCTTGACTGGAACCACCTTGATGCCAGGGGTTGAGCCACCACCGCCGGCGACGTCAACGGAGCCGTAGACATCTTTCGGAAGCGGAACAAAATCCAGTCGACCGGTAGTGCCGAGGAGGCTGCGAACCGCGTCAGGGTCAGAGACGCCCGGGAGCTCGACGACGATGCGGTCGCTCCCCTGCGTCTGGACGAGCGGCTCAGCGACGCCGGTGCTGTTGACGCGACGCTCGATGATGTCGCGGATCGTAGCCACGTCGACGGCAGAGGGGGTAACGCCTTCAACCGGCTGCACCTGATACTCAACACGAAGTCCGCCGCGTAGGTCGAGGCCGAGCTTCGTCTCGATCGGTCGCGTCCCGCCCGCCGCCCCAGTGTTGGGGAGCTTCAGGTTCGGGAGCAGGTCGATCGCGAGGGCGAGGAGCCCCACGGCGAGGATGAGGAACGGTGTCGTCTTGCGCATCCGTGGAATCCTAGCAGGGGTCGTGCTCAGCGGCCGCCGGCGCCAAGCTCCTCAAGGATTCGCGTCGCAAGGGCAGGCCCGATCCCTGGGAGCGCTGCGATCTCGTCGAGGGGGGCGGCGGCCACGCCAGCCGCCGAGCCGAAGCGGCGCAGGAGCGCCTTCCGTCGCGCGGGGCCGAGTCCGCGAATCGCATCGAGCCGGCTCTCCGTTGCGGCACGACTCCGGAGGGTGCGGTGGTAGCCGATCGCGAAACGATGTGCCTCGTCGCGAAGGCGCTGTAAGAGGCGCAGCCCTGGGTCGGTGGCGGGAAGGTTGATCGGCGACGTCGCGCCGCGTACCCAGATCTCTTCGCGCTCCTTGGCGAGCCCGATGAGGGTGACCTCGACCCCCGCCGCATCAAGCTCCGCCGCCGCAGCGGAGACCTGTCCGCGACCTCCGTCGATGACGAGGAGGTCGGGGCGACCCCACGCCTCTTCCTCGGCTTGGCCGGCGCGCTCGCCGGCACGCGTCGCGCGGGCGAAGCGGCGACGCAACGCCTCGCGGTGCGCGGCGAAGTCGTCCTGCTGATCAACCTCTTTGATCTTGAAACGGCGGTACTCCTTCGGCGTTGGCTGGCCGTCAATCGCTACGACGAGCGACGAGACGGTGAAGGCGCCCTGGATTGTCGAGACGTCGGCACACTCGATCCGTGCTGGCGGGGCATCCAGCTTTAGGGCGTTCACCAGCGCTGCGAGCGCGGCGTCGGCGCGCGCACGATCGGCATCCTCCTCTGCGGCGCCACGAATCAACCGCTCCTCAGCATTGCGCTCGGCGAGGCGCAGTAGGCGTACGCGATCACCACGCAGTGGAACGCGAAACTCCATCCCGCCCGGCCGTGCCGTCGCGAGCAGTGCCGCGAGATCGGCGTCGTCGACCGGCACTGCGGTCGCGACCGACGGCGGCACATCACCGGCACGTGCGTAATGCTGGCCGATGAAGGCGGCGAGCACCTCGGCGTCGCTCGCCTCCCCCGCCTCGAGGCGATGTACCTCACGACCGACGAGTGCCGAATCACGCACCTGGAAGCAGGCGATCGCCGCCGCTCCGCCACGCCGGGCGAGCCCGAGTACGTCTTCGTCTGGGCGCCCGGATGTCGGCACGCGCTGCGCCTCGAAGGTCTGCTCGAGCGCCCCGATCGCGTCGCGGAGTCGCGCGGCATCTTCGAACGCCTCGCCGTCGCTGGCACGCTCCATCCGCTCGCGCAGCGCCGCGATCGCCGGTCGAGTTCGTCCGGCGAGGAGGTGCTCAACGCCGATCAGCTCCTGGCGGTAATCAGCGACGGTCACCTCGCCGGTGCACGGGCCCTGGCAACGCTTCAAATGAAAGAGGAGGCAGGGGCGCTCGATCGCTCGCTGCTCCGGGGCGGTCTGCAGATCGCAGGTGCGGAAGGCGAAGAGGCGCCGGATCGTTGACATGGCGGCGTTCACCGCACCCGGCGTCGTGTATGGACCGAAGTAGTGCGAGCCATCACGAACGATGCGCCGCGTGCGCTCGACGCGTGGGTACGGCTCGTTCGTGACGCGGATGTACGGATAACTGCGATCGTCGCGAAGGCGCACGTTGTAGCGCGGCAGGTGGCGCTTGACGAGGCGCGACTCAAGGAGCAGCGCTTCACTCGGGGAGTCGGTGACAGTCCAGTCGATCGTTGCAACCTGATCGATCGCGTCACGGATCCGATGCGCGCCGGGGATCGCCCCAGCCTGCCAGTAGCTGCGCACGCGCTGCGTAAGCCGCGCCGCCTTGCCGACGTAGATCACGGCCCCAGAGGAGTCGGAGAGAAGGTAGACACCAGGAGCATCGGGGAGCACCGCGAGCGCAGCTGCCACCGCTGCGGGGGGCTTCGGCGCAGGGAGCCGCTCAGTGGTCACGCGTCGTACCGCTCGCGACTCGTCGATCGGTGTGCCGCGCGGCGATTGAGGACGCGCAGCACCTCATCGATCGCCTCGCGCAGCTCCGCGACAATGCGCGGGTCAGCGTGGTCTGCGAGCCCGTCGCCGGGGCCGAGCGATGCGCGCACCGCGACAGCGCTTCGGCGCAGGGTGAGACCTGAGGCGTCGCGCAGTTCTGCGGCGGCGGCGCGGAGCGGGGCAAATCGCGCGCGCGCAGCAGGGGTCACGATCGCCTCGAGTGCCGCCTCAAGCAGCGCCGCTGCGCGCAGGCCGGCCTCGTCGAGGCGCCGATCGGCGTGGCGCGGCGGCTCCGCACCGACGCTCATTCGAGTGAGTGGATCGGCTCGCCGGCGAGGGCGAGCTTCAGGTAGCGACCGGTGTGGCTCCCCTTCGCCTTGGCGACCTGCTCTGGAGTACCAACGACTAAGAGCTCTCCACCGCGATCGCCTCCGTCGGGGCCGAGGTCGATCACCCAATCAGCGGTCTTGATCACGTCGAGGTTGTGCTCGATCACAATCACGGAGTTGCCGCCGTCAACGAGGCGGTGCAGCACGTGCAAGAGGCGATCGACATCGGCGAAGTGGAGCCCCGTCGTCGGCTCGTCGAGGATGTAGATGGTGCGACCGGTCGATCGGCGCGCGAGCTCCGTAGCGAGCTTGATGCGCTGCGCTTCGCCTCCAGAGAGCGTTGTTGCGGGTTGTCCGAGGCGCAGGTAGCCGAGGCCTACCTCGCTGAGCGTTTGCAGTCGATTACGAATCGCCGGCACCGCCGAGAAGCGCTCAAGCGCATCCTCAACCTGCAGGTTGAGCACGTCGGCGATCGTCATCCCCTTCCAGGTCACCTCGAGCGCCTCGCGGTTGTAGCGCTTGCCGCCACACGTTTCGCACGGCACGTAGACATCGGGGAGGAACTGCATCTCGATCTGCAGGATCCCATCACCCGAACAGGTCTCACAGCGCCCACCCTTTACGTTGAAGGAGAAGCGCCCAGCCGAGTAGCCGCGGAGGCGCGCCTCTTGCGTTGCCGCAAAGAGCTCACGGATCGGCGTGAAGAGCCCCACATAGGTGGCTGGGTTCGAGCGCGGCGTGCGGCCGATCGGGCTCTGGTCGATCTCGATCGCCTTGTCGACCTGCTCAAGCCCGGTGACGCGATCGTGTCGCCCCGGGCGCTCCTTCGCGCCGTGCAGCTTTCGCGCCAGCGCCTTCTGCAAAATGTCGGTGACAAGCGTGCTCTTGCCGCTCCCGGAGACGCCCGTCACCGCGACGAATCGTCCGAGCGGGAAGGCGACGTCGAGCTCCTTCAGGTTGTGCTCGCGCGCCCCCTTCACGACGATCTCGCCACCGCTCCCTGTGCGCCGGCGCTTCGGCACCTCAATCTTCTTCTCGCCCCGCAAATACGCACCGGTGATCGACTCCTTAGCGCCGAGCAGCGTGGCGAGTGGCCCGTTCGCCATTACACGCCCACCCTGCTCCCCCGCCCCAGGGCCGATGTCAACGACCCAGTCGGCGGTACGGATCGTCTCCTCGTCGTGCTCGACGACGAGCACGGTGTTGCCGAGATCACGAAGCCGCAGCATCGTGGCGATGAGGCGCGCGTTGTCGCGCTGGTGAAGGCCGATCGACGGCTCGTCGAGGATGTAGAGGACGCCGACGAGTCGCGAGCCGATCTGCGTCGCGAGGCGGATGCGCTGCGCCTCGCCCCCGGAGAGCGTCGTCGCCGTGCGATCCACGGTGAGGTAGTCGAGGCCAACGTCGACGAGGAATCCTGCCCGCTCGGCGATCTCCTTCACGATGCTCGTCGCGATCGTCCGCTCGCGCGGGCCGAGGACCTGCGGGAGCCCCGAGACCCAGGCGGTCAACTTGCCGATCGGGAGCGACGCTACCTCGGCGATGTTCTGGCCGGAGACGCGCACGGCGAGGCTCTCCGGCTTCAGGCGACGACCCTTGCACTTCGGGCACGGCCTGCTGGTCATGTAGCGCTCGATCTCGCTGCGCACGAGCTCCGACTCGGTCTCGCGGTGACGTCGCTCGAGGTTCGCGATGATCCCCTCGAAGGCAGCCTTGTAGGTGTTGCTGTACTGCGAGGTCTCGTAGGTAACGGTGAAGCGATCTTCGCGCTCTGCGCCAAGGAGATACTCCTGCGCCGCCTTCGGCAGCTCGCCGATCGGCGTCTTCGGGTTCCAGCGCTTCGCCTTCATCGCTGCGATCACGACCTTTAAGTACCAGCTCCCCTCGGGCGATCGCGACCACGGGATCAGGCCGCCATCAACCACCGACTTCTCGGGATCAATGACGCGTTCCGCGTCGACCTCGAGGCGGAAGCCGAGCCCGGTGCACTCATCGCAGGCGCCGTGCGGCGAGTTGAAGCTGAACGAGCGCGGCTCGAGGTCATCGATCACCGTGCCGTCGTAGGGGCAGCCGAGCTTCTCGCTGAAGAGCCGCTCCTCGAAGGTTGGCTTCGAGCCCTCCGCCGCAGCGGAGGAGATGATCACAAGCCCTTCGCCGAGCTTCAGCGCCGTCTCCACGGAGTCGGTGAGTCGGCTGCGGTCAGGGGGTGGGAGCGGTTTCCCCTTCTCGTCGACAGGGTGCCGCACGATGAATCGATCGACGACGACCTCGATGCTATGTCGCTTCTTCTTGTCGAGCTTCGGGGCATCATCGAGGTCGTAGAGCGTGCCGTTGACGCGCACACGGCTGAAACCAGACTTGCGCGCGGTGTGAACGACCGCCTCCCCCTCGCCCTTGCGATCGCGCAGCACGGGGCCGAGCACGTTGAGGCGCGTCCCATCGGGGAGCTTCAGGATCTCGTCGACGATGAAGTCGAGCGAGACGCGGCTGATCGGCCGATCGCACTTTGGGCAGTGCGGCGTTCCAGCGCGTGCATACAAGAGGCGCAGGTAGTCCCAGATCTCAGTGATCGTCCCCACCGTCGATCGCGGGTTGCGCGAGGAGCCCTTCTGGTCGATGGAGATCGCGGGCGAGAGGCCGTCGATCGAGTCAACGTCTGGCTTCTCCATCTGGCCAAGGAACTGACGCGCGTAGGCGGAGAGGCTCTCAACGTAGCGGCGCTGCCCCTCGGCGTAGATCGTGTCGAAGGCGAGGCTCGACTTTCCTGAGCCGGAGATCCCCGTCACCACCACGAGCTTGTCGCGTGGGATGTCGACGTCAATCCCCTTCAGGTTGTGTTCGCGCGCGCCGCGGACGACGATCTTCTCTTGTCCCATGCGCCTATCCTCGCCGCTTCGGGCGTTCGCCGCGTCGCTTGATCACATTCGGCGTCACGCTCGGATCCCAGGTGCGCCGCCGTGCGCGCTCCGCGGCAGCACCCGCTGCTGCGGCGGCCTCCTCGGCGCTCGGCACAGGGGTGCCCTCCGCCGGCGCCTCTTCGTCGTGTTCGTCGCGAATGCCGGGGAGCCAATCCGCGGCGCTGCCGATCGATGGCGCGACGACGGTGTGCGCTGGGCTACCGGGAAGTCGGCGTGGCGCAGCGGGGGCGACGGCACGTGCGCCGATCCGCTCCACGGCGCTGGCAGCGCGCTCGGCGGCGCGCTCCACGACCTCGGATGCGTCGCCGTCGAGAACGTCGCGGCGCAGTGTTCGCAGCTCGTCACGAAGCGCAGCGGCGCGTTCGAACTCGAGCTCCTTCGCCGCGACGCGCATCTGCGCCTCGAGCTGCTTTGCCAACTTCTCAATCTCGCTCCGCCCCATCTCGCTCAGCGTGCCGCCCGAGCCGCCCTTCCCCCCCGCGTAGGTGTCGGCCTTCTCGGCGACCGCCTTCAACCGGTCGTTCAGGTCGCGGATCGGCTTAGAGATCGTCGTC
>QWQR01000014.1 GCA_003670745.1 Chloroflexota bacterium
ACCGCGCCGTTGATTTCGTCACCGCACCGTATCCAGGAATCGCCACCGACCTACAGCCATCGACGGGGCTCATCCTTACGCGCGCTGCGGGAACGAGCGGCATCACCGAGACGATCTTCGAAGACCGTCTGGAGTGGCTCATCGGCCTTCGTGCATTTGGCGCGAATGTGGAGCTCCTTGACGCGCGCACCGCGCGGGTTACCGGCCCCACAACCTTCACGCCGGGCGAGGCAGACATCCCCGACCTGCGCGCAGGAGCCACGCTCATGCTCGCCGCCCTTGCGGCGCCTGGAGCGAGCCGCGTGCACGGCGCCCATCACGTGCGCCGCGGGTATGCGAACATCGAGGAGAAGTTCCGCGGCCTTGGGGCCGACCTGACCCACGAGAGCGAAGAGGAGCCACGATGAAGATCGGCATCGATCTCGGCACTGCCAACATCCTGGTCTTTGTTCAGGGGCGCGGCATTACCGTGCGCGAGCCGAGCGTTGTGGTGATCGGCGACGGTGATCGCATCCTTGCGGTCGGCAACGAGGCGCGCGAGATGATTGGCCGCACCCCTGGCGGCATGACCGCGGTGCGACCGCTGCGCGACGGCGTGATCGCCGACTACGTGGTCACCGAGGCAATGCTGCGTTACTTCATCAAGAAGGGGACGGCGGGGAAGCTCTCTTTCGGGCGACCCGATGTGCTGGTGAGCGTTCCGGCGAGCTCCACCTCGGTAGAGAAGCGCTACGTGCTCGACGCGGCGCGACAGGCCGGCGCTGGTAAGGCGTACCTCATTGAAGAGCCGATGGCGGCGGCGATCGGCGCAGAGCTGCCGATCAGCGGCCCGTCGGGGAACATGATCGTGAACATCGGCGGCGGCACCACCGAGATCGCCGTGCTCTCCCTCTCTGAGATCGTGGTGTCAAAGAGCCACCGTGTCGGCGGCAACCGCTTCGACGAGGCGATCGCCCTCTACATTCGGCGCAAGTACAACCTGATGATCGGCGACCGCACCGCCGAGCAGGTGAAGATGGACATCGGCAGCGCCGTCGTCATGGACAAGGAGCTGACGATGAGCGTGAAGGGGCGTGACATGATCGCCGGCCTGCCGCGCGAGGTCACCATTAGCTCGACCGAGATCACCGAAGCGCTTGAGGTGCCGCTCCGCAACCTCACCGACGCCGTGCGCTCGGTGTTGGAGCAGACGCCACCAGAGCTCAGCGCCGACATCATCGATAAGGGGATCGTCATCTCTGGCGGCGGTGCGCTCCTGCGCAACATGGATCGCCTCATCACCACGGTCACCGGCGTTGCCGCACACGTTGCACCCGACCCGCTCTCGTGCGTCGCGAAGGGGACGGGGATCGCCCTCGAACACTTCGACGTGTTCGCCAAGTCGCTCACCAGCCACGAGTAGTCAGGCCGAGCGCGCGATGGCCGCCGCGGCGGATCGCCAGCAGGGGCGCGCGATCGTTGACCTGCACTGCCACACGAGCGCAAGCTTTGATTCACTGAGCGACCCGATCGCGGTCGTGCGCGCCGCGGCGGCACGTGGCATCACCCATCTTGCGATCACCGATCACGACCGCGTCGACGGGGCGCAGCGCGCCCGCGATGCGCGGATTCCTGGGATCCAGGTGCTCGTTGGATCTGAGGTGCGCACCCGCGAGGGCGACCTTATCGCGCTCTTTATTGAGCGGCCGATTACGGCGGGTCTCCCCGCAGCCGAAGCGATCGCCGCCATTCGCGCGCAGGGCGGCGCCGTGGGTGTGCCGCATCCGTTCGACTCGTGGCGCGGCTCGCTGCTGCGCGACGAGGCAGCCCTCGCCCTCTTGACGCAGGTCGACTGGATCGAAGGGTGGAACGCCCGACTCGTTGCCCCTGGCGGCAACGCCCGCGCAGCGGCGCTCGCCGCAGAGCGCGGCATTCCCGCCGTAGCCTCGAGTGACGCGCACACGATCCTCGAGGTCGGCGGTGCCGCAACGATCCTTACCGGCGATCCCTCAACGCTCCTTGGCCTGCGCGCTGCGCTGCACGGGGAGATTCAAACGATCAACGGACGTGGCGCCACGCTCGCACGGCTCATCACGCCAGTCGCAAAGGTGATCAACGCTGCACGCGGCAACCGCCGCATTGCGCCCGGAGCGACGTTCGGGAGTTAGCGCCCGCGCTTCGCCTTTGCGGCAGGCTTCTTCGCCGCAGCCTTCTTGGCTACAGACGTTGGTTTCGTTCGTGGAGCTGACTTCTTCGCAACTGGCTTCTTCGCTGTTGTGGCGGGTGATTCAGCAGGGAGTGGCTTGAGCTTCAGGTTCCCCTGCGCAAGCTGCAGCGAGCGATCGATGTTGAGGCGATCCCACCCCTCCTCCATCCCTGGCGTCTCAAGGTAGTAGTTCACGTGCGCCAGGCGTGGGTGGCTAATGAGTGCCGCGAGTCCGCGTGCGCCGACCTCGCCACCACCGATGTGTTGATGGCGATCGAGCTTCGAACCGTGCGTCGCCTTGCTGTCGTTGTAGTGGATCATCACGAGCTTCTCGAGGCCGATGCGTCGATCAAACTCGCGCACGAGGCGCTCCACGTCCTCATCGTCGGCGAGAGCAACCCCAGCGCCCCACAGATGTGCCGAGTCGATGCAGTAGCCGACGCGCTCCATATCAACACCGCGCGCGGCCATCGCTTCGTGGATCTGGATCAACTCCTCGACGCTCTCGCCGATGCCGTTGCCGCCGCCCGCGGAGTTCTCGAGCACCAAGAGGGCGCTCTCCTCGTCGCGCGGAACGGCGTCGAGGATCTTCTCCACCGCCTCGGCGACGCGCTTGACGCCCACATCAATTCCCGTTCCCATGTGTGACCCAATGTGCACGTTAACGAACGAGGCGCCGTACTCGGGTGCCACACGGAGCTCATGGCGCAACAACTCGACGGTCTTTTCCCGAAAGATCGGATTCGGTCCGGCGAGGTTGGCGAGGTACGCAGCGTGTACGGCGAGCGGGCCAAAGCCGAGCTCCTTCATGCGCGCGCGAAAGGCGGGGAGCTCCTTCGGGAGTTCGGCGCGACGCGCCCAACCAGTTGGATTGCCGGTAAAGATTTGCAGCCCCATTGCGCCAACCGCGGCGGCGCGATCTGCGGCCTTCACCAACCCAGGACCAGCGGCAAGGTGCGCACCGAGCATGCGGTCGAGGCGCCCAGCAGCGGCGGGGGGCGCCGATGGCTTGAGGCGGCGCCGTGCAGCAGACGCGGGCGTTGCTGCTGGCTTGCGGGGCGTCGGTGACATGGCGCGATCCTGACACGTGCCGCGCGGTCCTGCATGCCACCACGGGGATTACTGCGCCATCACGATCACACTGCCCCCATTGGAGTGCCCCGTCGTTCACGAAGCGGCTCGCGTGCGACCGCCACCGCGGCGATGTGCTGCCAGCCGGCTGCAGTGAGCGCTCGTGCCGCAGCCTCGAACGTCGCCCCGCTCGTCCAAATATCGTCGACGAGAATTACCAACGCTTCACGATCCAACGGAGTAAGTGCGCTGGCGCCAGGGCGAATAGCGATCGCCCGGTCGAGCGCGCGCCGCCGCTCAGCACGGCCGAGGCCATGAAGCGGCTCAACTGCGCGCGTGCGTTCTAAGAGCTCCACAACGCGGAGCCCCGTCGCCTCGCCCGCAGCGGTCGCCAACAGCAGCGCGTGATCGAACCCACGCTCGCGTCGACGTGCTGGGTCCGTCGGCGTTGGCACCAAGATCGGCGCAACGAGGGCTGGCGCAGCGCCTTCGAGCTCTGCCGTAACCGCAGCGATCGGTGCGGCGAGCGCTGCGCCGAGTGGTCGAGCGAGTTGGGGCACGCCGTGAAACTTCAGCGTGCGCAACGCCGCATCAAGACCATCTACATACGAGCCCACGGTCGCCGCGGCGCGCACGCCCTGCGGTGGTGGGTGGAGCGACACAGCACCTGGCGCGAGCAGCGCCGCGCGGCAGCTGGTGCAGAAGAGCGCTCCTTCATCGCCGCAGGCGCCGCATCGCTCGGGCGCGATGAGGTCGAGGATCGGCGCGGCGGCGCGAGAGAGTGCCGCGAGCAGATCGTGGAGCGGGGCGCCAAGCGTCACCCTCGCAGGGTCAAGCGCGGGGCGTACCGCGCGCGTACGATGGTGGGCATGTCGACCCCCTCTGGCTGTACGGTCTCCGCCGCACCCCTCGCGACGATCCCCGTCGCGGATTGGGAGCGTCTGCTCGCCATGAATCCTGCGGCCAGCGCCTTCTCGCAGCGCGCGGTCCACGACGCCTGGTGGAGCGGTTACGGCGACGGCGCCGAAGACATCTCGCTCGTCGTACGCAACGGTGCAGGGGCGATCTGCGGCTACCTGCCGCTCATGCGTCGCCCTGACGGCGTGCGCTATCTCGGCGCGACATTTCACATCGACTACGCCACCGTGCTCCTTGACCTGAGCCCAAGCGGCTGCGCGCGCGAGGCGGCCGAGACGCTCGTCACAGCGCTCTACGCCGACCCGTCGCCGCTCGATCTGCGGCGGCTGCGCCGCGCCGATTCGGCGCACTCGTTGCTCCTCGACGCGCTCACAGCAGGCCCAGCGAACACGCCCGAAACGGCGCGTGCCGCAACCGTGAGCGTCGAGGAGCCGGCGCCATCGATTGATCTGCACGGGATCACGAGCCTCGACGCACACCTTGAGCGCATCGACAAGAAGGATCGCCACGAGATTCGCCGTAAGGTGCGTCGTGGCGAAGCGGCGGGGGTCACCATCACCACGCATGCCAACACGGTCGAAGCGCTCGACGAGTTCATGCGCCTGCATCGTGCACGATGGGGTGAGCGTGGACTCTTCACCGCAACCGAGGCGGGCGCGCTCGACGAGCGGTTCATGCGCGCGCTCTTTACGGCAGCACCAGCGCACTTGATCACCGTACTCATTGCCCAGAACGCCGAGTTCGGCGCGTTCGCCGCAGGGCTCTACCTGCGCGACGCGCAGGGGCTGCGCTACTGGAACGCCGGTGGCGATGCGGCCGCGCGAGCGCTCTCGCCCGGAATCTTGCTCTTTGTCGCTGGCCTAGAACTCGCCATCAGCGAAGGAAAGCAGGTCTTCGACTTCTTGCGCGGCAACGAGTCGTATAAGTACGAGGTCGGCGCCACCGACAGTGACGTGTTGCAGGTACACGTGGCGGGGGCCACGGCATGACGCGGCCGGGGCCGGGTGCACCCTGCGGCGGTAGGACGCCCATCGGGCCACTCCCCGACGGCACGCGCCTGCGTGTGGTGGAGCTGCTTGCAACGGGCACCAACGGCGGCGCTCAGGAGAGCGTGGTGAACACCATGGCTCGCCTCGATAGCTCGCGCCATGAGGCGATCGTGATCTCGCTCTCGCACGGCAGCACTGTGGCGCGCCTGCGCAAACTGGGATTCATCGCCGAGGTGATCGAAGACGACGACGATGCGCGCGCTGCAGCGGCGCTTGCCGATCAACTGATCGCCTTTGGTGCGCAGGTGATCCACGCGCACATGTATCGCGCCGAGGTGGTTGGGGTCGCCGCCGCCGACATCATTGAGGAGCGCACCGGCAAGCGCCCCTTCATGGTCTCCACCGTGCACTCCAGTCGCTTCCGTTCTGCAGATGACCGCGAGCATCTTGAGCGCATTACGCCGCGCATCAACCGTCTCATTGCGGTGAGCGACGCGATCGTGCGCAAGCTCGTCGCCGAGGAGCGTGACACCACAGCGATCAGCCGCGTGTACAACGGCGTTGATCTCGAGCGCTTCGACGAGGCGACCGGCGGCGATACGGTGCGACGCGAGTTCGGTATCCCCGCCGACGCACCCGTTGCGGCGGTGATCGGGCGCCTGGAGCCCGAGAAGGGGCATCCGACGCTGATTGAGGCGTGGCCGATCGTGCATCATCACGTGCCGAACGCGCACCTGCTCATCGTTGGCGAAGGGTCAGAGCGCGATCGTCTTGAAGGGCTCGCACACGCGCATCTGCGCGCTGAGATCTGCTGCGCGAGCGTGCACTTCCTTGGACGTCGTGAAGATGTGCCGCAGGTGCTCGCGGCAACGAATGTGGTGGTGATGCCGAGCTATCGCGAGGCGCAAGGGCTCGCCATCATTGAAGCGCTCGCCGCAAATCGGCCGGTAGTCGCCAGCAACGTTGGTGGCATTCCCGAGATGATCATCAACGGCGAGAACGGCCTCTTGGTGCCATCGCACGATCCATCAGCGCTCGCCGCCGCAACGGCTCTCCTCCTCACCGATCACCCACTCGCCACGCGGCTCGCAACCACGGGGCATCAACTCGTGCACGATCGATTCTGCTTGGACTACATGCTGCGCGACATCGAGGCGATCTACGCGCTTGCGGTCGGCGGTGACGAGCGACGCGTTCCAGATCGCACCGGTCACCGGGAGATCGATCCGTCCTGACCGCGCATTCGCGCTGCGGTGTAGCGCGCTAGCGGGCAGCGCGCGAAGGAGTTAGGAGCGGCGAACCGCCGCCCAGTAGCGCTCGACGCTTCCGCCGCGACCGGTCGAGAGCGCAACGGTGGCACCCTGCGTGCGCACCGCCTCAGCCATCTTTGCGGTGCTGCCGAAGAGGTGCGGAACCTGCGACTCGTAGCGCGCGATCCCCTGGATCTTCGACTCGATCACGTTGCCGATGTCGGCGAGCTCTGGGGTGAGGCCAATGTCGTTTGGCAGTTCTGCGGTGAGCGCCGCGGGGAGACCAGCGCGTGGGTCGAACCCCTCCCAGTAGGCGTACGGGAAATCTTCGTAAAAGGCGACGAGGCTCGCCCAGTCGGGTCCAGACATCTGCCACTCGCGCCCCTTGGCGAGCAGCGCGGCGCCAACGCGGCGCGCAAGTTGATGGTCAACGTGTGAGCCGATCCCGAGCGGGAAGTAGACGCGCTGCGGCTCAAGGCGCGCGATCTCACGTGCGAGCAGTTCAACCGGCGCAGCGTCGTCAGGGCGCACCGCACCAAGCAACTGTTCGTCGCCTTCGTAGCCACGAAACACCGCGTCGGGGAGTCCGAGTCGCACCACGGTCGCCTCGGCGAAAAGGGCGAATCGCTCGTCTTCAACATTGCGCTGCGCCATCGCGTCGCCTGCAGCAGCGGCGATCGCCGTCGCGCCTTCGGTACGCACCCCCTGTCCGCCGACCGCGTCGATGGCGCGACCACCAGGTCCGCTTCCAGCGATGTCGGCCTTGCGGTACCACGAGGCGCGCTGCCAGAACTCCTTTGCGGCGTCGTCAGCATCCTTCTGCGTGTCGAGGAGGCGCGACGGCTCCGCCTGCCATGCGGCGAGTCGATCGGCGCTCTCGCCGGGAACGTCGTGATCGGCGGCGATCGATGCGCGATCAAACGATTCGCTGGATGGCCAAACAGCCTTGCCGCCGAAGCCGAGCGCCTCGCGCTGATAGGTGGTGAGGTTCTGCAGATCGCCGTGTCCGGTGAAGACCGAGAGGATCACCACGTTCTGTCCGAGCTCGCGCAGGTTAGCGATCAGGCCGCCACACGAGAGAGCGGCGTCGTCGGGGTGGGGGGAGACGAAGACGTGGCTCACGCCGGCGCCGTAGTTACGGGCTCGGCGAGACGGAGGGGATCGAGGAGTCGGACGGCGAGGCGCTCGGCGCCGGCGTCGCGTTGAAGAACGTGTTGACGCTCTTGAAGAAGCCATCACGCCCCATAAGGAGCGCGTAGAGGATCACCCCGCCGATCGCGAGGGCGCTGATCAGCACGAAGAGTCGCGGGCCGCGGTCGCGGCGCGTCGTTCGCTGTGGTGCCTGTTCAATCATGGGCGCATTCTAGCGGGCGCGGGCGTAGCCAGTCAGTTCCACGTAGGCACGCCCCTGGATCGGGAGCCCGTTACGGCTCCCCACCACGCGTGAGGCCCCCTCCCAGTAGATCACCCCGGTGCTGGCTCGCGTGTCGAGCTCCTGGTCAAGCACCTCGGGCTGAATCGACACGTTGAGGCCGATTGAGGCGATCGCAAGGCGCCACCCCGATGGCCAGGTCGTTCCCGTGCGCGCGCTGCTCCACTCCCCAACGGCCGTGAGGACAATGTCGCTCCCCGCAATGTGTCGCGTGGCGCCGCGCGCGTCGACGAGCGTGCCGTACACGAGCGGGTAGCTGCCGTCGGCGGCGCGCACGAACGAGAGCATCAGGTCGCTCCCATCAGAAAGGTTCAGTGCGAACCAATCCCAGCCACCACCACCAACGCTAATGAAGTCGCCCCACTGATGATCGAACCACGACGATCCGGTGACGGCGATGCGCTCGCCGTTCAGCAGCACGCTGCCAGCAGTTGGCATGCGCGTGCGCGAGTAGTAGTACGAGCCACCCGCGGTATCGAACCCAACGTAGCCGTCGCGATCGTGCAGCGCCGGAACCTTTCCGCTCGATGCACGAAGGTCAAGCCACTCGGCACCGATCTGCATTGAGCCGTCAAGACCCACAAACATGCTCCACGGTGCGTTACCAAGCGTTGAAGGATCGAGGGGGTTCGCGCCGGTAATCGCGAACGCGGCGGCAAGCGGACCGCGCTCAATCAGCGTGCGAACGTCGACCTGCGCGCCGATCTCTGAACGCTCCAAGTACTGGAACGAACCGCGCTCGCCGGGCGACGGCTTCTCGGTGAGCGCCACATGTGACGCCCAGGTCACCGGAAAGTCGCCACGCTGCGCGCGAAAGATCACCGCCTCGTAGCCAAACTGTCGTGTGCCGTTCACCTCGTCGAGGTGACCGGTCACGTACCACCACTCCGTGAGTCGATCGTGTGGTGCGTCGTCGCGCGGCAGCTGCACCGGCTGCGGATCGTTCGCCACAGGTCGCGGCGTGCCCTTAACGATCGGCGCGCCTGGTGATGCGGCGGGATTCGAAAGGATCGGCCCGCTACACGCAGCGGTGAGCAGCGCAGCGATCGCGAGCGCGAGCGCACGGGTGGTGAAAGCAGAACGCATCTTCATCGCAGCCGCGCCTCCGCCTCGGCCTCACTGGCGATGCGGCCGGCGAGGAGTCGCTCGAGCCAACGCGGCGCCCACCAGTTCCAGTCGCCAAGCAGGCGCATCGTCGCCGGCACCAGCAGCGCGCGCACGATCGTCGCGTCGGCCGCGACGGCGAGCGCCACGCCAACGCCGAGCGCCTTGATCAACACGATCTCGGCGAAGGCGAACGATCCTGCAACCACCACCACAATGAGCGCAGCGCTCGTGATGATGCGACCGCTCCGCTCAAGGCCACCCGCGACCGCCGCGGTGTTGTCGCCGGTGCGGTCGTAGATCTCGCGCATGCGCGTGAGCAAGAACACCTCGTAATCCATGGAGAGGCCAAAGAGCACGCAGAAGAGAATGACCGGAATCGTTGTTTCAACAAATCCGAGCGGCGCAAATCCGAGGAGCGCAGAGAGGTTCCCCTCCTGAAAGATCCACACCAGCGCGCCGAAGCTCGCGAGGATCGAGAGCGTATTCATGATCACCGCTTTGATCGGCAGCACGATCGAGCGCAACAGCACGGTGAGCACGATCAGCGTGGTGAAGATGATCAGCAGCGCGCTCTTCGGAAACTCCGACGAGATCGTGTCGACCACGTCAACGATCTCGGCAGCGCCGCCACCAACAAGCGTCGTGAGCCTTGCAGGTGGCGTGATGGCGCTCACCGCGCCGGCGCCGGTGGCGCGTGATCCGTCGGGGTTCACCGTTGCGGCGCGTAGCTCGGCAACGAGCGCGCGCGACTCAGGGCGGTTCGGCCCGAGCACCGGCGTGATCGTTACCGCGGTCACGTCGTCCTTCGTGCTCGCGCTCAACACCTGCTGTACGTAGCGATCGGGCGGTGCGCCGCTCGGCGACGAGTAGAGAAGCAGGTACTGCGGCAGGGTGAGGCGCTCATCGAGTGACACGATCGAGTCGACGCGCGCCACGCGCGGGTCGGCTTGGAGCGCGCGCACCCACTCGTGCAACAAACGAATGTTGTCTGGGGCGGTGACCGAACCTTCGGTGCGCACCGCAACGGTCATCGGCGAAAAGCTCCCCTCGCCGAATGCGGCGGTGAGCGCGTCGAGCGCCTGTCGCGAGGCGACGCGCGGCGGCAGAATGCTGCCGTCTGGGGCATTGAAGCGCACGCTCAACCACGGTGAGCCGAGGGCGATCAGCAGCGCAAAGGTCGGGAGTGCAACGGCGAGTGGGCGACGCATCACGGCGCGAGCGAGACGCGCCCAGGGGCCACGGTCGTTCGGCTGGGTGGCGCGCAGGCCGCGCACGGCGAAGCGGTCGACGCGCTCGCCGAGCAGGGCGAGGAGCGCCGGCAGCAACGTGAGGCTCGCGGTAACGGCGAGCGCAACGGTGATCGCTCCGGCAACGCCGATCGAGCGCAGGATCGCAAAGTCGAAGAGCACGAGGCCAAAGAGTCCGAGCATCACGGTGAGCCCCGAAAAGAAGACCGCGCGCCCCGAGGTCGCCACCGTCGCCTGCACCGCCGCAGCGATCGCTGCGTCAGTGAGCGCGCCACGACCGGTGCGTCGTCGACCGAGCTCCTCACGGAATCGGCTCACCATAAGGAGCGAATAGTCAACGCCAAGCCCAAGCCCGAGCAGCGTGGTGAGGTTCAACACGAAGACGCTCATGCGCGCGAACTGCGCCACACCAAAGATCGCCGCGAGCGCCGCGATCACCGCCGCGCCACCAACGGCGAGCGGCAACCCAGCGGCAACGAGCGATCCGAACACAAGGAGCAGCACGATCGCCGCGAGCGGCAGGCTGATCAGCTCGCTGCGACGTAGGTCACTCTCCGACACCGATTGAATGTCGGCGTAGAACGACGGCCCGCCGGCGAGCGCAACGCGCACGCCGGGAGTCTCGCGCAGCGCCGCCTGGATCCCCTCGAGCGCCGCCGGCGAATCGTCGGGCTTTAGGTCGAGGAGCACCACGTCGTACACGATGCGCGCGTCAACGTTCACCTGCGACGGGGCGATGAGGTGCGAGCGCACGCCGGTCACATGTGGCGCGGTGGCAACGCGACTCGTTGCAGCGGCGGCCGCAGTTTCAAACTCGAGCGTTCCGGGAATCAGCGTCTCCGAAGAGATTGCAACGACGAGCGCCGAAGGGGGCGCGCCGATCTGCTCCTCAAGGAGCGCGCGCGATCGCGCCGACTCAAGGGTTGGCACGTCGAAGCCGCCCGCCTGCAGCGCGCCAGGCGCCTGCGGTGCGAACGGCAGCGCGAGCGCGAGCAGCAGCAGCCAGGTGAGCGCAACGGCCTTGCGCCGCCGATACACGAATCCGCCGAGTCGCTCGAACGGCGACCGCGCGCTCGCGCGCTTAGCGGCCGGCATAGAGTCGATCGCGTAGCCCCTGCGGAAGCTTCACCGCCTCCATCGCCGCAACGGTGCGGTCGATCTCGTAGTTAATGCGCCGCCAGCGCAACGTGCCGAAGCTCGTCTCGCCGTCGCCACCTGGCGTCCAGAGCAGGTAGGCGGCGCGTGGGTCGCGATCGCGCGGCTGGCCGACCGATCCCGGATTCACGTACGAGCGCGGGAGCGCCTCAACCGCATCGCCACCAATGGGCAGGCCGATCGCTGCGCCGTCGCGCGCGCACCAGTAGGCGGGAATGTGCGTGTGCCCGTGAAAGCCGAGCGGCGTGGCGAGCGCGTCGATGCTCGCCGTTGCGCCGCCAGCCTCCATGACGTATTCGTCGAGCGGATCGCGCGGGCTGCCGTGCACCAGCGTCGCGTCGCCCACCTCGAGTCGCTCCGGAAGTTCGCGCAACCAGGCAACGCTCGCAGGCGTTAGCACGTGCTTCGTCCACACGATCGCCGCCTCCGCGTCGGGATTGAAGCGCATCTCCAACGGGTGGTTGATCGCTCGCGCGTCATGGTTGCCGAGCACGCCGATCGCGCGGCGCGCGCGCAACAGGTCGATCACCTCGTTCGGCTGCGGCCCGTACCCCACCACGTCGCCGCAGTGCACGATCGTCGCCCCCGGCGCCTCGGCGTCGATGTCGGCCATCACAGCGAAGAGCGCCTCAAGGTTCGCGTGCACGTCAGCGAGTACGGCGAAGGTGGTCATCGTCGTTTCGTGCCCCGCAGTCGCTGCAGCAGCCCAAGGCGCCAGGCGAGCGCCGCAATCACGCCAAGAACAACGAGCACCACGAGTGCGGTGTCGAGCGGCGCAAGGGCGCTGCGCACCTCGGTCCATCGCGCGCCGAGCTGCGCGCCAACGAACACCAGCAGCGCCGACCAAATGGCGGCACCTGCGGTGCTGTAGGCAATGAAGCGACCGAGCGGCATGCGCGCAACTCCTGCTGGAAAGCTAATGAAGGTGCGCACCACCGGAAGCAGGCGGCTCCAGAATGCGGTGGCATCGCCGTGCTGTGCAAAGAAGCGATCGGCGATCGCGAGCTCGTGTTCGCGAATCAACAGGTAGCGCCCATAGCGCTCCAAGAACGGCCGTCCACCGCGCGCGCCGATGTAATACGCCACGAGCGACCCAACCGTGTTGCCGATCGTGCCGGCGATCACCGCCAGCAGTGGGTTCCATGGCGCCCCGGTGAGCGGCTCGATCTGCGTTGGGTCGGCCACCAGGAATCCGGCGAACGGCAGGATCAGCTCCGAGGGGAGCGGCACCATCGCCGACTCAATGGCCATCGCCACGGCGACCCCCAGGTAGCCCACCGCCCCGTACAGGCTCTGCAGGAAGGGGATCACGATCGCGTCGAGCCAGTGCAGCATGCTGCAAGCGTGCCAGAGAACGCCGACCTCCGCGAGGCGCGCTAAGATTGCGCCATGGCGCTCTTCACGCTCCCCTTCACGAATCCGATCGAGTTCGCGATCGCCCTGGCGATCGGCGGAGGGTTCGTCTTCATCTTCCAGCGCGCCGCCATGACCGCCGAGAACCGCGAGACCTCGTGGGTGAAGCGCCTGATTACCGGCCCGAACGGCAAGCTGCTTTGGGGCGGCGCCTGGATCGTCTGGGCCGTCGTCTTCGGCCTACTCCTCGGCACCTTCACCGATCGCACCGCCGCGTCGGCATACGGATCTGTCGGCCTCGTCGCCCTCTTCACGGGATTCTTCGTGATGATGGGCTACCTCTGGGCGACGATCGGCGAGTAGGCGGCGCATGAGCCGCCGCGCAACCTCTGCAATCGTCGCGATCTGCGGAACACTGCTGATATTCGGCCTTCTTGCGTCGTCGCAGCCGGGCCGCACACCCCTTGCCCCCGTTCAGTCGCCAGGTGCACCGAATACAACGAGCGGCATTAATGCGCCTTCATCCAACACAAAGATCACTGTCGCCGAACGTGGTTCGTTTGATGGAAGTGTCACGTCACTGAAGTTCAAACGCCCACCGAAGCGCGAGCCGCGGGAAAAGGACGAATACAAGCGTCCACCCTCGCGGATCAGCGGGCGACCGTACGAGCAAGCAGCGCCAGCGGTTCGTCAGGCTGACGCGCCACTCCTCTCGTTCGAAGCGCTCGATTTTGCAAACTACGGCAGTGGAACTCCGCCTGATCCGCACGGCGACATTGGACCGAACCACTTTGTTGCCGCGGTGAACACCGCGGTCGGCATCTTTTCCAAGTCCAGCGGGGCGAAGCTCGCCTCGTTTGGGTTCAACGAGTTTATGACCACCGCGGAAATGACGGGACCATGCGCAACAGACAACAATGGCGATCCGTACGTCTTCTTTGACCGCGTCAGCGGGCGCTGGTTTATTACCGATTTCGCATGGTCAAACTCATCGGGGCCCTTCTTTCAATGCATCGCAGTGTCAAAAACTGATAACCCCGTCACGGGAGGATATTGGACGTACGCTTTCGAAATCCCTGGCAACAACATGGCTGACTATCCGAAGTTCGGAGCCTGGGCTGACGGGATCTACATGACCTCCAACTTGTTTTATCAAGGTGGTAGCTATGCAGGCGTTGAAGTTGATGCCTTCAATCGAGCAGACCTCATTAGCAACGCAGAGACTATCCGTGTGCAGACCAAGATCCTTTCCACCTCGTACTGGTCGCTCCTCCCCGTCAACGATGAGTTCGGCACAGCAACCGTTGGGACACCCGCAATGTTCGTATCCGACGACGATGTGCTTCGCATGTGGAAATGGGCGATCAATTGGAGCAACGCTGCAAGTAGCTCTTGGACCGGTCCATTTGCGGTAAGCGGCGGGCAGAGCTATGACTGGGCGCCAAACGACGTGTCGCAGCGCGGCTCGTCAGAATCGCTCGACACCCTCTCAGATCGTTTGATGTCGGCGCCGCAATGGAGCAACGTCGATGGAATTCCCGCCATGTGGATCTCCCGTTCGATCGACGCTGGCTCGGGCAACGCTGGAATCTACTGGGCCGAGATTCGCGGAATCAACGGCTCGTCGCCGACGGTATACCAAGACATGCAGTACACCGTGGCGAGCTCGAGCCGATGGATGCCATCGCTTGTAGTAAACAAGGCAGGTTCGATGGGGGTGGTCTACAGCGTTGCTGATCGCTCCACCTTCCCCTCGCTCGCCTATGCGGGGCGCACGGCGGGAGCAACGCTCGGAAGCTTTGATCTCGGAGAGCGCACCATCGTCTCTGGGCTCAGCGCGGCAGTCTCCGGCTACAGCCGCTGGGGCGACTACTTCTCGGCATCGTTGGATCCCGCCGACGACTGCACTGCGTGGTTCATGGGTGAGTACATGTCTGGTTCAGGTGGCTGGAATTGGACAACGCGAATCGCAAAGGTGAGCATCGGCAGCTGCACCGATGCGCCGGTGAACGCTTCGGTGCCGACTACCAACACCGATCCAAAAGTTGGGGCAGCCGTCACCGCTGCCAACGGTTCATGGAGCGGCGATCCAGCGTTCACCTACGCCTGGTACACGTGCACCGCGAGCGGTGCAGCAGCACAGTCGATTCCCGTCGATTGTGTGGTGATCCGCAATGCCAGGGCAAGCTCCTTTACCCCCACAGCCACCCAGGTAGGGAAGCGCCTGCGCGTGCTCGTCACCGCAACGAACTCTGCGGCGGCCCGCACCTATGCATCGGCCGCAACGAACCCAGTCGCGAGCACCCCTGCGCTGGCGACGGCGCCCGCTATCTCAGGAACGGCTCAATTCGCTTCGACGCTGAGCGCCACGTCGGGATCATGGAGCGCAACCCCTACGGCAACCTACGCCTACAAGTGGATTCGCTGCAATGCAACCGGATCGGCCGCCAAGACGCTTCCGAGCGGGTGTGAAGAAATCTCTGTCGATAGCACTGCGCCCACTTACGCTCCGGTCGCCAGCGACGTTGGAAAGTTCCTTCGCGTGCGTGTGACGGCTTCAAATAGCGCAGGCGATACGGTTTCGTTCTCGAAGACCACATCGGTGATTAAGGGGATCGCCCCTGCATCAACGGCACCCCCACTTGTTTCAGGAACGGCTAGAGTCGGCCAGTCGCTCAGCGCAACATCGGGGTCGTGGTCCGGGACACCGACACCCTCCAGCCCGTACGTTTATGCGTGGTTCTCCTGCACACGAAGCGGCGTTGCCACGGCGAGCCCGAGCAACTGCAGCGTCATTAGGAACGCCACAAGTTCAAGCTTCACGCTGACCTCTACGCAACTCGGTAAGTTCGTGCGGGTGCGAGTAACCGCAACTACATCTGCTGGCAGCGCGCAGTTCTATTCCGCCGCAACCAGCGCCATCGCGCCCTAACCTTTCCGTGGCCGCGGCACGTAAGCGCCTCAACGACCCGCGCGACCTGCGCCTCGTCACGGCGGGGCAGGGTGTCAGCATGTTGGGCACGGCGATCAGCGACCTGGCGTTGCCGATCGTTGCGGTCGACCTGCTCGGCGCCACCTCACTCGGCACGGGGTTGCTCGGTGCGGCGTCCACGGTGGCGTACCTCGTGATCGGCTTGCAGGCGGGCGTGTGGGTCGACCGGCTGCCGCGCCGGCAGTTCCTGCTCCTCTCCGACGCGGTGCGTGCGGCGCTCCTGCTGTCGATCCCGATCCTGTACGCCGCGAACCTGCTCACCCTGCCGCTGCTTATCGTGATTCAGATCGGCATCGGCACGGCGGGCACCTTCTTCAACTTGGCGTGGCCGGCCTACCTACCGCGCCTCGCCACGGGCGATGTGCTGCTGCGCCTCAACGCGCGTCTCGCCCTGCTCGGCGAGGTGTCGGGGCTGCTCGGCCCAGGGATCGCCGGCGCGCTCATCTCCATTGTGAAGGCGCCGTTCGCGGTGCTCATCGACGCTGGGAGCTTCGTGGTGAGTTATGTGTCACTCGCCGCGATTCGTACGCCCGAGCCGCCGCGCGCACGACGCTCAGGTCTCACCGTGTCGCAAGAGTTGCGCGACGGCGTGCGCGCCGTGTGGCGCCGACCAACGCTGCGCATCATCACCATCGAGGCGATCAACGGCAACATCGCCTTCGCGATCATGATCGGCCAGTCGGTCATTTATCAGCGCCTCGACCTCGGATTTGAACCGGCGCTCATCGGTGCCGTGGCGTCCGTTGGTTTCTTGGGCGGCGCGATCGGCTCGCAACTCGCACCACGCTGGCTCAAGCGCTTCGGATTCGGCCCGCTCATTCTGTGGAGCGCGATCGCCTTTGGCGCGAACGAGTTCCTGTTGCCGCTCGCGAGCGTCGTGTCGCGCGACCTGGCATTCCCCGTGGTTGCGCTCAACTACTTTCTCGGCGGATTCATGATGCTTCTCTACGTGGTGCCGATCACCTCGTATCGCCAGCTTGCCGTGCCCGACCGGCTGCTCGGCCGCGTGACCGCGGTGACGCGTGTCGCAACCTGGGGGATCGGCGCAACGCTCGGCTTCGCGCTCGGCGGGGTGATCGCCGAGGCCACGAATCGCCCCTTCGCCCTGATCGTCGCCGCCGTGCTGCAAACCGCCGTTCCCATCGTGATCTTCGGCACGAAGCGCTTCCGCACCCTGCGTTCGATCAAGCAGGCGGTAGCATTAGACGCACGGCGCGCCTAAGTTCTCAGCGCGCACAAGGCTCGTAGAGCGAAAGGGTGAAGACCATGTGTCACGAAGTCGTTTGCGCAACCTGCAACAAGCCAACCTGGGAGGGCTGCGGCGAGCACATCGAGGCCGCCCTTAAAGACGTTCCCAAGGAGCAGCGCTGCACCTGCCCGCGCGAGGCGACCGCAACCAAGTAGCCAGACTACCTAGCAGGATTACGTAGCCGTCGCCGCGCGAGCCACGCACCCGCTAGGCTCCCCGCATGACAACGCAGCGCATTCTCGTTCGCGCCGCAAAGAGCCCGTTTCGCGCTGCGAGCGCGCGCGAAACCCTCGCCGAGAATCTGATCGGCACCAACAGCGGCAACCTGCTCTTTAGTACCGCCGCGGTGCGGTTGCTTTCAGTGCGTGACGCTGAGGTGCTCCCCGAGCGCTTCAACGTGACCCCTGACCAAGCCGACGAGATCAACGAGCGCTACGACCGCTTCGTCGTGCCGCTCGCCAATGCATTTCGCCCAGAGTTCTTGGAGTATTTAGAGCGCCTGAGTGCGACCGTCGAAAAGCTGAAGATTCCCGTAACGATCATGGGGGTCGGCGCGCAGGCGCCGGGCGAGGGCGACCGCGCGGCGCTTAAGCCGCTCGACGCGGCGGTCACGCGCCTCTGTCGCGCGGTGCTCGAGCGCTCCGAGAGCATTGGCGTGCGCGGTGAGTTCACCGCCCAGTACCTCAACGATCTCGGCTTTAAGCAAGTCGAAGTGATCGGCTGCCCGTCGATCTTTCTGCGCGACGGTGCGCCGCACATTCCACATGGAGCATCAAGACTCTCGGCCGACGCGCGTGTGGCGATCAACCTCACGCCACACATCCCCGGGATTCGCGAGCTCGCCACGCACCACGCGCGCGCCTATCGTCGCAGCACCTACGTGGCGCAAGAGTCGCGCGACCTGCGGCTCATGATGCGCGTGCCGTTCCGCGCGCGTCGCGACGATCTTGCCGAGGCGCCGCAGGTGCCGGGCGACGCGTACATGACGCCGAACCGAGGGCGCTTCTACCTTGATCCGCGCACCTGGGTGCACGACCTGCAGCGAACGGACTTCTCGTTCGGCACGCGCATTCACGGCAATATCGCGGCGCTCATTGCGGGGGTACCAGCCTTTGTGCTCGCGCATGACTCGCGCACCCTCGAGCTCGCGCGCGCCCTCGACATTCCGCACCTACAAGTAACGAACGTGGCGAGCATTCGTGCCGAAGAGCTCTACGAGCAGGCCGAATACCTCACGTTCAACAAGAACCACTCTCAACGCCTCGCGCGCATGAAGAGTTTCTTGGAGCGCAACGGCATTAAGCACATTCATCAACCGGGGGAGTCAGGCGCTGCGTTCGACGCGCGCATGAACGCCGCAAAGCTGCCCGCCGCCGTGCGGCCCGCCTCGACCG
>QWQR01000015.1 GCA_003670745.1 Chloroflexota bacterium
ACCGCCAACGCGTACCGTTACGGATTCGTGCGTTCGTATCCGAGCGGCGCACCAAAGGTCGCGTTGAGCTGCTACGGCAGCGAGCCATGGCACTGGCGCTACGTTGGCGCAACGCTCGCCTACGAGATCACCTGCAGCGAGCTCGTGCCGCGCATCTTCTTGTGGGGCAGGCAGTACGGCGGCGAGCGTACGATCGGCGCAAAGTGTGGCGCACTCACACCGCCAGAAGGCTACGAGGGAGAGGTGCCGCCACCGATTGAGTCGCCAGCACCAACGGAGTCGCCGACCCCGTCGCCTTAGGGCTGTGTAGTTGGCGCGCGAAGGAGCGCTAGTCGGCCTCTCGGCCGGTGGGACTCTTCGGCAGGAACCAGTAGATGCGTGCCGCGTTTGCAACGGCGATCGCCACAAGCCCTTCAGCCACGAGCACACCAAACGCCTGTGCGGCGATCACGGCAACGAGGTTCACCGACGCGTGGATGGCGATCGGTAGCGCCAGTCGGCGCATGATCGCGCTGCGACCGCCGCCGCGCTCGACGATGCGCAGCACGAGCAGCGCCAAGATCACGTGCAGTGCCATTGCAAGTACGCGTTCCAGGATTGCAATGAGCGAGATGCCGACCGTTTGCGTGGCGAAGAGCGTCGCCGCCTGATCGAGCGCGGCGGCGGTCTCGGCCGGAAGGCTAACGGTGAGGCTGCCATCAAGGATGCCGCCGACCAACACGATTGCAGCGATCGCTGGGGTGAGCACGAGAAGGAGCGCCTCGGTCGCGCCGTGGCCAAGGCCGTAGGCGACGCCAGGGCCCGTGCCGCGAATGCGTCGACCTGCGGTGGCAAGGATCAGCGCGCGACTCCCCTCCTCAAAGATTCCGGCGCTAAGCGACGCGGCGGTGACGAGCACGATCCATGCGGGGCTCATGGCGTCGGGCTGCGCGCCGCCGGTCACCGCGCCGGTAACGAGGGCGAGGAACGGCGCGCGCACCAGCTGGCTCAACACAAAGGTGACGCCACCCCATGCCCACGGCGCAAGGGTGCCAGCGAGTCGGCGCGCGACGACGAGGCTTGTGGCAATGAGGGCAACGGCGCCGAGCGCCATGACGGCGAATGCGAAACGGCCGGTCTCGAGCGCGCCGGGATCGGCGAGGTGAATCACGCGAGGGCCTAGAGGCCCTTCACCTCGGAGACGACCTGGCCGAGCACACTCTTCGCGTCGCCAAAGAGCATCGAGGTCTTGTCCAGGTAGAAGAGCTCGTTCTCGATGCCGGCGAAGCCTGTCGCCATGCCGCGCTTCACCACGATCACCTGCTCTGCATCGGCGACGTTCAGGATCGGCATGCCGTAGATCGGCGATCCTGGGTCGCTCTTTGCGGCGGGGTTCGTGACGTCGTTGGCGCCGAGCACCAGCGCAACGTCGCATGCGGCGAATTCGCCGTTGATCTCGTCGAGGTCGAAGAGATGGTCGTACGGCACGTTCGCCTCAGCGAGGAGCACGTTCATGTGCCCCGGCATTCGACCGGCGACCGGGTGAATCGCGAAGCGCACGCGGCCGCCGCGGTGTTCGATGAGTTCGGCGAGCTCGCGCACGGCGTGCTGCGCCTGAGCGACCGCCATGCCGTACCCGGGAACGATGATCACGTTTCGGGCGTAGCCGAGGCGCATGGCCGCCTCTTCGGGGGTGACGCTTCGCGTCGTGAGCCCCTCGGCGCTCTTGCCGGCGACTGCCACCTTTTCGCCACCGAAGGCGCCGAAGAGCACATTCGCGAAGGAGCGGTTCATGGCGCGCGACATGAGGATCGAGAGGATGAAGCCGCTCGCGCCGTCGAGGGCTCCTGCGACGATGAGGATGTTGTTGCCGATCGCAAAGCCGGTCGCGCTCGCGGCGAGTCCGGCGTACGAGTTAAGGAGTGAGACCACGACCGGCATGTCGGCGCCGCCGATCGGCAGCACCAGGGTGATGCCGATGATCAGGGCGAGCGCCGTCATGGCGAAGAACATCGGCACGCCGAGATCGGCGGCGGCGTCGGTTGCGCCGCCCGACTGCGTCACGACGAGCGTGACGTAGAGCGCCACGGCGCCGAAGAAGATCGCGGCGTTCACGAACTTCTGGCCGAAGAAGGTGATCGGGCGGCCAGGGAGAATCCCCTGCAACTTGCCGAAGGCCATAAACGACCCGGTAATGGTGAGCGCGCCGAAGAGTGTCTCGAAGCCGAGTGCGACCATCTTTACGGCACCTGGGCCGCCCGGAATGTCGCGGTAGTGCAGGAATTCGGCGATGCCGACGAGGGTCACAGCGAGCGCACCGAACATGTGGCTGATCGCCACGCGCTGCGGCATGGCGGTCATTGGCACCAGGAGCCCCATCGGGAGGCCGATCGCCGTGCCGACCACGAGGCCGATGATGATGAACTCGTAGGTGATGATCTCGTGGTTAAGGAGCGTACCGATGATTGCGAGCAGCATGCCGAACGCGGCGAGCTGCATGCCGCGTCGCGCGGTGCCTGGCTTGGTCAGGCCGCGCAAACCAAGGATGAACGCCGCAGAGGCGCCGATGTAGGCGACCTGGACGAAGAGTGCGCCGATCTGGTCGTTCACTTTGGCGCCTCAGTGCGCTTGAACATGCGCAACATGCGGTCGGTGATCACGAAGCCGCCGACCACGTTCACCGTTGCCGCGGCCACTGCGACCGCGCCCATGAAGTTGATGTAGAGCGGTCGCTCCGCACCGGCGATCACGATGCTCGCCACCAGGCTGATCGCGGAGATCGCATTCGTTGCCGCCATGAGCGGCGTGTGCAGGAGCGGCGGCACCTTGGTGATGATCTGGAACCCGGTAAATGCGGCGAGAAGGAAGACGTAGATCTCAACGATCTGCAGGTCGACGAGCGTCGGCGCGTCGGGGGCTACGGGCGAGCCCGTGAGGGCAGCGATCGCTGCTGCTGCGCCGATTGCGGTGAGGATCGCGGTGGTCATGGTTCCCTCTCGCTCCTTACTCTCTGCTTCTCGCTACTTCTTGGTGCTACTTCTTCGCGGGTGGTGTGACGGGCTCGCCCTTGTCGAGGAGGAGCATCGGCCCGGTGATCTCGTCGGCGCGGTCGATCTTGAGCGCGCCGCCTTCGCCGCTGAGGTGCTGCAGCAGGGTGCGCACGTTCACGGCGAACATCTGCGAGGCGTGGAAGGGGACGCTCGACGGGAGGCTTGATGCGCCGATCAGGTGCACCCCGTGGCGGTCGACCGTTTCGTTGGAGACGACCCCCTCAACGTTGCCGCCCGATTCTGCAGCAAGGTCAACGACGACCGAGCCTGGGCGCATGGTTGCGAGCATCGCGTCGGTGATGAGGATCGGCGCCTTGCGCCCGGGGATGAGCGCCGTGGTGATGACGAGATCCTGCGAAGCAATGTGCTTGGCGATGATCGCCGCGTTCTGCGCCGCCTCGTCGTCGGTCTGGGCGCGGGCGTAACCACCCGCCCCGTCGGCCTTGGCGGCGGGCTCAACGAACTGGGCACCGAGCGAGCGCACCTGCTCCCCCGCCGCAGAGCGCACGTCGAATCCGCTCACCACGGCGCCGAGTCGGCGCGCGGTTGCAATCGCCTGCAGGCCAGCAACGCCCGCGCCGAGGATGAACGCCTTTGCCGGCGCAATTGAGCCCGCTGCGGTGGTGAGCATCGGCAGGAACTTGTCGAGCGCCGACGCCCCAACGAGCACCGCCTTGTATCCAGCGACGCCGCTCTGCGACGAGAGCACGTCCATCGACTGTGCTCGGGTGATGCGCGGCACCAGCTCAAGGGCGAGCGCGCTCACCTTGGCTGCGCTCAGCGCGGGGAGGAGATCTTCGTTGGCGCCAGGGGTGAGCAGCGCGACGAGTGCGACGCCCTGCGGGAGCGACTTGGCCTCGGCGACGCTCGGCTTGCGCACCTTCACAACGACGTCGGGCTTTGCTGCGGCGATCCCAGCAGCATCGGCGGCGAGCGTTGCCCCCGCCTTCTCGTATGCGGCGTCAAGAAAGCCTGCCGATGTGCCGGCGTTGCGCTCGACGACCACGCTGTGTCCCGCGGCGATCAGCTTCACGATCGCGTCGGGAACGAGGGCAACGCGTCGCTCACCCTGCGCCGTTTCGCGTAGCACGCCGATCTTCATCGCAACTCCTTGTCGTTCTGCCGTGGCCCCTAGTCTACCGAACCGACCAGACCCCCCTTCATTTCCTGGGGAGGGCTGGCACCTTCGCCTATGCGGGCACGTAGGCGCGGTAGGCGGGCTCCCACATTGCGGCGTCGACCGACTCGCCGATCTTTGCTGGCGGGGTCACAGCCCATCCCTGCTTCGCCCCCTCGGTAAGAATCGCGATCGCGATCGCGCGGCTAATGGTGCGCAGGTCGGCAAGCGGGGGGTAGAGCACGCCGCTCGCGTTCGGTGTCGCCGCCGAGAGCGCGGCGAGCGTGTCAGCGGCAACGATAAATGCGTCGTCGGGGATCGCAGCAAGTCGTCCGGCGATCGCCGCGAGGCCGACCCCGGGAAAGACGTACACGTTGTTCGCCTGGCTGATCGTCACCTTTCGACCGCTCAACTCCACGGGTGCGAACGGCGAACCCGTTGCAACGATCGCCGTGCCGTTCGTCCACGCCAACGCATCGGCTGGAGTGATCTCAGCGCACGAGGTGGGATTAGAGAGCGGCCAGATGAGCGGCGCAGGGGCGACCGCAGCGATCGCGCGAATCGACACCTCGTCGAATGCGCCCGCCTGACCGCTCGTTCCGAGCAGCGCCGTTGGTCGCGCTGCGGCAATGATCGTTGCGAGCGGCGCGTCGAGCACGCCGTCGATCCCTGCAACCTTCACCGCCGCTGCAGAGAGTGCGAGCTCGCGCTTTCCGTCGGTGAGATCGCTGCGACCCTCGTGCACCACGCCGTGTGAATCGATGGCAATGATCGCCGCCGCAAGGGCATCACCCGAGAGTCCGGCGCGCTCAAGTCGTCGTCGCAAGAGGCGCGCGATGCCGAGCGTCGCTGCACCCGCACCGTAAAAGAGGAATCGCTGCTTCGCCAAGTCGCGGCTGCCGTCCCCGCCACCTGCGGCGACCGCCGCGATGATCCCAGCGAGCGCCACGGCGCCCGTTCCTTGAATGTCGTCGTTAAACGATGGGATCTCAGCGCGGTAACGCTCAAGGATGCGAATCGCATTCTCTTGCTTGAAGTCTTCCCACTGCACCACGCACCCGGGGAGTGCGGACTTCACGCCGCGAACAAACGCTTCAATGAACGCGTCGTATGCCGCGCCGCGCAGTCGCGGATGGCGCCACCCGAGATAGTTCGGGTCGGCGAGCAGCTCGGCGTTGTCGGTCCCCACGTCGAGCGACACGGGGAGCGCCCAGGCCGGCTGGATCCCCGCCGCGGCGGTGTAGAGGGCAAGCTTGCCGATCGGAATCCCCATGCCGCCAACGCCAAGATCGCCGAGTCCGAGGATGCGCTCGTTGTCGGTCACGACGATGAGGTGCGTGTCGGCGTTCCCCGACGCGTTGTTGAGCAGTTCGGCGATGCGGTCTTGGTCGTCGGGAGTGATCCATGCGCCGCGCGCGCGACGCCAGATGCTGCTCCAGTTTTTGCACGCCTCGCCGACCGTCGGCGTGTAAACGATCGGCAAGAACTCCTCAATGTTCGAGGCGATCAGCCGATAGAAGAGCGTCTCGTTGCGATCCTGCAGCGCGGCGAGTCCGATGTAGCGCTCGAGTGGATCCTCCTTGCGTCGGATCTTGCGAAGCTCCACGGCGACCTGCTCCTCGAGGGTGAGGATCGAGGCGGGGAGTAGGCCATCGAGGCCGAGGAGTCGACGCTCCTCGCGGCTGAAGGCCGTGTCCTTGTTGAGTGTTGGTCGCGAGAGGAGCGCCTTGCCGCGCTCCTTCACGGGGATCGGCGCGGCGGCGGTGAGGCTGCCGTTGACGACCTGCTGGGTTGGGGGCGTGCTCATGAGAGGGTCAGGATAGCCCTCGTGGCGGGTGTAGCATCGGCGCATGGCTGCCACGATCCTTGTAGTCGAAGACGACTCCGCCGTTGCCCTGGCCCTCGAGGTCGCGCTGCGCGGCGAGGGGTATCTCCCCGTGCTCGCCGGCTCCGGCGACGAAGGGTTGAAGATCGGCCTTGCTGAGGCGCCCGACCTGTTGATCCTCGACGTGCGCCTTCCAGGCATCGACGGCTTCGAGCTGCTGCGACGCCTGCGCGCCGGCGGCTCAAAGGCGCCGGTGATCATCCTTACCGCCCGCGACGAAGAGGTCGACACGATCCTCGGCTTAGAGCTGGGGGCCGACGACTACATGACGAAGCCGTTCCGGGTGCGGGAGCTGCTCACGCGCGTGAAGTCGCAGCTACGTCGCGCTTATGGCGAGCTCGCCGACGCCGGCGGCGGCAGGGTGATCCGCGCCGACGACCTGCTCATCGACCTTGAGCGACGCCGTGTGAGCCGCGGCGGAAAACGGATCGCACTCACCCCGACCGAGTTTGAGATCCTGCGCATCCTCGCCGAGAAGCCGGGTCGTGTGTTCGCACGACGTGACCTGCTGGAGCGCGTGCGCGATTACGACGCGGCGCTCGCCGGCGACGAGAAGACGATCAACGTGCACGTGAGCCACCTGCGCGACAAGATTGAAGAGGATCCGTCGGCCCCACGCTTCGTGCTCACCGTGCGCGGCGTCGGTTACTCGTTTGCCGACGCGGCGGAGCGCGGAGCGGCCGAGCGCGGGAGCAACGCCTGATCAGTCTCGACGCGATTCTTCGTCGCATCCCGATCACGGGGCTGCGGGCGCGACTCACCGTCGCATTCCTCGCCATCGTCTTGTCGGCGCTCGCCCTCTCTGGTGGATTTGTGGTGAGCAGGGTGAGCGACGACCTTGCGGCGCAGGCCGCAGCAACGCTCCAGGTGCGACGCACCGCAGTTGCAACGATCGTTCGCAGCGTGGCAAAGGCGGCCGCTGGCGACGCACTCATCCTTGATCGCAAGGGGCGCGTCAACGCCGAAGTTGCCGCGCGCTTCCGCCTGCAAGATGCAGAGCTGCAAAGCCTCGCGCTCGAGATCGCCCGCGCTGATGTGGTGATCCGTTTCGGCCGGTACGACGCCGACAAGAAGAGCTTCACTCCCGCAGAAGACGGGATCTTCGTGATCCGCTCCGAAGGGATTGAGCTGGCGACCGGAGAGGCGCGCGAGAAGAGCGGCAGCGGCCCTGAGGTGTTCACCATCAGTGGGGCGGTGGTGAGCGCCGCGGTGGAGATCAGCTTGGAGCGGCCACTCTCGACGCGCGAGTTTCGCCTCACGCAAATCGTCAGCCTGATCTTTTTGATCGGCATCATCGCGCTGCTCTTGGCGGTTGGCCTCGCCGTGTACGCCGCTGGGCGTTTTGCCTACCCAGTGCAACTGCTCTCAGAGACCGCGACGGAGATCGCCGACGGTGACCTGACCGCCCGCGTGCCGAGCGGTCCAGGCATCGCCGGAAACGAGGAGATGTCAGCGCTGCTCGATCAATTCAACCGCATGGCGAGTCGCCTCGAGTCCACGGTTGATGCCTACCGTCGCGAACGCGATCGTGGCCAAGAACATCTCGCCGACGTATCGCATGAGTTGCGCACGCCGCTCGCAGCGCTGCGCGCCTTTGTCGACCTTCTTGAGGGGAGCGCCGAGAACGACCCTGCGACGCGCAAGAAACTTCTTGCCGAGGCGGGGCGACAGCTCGAACGCATGGACGCGCTCACGGCGAACATCTTGGAGTTGTCGCGATTTGACGCGGGTATCGCCCGGCCAATCTTTATGGAGGGCGACCTACGGTCAAGCGTGCGCGCTGCAGTCGAGCAGGCGGCGGCCGGTGCACGCCGACGCGGCGTCTCACTCGACGAACGACTCCCCGCACGCCGCGTGATGATCCGCCACGACGAGGCGCTCGTTGGCCAGGCGGTGGCGAACCTCGTGGCGAACGCGCTGAAATTCACACCACGCGGCGGCAACGTAACGGTGACGGTGCGTCCGCTCGCAACTGGATCTGCAACGGTCATTGTTGAAGACGATGGCGTCGGCATCGACTCAGCCGAGCTTCCACGCATCTTTGATCGCTTCTATCGCGGCACCGAAAGCCTCGCCGCCGCCGGAAAGGCTGCGCGTTCTTCGGGCTCAGGGCTCGGCCTGGCGATCGTGAAGTCGATCGTCGACATGCACGCCGGTCGCATTGTGGTGGAGAGCCTCGCAGGTCGCGGCACGAAGTTCGCGTTGACGCTACCTGTCGATCCTGAGGCGACCGCGGTAACCGCCGACGAGCCTGCGACCGAGGGTGGATCGTCGCTCACGCTGCTGAGCGTTGGTCGGCGCGCCGCGACACTCTTCGGCGAGGTAGTGAAAACTTCATTCCGCCTACGGCGCGTTCTGAACGCTGAGCCGTCATCGTCTACCGTAGAAGGAACGACCTTGGTCCACGATGCGGCCACGGCAACGCAGGAAACAACGAAGCGAGAAAGCGAAGGCAGTAATACATGAGAAGCGACAAATCTGATGCGCCGAAGCTTGGCGGCGCCGAGCGCCCGCTCCGCTTCGAGCCGGAGCCCGGAGCTAGTGCGCAGCCGTGGAACGACGCTCGCGGCGATGAGGCACCTGCTCGCCCTGCACCATTGAGCGCTGCGCCGCGTGGCCCTCTCAGCCGCCGTGCCGTGGTCGGCATCGTTGCCGCTTCGCTCGTCTTCGGCTCGATTGGTGGAGCCGGGGCGACCGTGCTCCTCCTCGACGGCGGGCTGCGTGGCGCCGACCTTCCTGGGCAGATCCGTCAGACGCTCGTCTCTGAGCAGTCGGCGATCGTCACCGTCGCTGAAAATGTTTCGCCGGCGATCGCGACGCTCGAGGTCACCTCGGGGAGCAGTAGTGCCGTCGGTTCGGGGGTCATCTACTCCGCCGATGGCTGGATCGTCACGAATAAGCACGTGGTCACTGGGGCAAACAGCATCATCGTGCACCTCAAAGATGGTCGTGATTTTCCGGGACGCGTCTACGGAATTGACACCCTCACCGACCTTGCGATCGTGAAGGTTGAGGCGTCGGGGCTCACCGCCGCCACACTCGGCCGTTCCAGCAGCATCAACGTTGGTCAGACCGCCATCGCGATCGGTTCGCCGCTTGGCGTCTACACGAACTCCGTTACCGCGGGAATCGTCTCCGCGATTGGGCGAGAGATCGACACCGAGTCTGGTCGACTCAGCGGCCTGATTCAAACCGACGCTGCAATCAACCACGGCAACTCCGGCGGCGCGCTCGTTGATTCGAGCGGCGCCGTGATCGGCATCAACACCGCGATCGCGACCGAAGGTTCTGGGATCGGATTTGCAATCCCGATCGACATCGCGCGTCCAATCATGGAGCAGGCGCTCGCCGGCGAGGCGCTGTCGCGCCCGTGGGTCGGCGTACGCTACGTCGCCCTTGACCTACGCACCGCTACCGCCAACAAACTCCCCGTCAACAAGGGGGCGTGGGTCACTGGAGACAGCGCCACGCCCGCCATTGTTCCAGGGAGTCCTGCAGAGGCCGCGGGGCTGAAAGAGGGCGACATCATCATTTCAGTTGAGGGGATGGAGATTGACGAGCTGCATCCGCTCCAGGACTTGCTCGTTCAATACTCTCCGACGAAGACGGTTGTGCTGAAGGTGCTGCGCGCTGGTGCGACCATTGATGTGAGCGTCACGCTCGGGGTTCGCCCGCCGCAGTGATCTGCTGCGCGCCGAGGCGCGATTGGCTTAAAGAAGGCCTTCGTTCGGCAGCACCCCTGAGCGCATCAGCCCTTCGCGCACCGCACCGATGAGGTAGAGCGACCCGGCAACAACGACCGGACCGTGATGTGTCGCCGCGGCGCGCATCGCCGCGGCAGCATCGGCCGCGATGATCGTTGAGGAGCCGAGGCCGGCGGCTTTCGCAATGCGCTCAAGGTCCGCCGGTGGGAGCGATCGGGGATCGGCGACACTGGTGCAGATCAACGTTGCGCCACGCAGCCGCTCCGACTCCGTAAGCGCAATGCAGAGTGCATCAACGGCCTTGTCGGCCATTGCACCAAGCACCAGGGTGGTCTTCCCCGCACCGCGTAAGTCATCACCGAGATCATTGATTCCTTCGGCGAGAGCGGCGGCGCCATCAGGGTTGTGCGCGCCGTCGAGGAGCAGGTCACGACCACTCGTTGGGCCGAACGCGTTCTCAATGAGCTCCATGCGCCCGGGCCAGCGCGCCGCAGCAAAGCCGCTACGTAACGCGTCGGCCGAAACATCGGCGATCCCCGCCTCGCGCAACGCATCAATTGTTGCGGCGGCAACTGCCGCGTTGACCGCCTGGTGACGGCCGAGAAGGCCAATGCGCACCACGCCGTAGCCTTCGAGTTCAACGTGGAGACCGTTGCGGCCGAGCAGTTCCACCTCGCCAGGAACGGCGATGCGCAGCGGCGCGCCGACACGCGCGGCGCGATGTCGCATCGCGTCGAGTGCCCCGCCACGAAGCGTTGCGCCGGTGACGGCACGATCGCCGCGCACGATGATCGCCGCCTTCTCACCGGCGATCGCCTCGATCGTGTCGCCGAGGTAGCGCTCATGGTCAAGGCCAACGTTGGTGACCACGGCGACGCCACCATCCCACGCGTGCATCGCGTCGAGCCGTCCGCCGAGTCCGATCTCGACCACGGCGGTCTTCACCTGCTCCTCGCGGAGCGCATCAAAGATCGCGCCGACGAGCAGCTCGAATTCCGTGGTGGGGCCGACGCGCGCTTCGATCTGATCGGCCGCGGCGAGCGCGCGGTCGATCGCGCGGGCGAACGGGAGCCCGCCGATCGGCTTTCCGTCGATCTGTAGGCGCTCGCGATAGGAGACGAGGTGCGGGCTCGGTGTGGTCGCATGGCGCACGCCAGCGGCGTTCAACGCCGCTGAGACGAGGGCGACGACGCTCCCCTTCCCGTTCGTCCCCGCAACGAGCGCGCCGCGGACCCCTTGCTCTGGTGAGTCGAGGGCGCGCAGGAGCGACCGGGAGCGGCCGAGACCAAGGCGAATGCCGAAGCGTCCACGTGCGGTGAGGGCGACGAGCGCCGCCTCCCATGCAGCCTCGCCATCCCCTGCGCCGAGGGCCGCGCTGAGCGACTTACGGGCTTCGGCGACGCGTTCGCGCATCTCGTCGATGAGTTCCTGATCGCTGGCGGTCTCTGGCATCTATAGGAGCGTAGCGGTCAAGTCGCGGCGCGTGCGAGAATCGCATCCATGCAGCGGAATGGCGCTCCGGGGTCACGGCCTCCACGTCGCGAGAGCCTCTTCGACGTCATCTTCGGCTCCCGCAAGAATCCACCACAGCGCACCACCGCACAAATCCGCCGCACGCCGCAACAGCGACCTGCGCCGCGCCCAGACGCTCGCGGTGGATCGTATGAGCGCAGCAACGAACCGACTGGAGCGCTGGCCAGCACCCTCACCCGCATCGGCAGGTATGCAAGCCTCGGAATCACCGTGGTCTTGATTGCCGTTTCTGGCTGGGCCGCATTCCACCTGTTGCCGATCGGCGGTGGCGACACCTCGCCGAGCCCATCGTTCTCAGCACCACCTGCGCCCCCCGGCGAGCCGCTGCTCATCACCCCAAACCCATCGGTCGTTGCGAGCCAGAGCATTACGCTTCGTGGCTCACTGCCGCAAGACCTCTTAGAGAAGCAGGGTTCGAAGCTGCGCATCATCGTTGCGACCGCAGATGGTTCGGTGCTCACCGGCGCCGAGATCGACATTCCGCGGACGGCAGGGTTCGAGATCTCGGGGATCCCGATCTCCGAAGGCGCAAACGTGATTCGAGCCGTGGTGGTCACCGACGGTAAGGAGGGGACGCCATCCGCTGCGATTACCGTGACGCGCGACACGCTTCCGCCCGAGGTGACGATTACGAATCCAACTCCAGGAGAGTTCGTGAGCGGCGACTCGATCACGGTCCGTGGCAAGAGTGAGCCGAACGTTGAGATCCAGCTGCGCAACGAGACCACGGGGTTAATCGGTTCTGGCCGAAGCGATGCGTCGGGCGGTTTTGGTGTGACGGTGGGGATGCGTGACGGCGTGAACCTTCTTGCTGTGACAGCAATTGACGCCGCTGGAAACTCTGCGAAGACAAGTGTTGAGATCACGACGAGCGCCAACGTTGGCCGCGTGACGATCATTGCGAACCCCGCGACGATCCTGCACAGCCGCACCCCGAAGCAGTTCCGCCTCACCGCCCAGGCCACCGACTCATCGGGGCTCTCCGTCGTCGGTGCACAGGTCTGCTTCACGATCCAGGCGCCTGGGCTCGCGCCGATCTCCATCTTGCCGTGCGTCGTCTCTGATTCAAACGGTCGTGCGAGCGTCGAGTACACCTTCTCCGACTCGTGGAAGAGCGTCGGTCGCGGCACGATCCTCGTGACGGTGCTGCTCCCCGTTGGTGACCCGCTCACCGCCTCTGCTGAGTTCACGGTGAAGGAGAAGCCGTGAGCGAGCGAGGAAACCTCGGCTGGAACTGCCCCAACTGCGGCGCAGTGCAAGAGGAGACGGGACGCTGCTGGGTCTGCTCCACCCCATCGGTCGCCTGTGGCACCTGTCGTCATGTACGCCGCGCGGTCGTTGGGCGCATCAGCTACTGCGGCGTCGACAGGCGACGTAAGCCGGTGGGCAACGACGACGTACGCCCCTGCTGGGTCGCACCGGTCGCACTGCAACGTTCTGCCGCGCACTCAAAGCGACTCGATGGAAACAGCGACCCCGCGCCGCGTATCTCTTGGATGACTGGCGGGATCTGGGAGGGGCTCGAGGCGTAGTCGCTTCGCGCGCAACGGCGCACGGCTCGCTACGGGCAACCCACTACGGGCAGGCGGAGGGCTTCACTCCTGCCGGAGTCGCAGGCGTCACGCCGATCGCCGTTCCTACGGCGACAATGGTTCCTGGTGCGACCGACTGCACGTCAATGTATTCGCCCTGCGGCAGCGCCGACGATGCGGCGTCAAGGAGCAGGCCGTTCGCGGCGAGCTGCATCGCGGCGTCGGCAACGGTGAGGCAGTGAAGGTCGGGAACGACGACCTCGCTCCCTGGTGACGGCGCGATCGAATCGGTCGGTGACGCGCTCGGCCCAATCGAGAAGACGAGATCGACCGATGTCCCCTTTGCGACCTGCAGGCCGCCGCGCGGATTCTGTTGCACCACGGTTCCTGGTGGCGCCGTTGTAGAGATCGCGTCGATGGTCTGGCCGAGGGTCAGCCCCATCTCGCGAAGGCGCTTGCGCGCCTCGTCAAGCGTGAAACCGAGGATGTCAGGGACTACCGCAAGGCCGCTCCCCATGACCACGCGCACCTCGATCGCAGTGTTGATCGGCACGAGCGTCCCTGGCTCTGGTGACTGCGAGAGGATGGTGTCGACGGGGTACGAGTCGCTCGTCACCCGCTCGACGACCTTCACCTTGAGGCCGAGCTGCTCGGCGATCGGGATCGCCTCGCCGAGGGTGAGTGTGGCGAGTGGAGGGACCTTGGCGCTCTTGTCGGCGCCCCCTCCGGCGGTGATAAGTCGTAGGCCGAGGATCACGCCAGCGACGAGGAGCACCACCACGCCGCTCACTCCGGCAATGGTCAAGAGGAGCGAGCGATTGGAGATCGACTCGTCACCTGCATCGGCGAACGGCTGAACATCGCTCGCGTCGGGGACAGTGTCGGGCTCGCCTGGGCCCGCTTGGCCAGCAACTCGCGAGACACGCGTTCCAGCGAGGGCGCGTGGCGCACCGGCTGCGGGGCCGACCGCGCGCTGCGGAATCGAGGTGCGGCTCTCGGCAACGACGAACGACTCGAGCGCGTCGGCGGCGACGGTGGCGCTCGCCGGTCGATCCGATGGCGTTGCTGCGAGGAGTCGTACGGCGATCGCATCGAGCACCACGGGGATGTCGGGGCGGAAGAGGCGCGGCGACGGTGGCGCAGCGTCCCCCGCACTCGGCTGCGGTCGACGCCCGGTGAGTAGCTCGTACAACACAACGCCGAGTCCGTAGAGGTCGGCGGCGGTAGTCGCGCGCTCACCGGCGAGCACCTCGGGGGCAAGATACGCGAGCGTTCCCTCAGGAGATGGGGCGCCCGGCGCACCGTCGACGGGCGCTTCAAGCAGCGTGTGGGCGATGCCAAAGTCGGCGATCTGCGCGCGCCCCTCGCGGCTGATCAAGATGTTCCGCGACGAGAGGTCGCGATGAATGATCCCGCGCGCGTGCGCGGCGGCAAGTCCGCGCGCAACCTGTGCGGCAATCGCAGCCGCGCGACGCGGCACGAGCGGCCCGACGCGACGGAGCATTGAGGTGAGATCTTCGCCGTCAACGAACTCCATGATGATCGCCGGGGCCTCACCCTCGGGGGCGACGTCGAACACGGCGGCAATGTTTGGGTGCGCAACGATCGCGGCGGCGCGGCCCTCGGCGCGGAATCGCGCCGCGGCGGCAGGCACCGCAGCAAGTGCGGGGCGAAGGATCTTTACCGCCACGTCGCGACCGAGCGCTTCGTCGGCGGCGCGGAAGACCGTCGCCGCGGACCCCTCGCCGATCTGTTCGAGGAGTCGGTAGCGTCCGGCGATCAGATCGCCTGGTCGCGGAGTTGTCGTGCTCATCGTTTCACTTCGGGTGTCATCGCTCTGTTAGCCGTGCGTTGAGCCACGTTCGCAACGGGCCGCCGTAGTGCGGATGGTCAAGGGCAAGGTCGATGTTCGCCGCGAGCCACCCCTCTGGTGATCCAACGTCGAAGCGGCGGCCGCTGAAGCGTCGACCGACGATCGGCTGTTCTGCGGCGAGCGCCTGGATCGCATCGGTGAGTTGGATCTCGTTGCCGACGCCATGCGCGGTGCGTTCGAGCTTCTCGAAGATCTTCGGCGTAAGCACGTAGCGGCCGACGATGCCGAGGTTCGACGGCGCATCAGCGGGCGCAGGCTTTTCGATGAGGCCGCGCAGCGGGATCGTGCGGCCACCGTCGGTCGCGGGAAGGTCAGGGTCGATCTCGACCACTCCGTATCGAATCGAATCTTCGCGCGGGATCTCCATGACCGCGACGACCGAGCCGTGCGTCTCTTCATGAGCGTCAATTAGTTCGCTGAGCGCAGGTCGTTCGCTCACGATGAGGTCGTCGGGGAGCACCACGGCAAACGACTCATGGCCAACGGCGTCACGTGCCATGAGCACGGCGTGGCCGAGGCCGAGCTGCTCCTTTTGGCGCACGGTGACAAGGTTCACCATGTCGGAGACGGCGCGCACGACGCGCAGGCGCTCAATGTCGCCACGCGCCTCAAGGAACGCCTCAAGGTCGGGGGCGGCATCGAAGTGATCTTCGATCGCGCGCTTCCCGTCGCTGGTGACGAGCACGATTCGCTCGATCCCTGCCGCGATCGCCTCCTCCATGGCGTACTGGATCGCCGGGCGATCGAGCACGGGGAGGAGCTCCTTCGGGACCGCCTTCGTCGCGGGGAGGAAGCGAGTCCCCCAGCCTGCGACGGGGAAGACGGCGGTACGAACTCTCACGATGACCTCCGGGGGCTCGGCGCCGCTGCAGCGCCTGATCGTGAGGATAGCAGGGGGGTCGTAGCCCTCAGCCTCGCCGTGAGCGACGTGGGCCGCCGCGTGCGCCACTCGGCGCCGCACCGCGGAGCACGCGGAGCAGCACGCGAAGCGGCGCACCGATGAGGGGCAGGCGCAGCTCATCGGGATCTTCGACCGAGACGAGGAACCCCGCAAGTAGGAGCGCTGCGCCGATCAGCTTCCCCCCCTGGTACCACTCGGTCGATCCAACGCGATTGAGTGAATCGGTAATGCTCGGCGCGAACGCGCCGATCGCGATGAGTGCCGTCGCAGGAACGCGTCGATTCAGCGTTCCCACGCGCCACGCTCGCGCCGTGTCGGGGAGACTGCGAACGAAGTTCACCACTATTGCAATCGGCGCGATCGCAAGGTTGAAGAGGAGTTCGTCGCCACGTTGCGTCGGATCGCTTGAATACGGGAGCACTCGTCGCTTCGGCATGTAGACGTAGACCGAGAAGAGCGCGCCGATGAGTAACGCCAACGCGCCGCTCACGTTGAGCAGCGGCGTGAGGAGTCGCAGCGCAGCGGGGAGGAGCAGCGCGACGGGGGCGCCGGTCGTTGGGTCAACCGCGTAGCCGGGCGCGGCGAGCGGCGTGAAGGCGACCAGCGGAGCTGCAGCAACGCTGAGGAGCGCGGTAAGTGTGATGGCGGTGCGACTCCAGCGCGCGTCGCCGAGGTAGCAGCGCCACGCAACGATCGCGGCGGTGATCCAGGCTGCGAGCGAATAGGCGAGGGCGATAGGACCAGCCGACGGATCTTCGAGTCGTCGTGAGACAAGGATCGTCACCAATCCTGCGATCGCAAGTGAAAAGGCGTACCAGTAACCGAAGCGCGTACGTGCGAGCAGCAGCAGTGTTCCGGCGCCGAGCCAGCCGGCCGTCCAGACCGCGCCGCCGAGATACCAGGTGCGATAAAGCGCCTCACTCCATCCGCTTGCAGCGGCGATCGCTTCAGTTGCAGCGGCGATTGCAAAGGCGCTCGCGCCGAGCCCCCAGGCGAGCTGATATGGGCCGCGACGGCGCGCGTACTGCTCAAAAAGCAACAGTGCGAAGAGGGCGGCGAGCGCCGCAGTGAGGGCGGGGGCGATCACCGGCGCTCCGGCCTAGGCCGAAACGAACTCGTGGTCGTCGCGATGGATCCCATCGCAGAGTCCAATCGTTGCGACGCCAGTCGCCTGCAGTGGGATCGGCCGCATGATCTCGCGCACCTCGCTGCGCGAGCAGCGCAACCAACCGCGCGAGGCGATCCAGCGATCAGGGCAGGTGCGATCGGTGCAGAACTGGAACGGGCCAGGGTTGATCGGTGATCGCTCACCGAACGAGGGTGCGATCTCGGTGGCGATGATGTCGAGGATGCTGACGCGGAACGGCGTCCCCTCAATCGGATCGCCGCACGCTTCGCAGCGCGCAGCGTTGTTCTCGCTGATCACCGTTGGAATGCGAATGCCCATGATCTCCATCGCCCCGATCGTATCGGAGAAGTGGGGGGCGACGCAGAGGTGGTACCCCCGACGGGATTCGAACCCGTGATCTCCACCTTGAAAGGGTGGCGTCCTAGGCCTCTAGACGACAGGGGCGCGCCGCCGCGAGCGTAGCACCCGCCGCGACGGGGGCGACCGTCAGCCTGCGAGCTTGCCGAAAACGTTCGATGCGGCGAGCGCGAGTGCGGCCGCGATCGCGAATCCCCCGGAGAGGAGTGCGGCGAGCAGGGCGCGCCCGTCGGCGCGGCGGCGCATCGCGCGGAGCATGCTGAGCGCGAGCATCAGTGAGGCGAAGGCGCAGGAGCCCCCGACGATGATCGTCGCAAAGGCGAGCTGGCCGATCTGGTCGGCATCGCGGATTGAGGCGATCCAGGCGATGTAGAGGAGCGAGGAGCCGAGGGCGACGAGCATTGCGACGCCGCTCCCAAAGGAGACGACGCCACCGAGCTGGCGACCGCGACGTGGCGATCCGCTCATCGGCTACCGCGCTCGACCTGATTCGTGTGCCAGGACCATGCGCATAGGGTACGACCTTCGGGCTCGTCGGCGCGCCGCTTGGCGAGCGAGGTGCTGCGCGTGGCATCCTGTGCGCATGCCACGCAGCATCGTCGCCTTCCTCACCTACGCGCTCCTGCTGCTCGCCGGCCTCGGCCTCACCCTCGGCCCGATCGTGGAGCAGGCAACCGCCGCACCGGTGACGCTCCAGGGGGTCGTCTGGATGGCGCTGATCGCCGCCTGCATCTTCACGATCACCCTCGTCTTCCAGCGCAAGGAGGCGGCGCGTGGCTTCGCGATCGGCCTCTGCACGATCCTGATTCCGGCCGGTCCGCTCATCGCCCTCACCTTCGGCAACTGGCTCCCAGGGCTCCCGCCCATCGCGCTCTCCCTGCTCCTTATCCGCGGGTTACGAGGCGCCGCAGCTCGCGCGTGGCTCGTTGAGCCGTAATCGGCGATGATGGGGGCATGACAACCATCAACGCTGAGCCGACAGGGGCACCGAAGGGGCGTGGACTCGCCGCGACCCTGCGCGCAAACCTCGCAGGGATCGTGATCCTCGTCGCGGTCGTCGGCGGCGGACTCTACGTTCTCACCGGCGGCGCAACCGCCGACTACGACTGCACCACCTACCTCACCAGTGATCAGACGCCGGTCGGCGTGGAG
>QWQR01000016.1 GCA_003670745.1 Chloroflexota bacterium
ACCTGATTACCGCCGCAGTTGTTCTTGTACCCGACCCACACCACACGACCAGCCGCGGCGGCGACTACCGTGGTGCCGTATCGCGCGCCAATGTCCATCGCTGGGTGTGCTGCGGTGAACCCACGTACATAGTGACCCCCGGGAACGGGGTACCTCAACGTGATCCCCGCGTATGCAGCTGGCGGCGCTCCACCGTACGCATACGAGCTATAGAACTGCGTTGTTGGGAGCGCGTTGCCGCGTCCGCCAGGGAGCACAAGCACCATGCCAAGGATCACGTCACGCGAGCGAAGGCCGTTGTAGGCGACCACATTATCTACGGTCACACGGTAGCGCGACGAGATCGACTTCAGCGTCTCGTGCTCGCTCACCACGTGTACGACGCCCGCAACATCGGGGATTCGCAGGCGACGGCCAGCGGGTGGCGTTGCCGTTGAGATCAAGCCGTTTGACCAGGCGATCTGCATCACGGTGATGCCGTATCGCTTGGCGATGGTTTTCAGTGTGTCACCGCGCTGCACCACGTGGATGCTCACATGCGTACGACCATCAGCAATCGAAATGTCGATTGCCGCGGGGGGCCGCATCGTGCCGTCGGCGAGGAAGATCGCCCCCTCAGATGCCGCGGCTGGATCGGTTGCGGCGAGCGCCTCTTGCGCCGGCTCGACGGCGCGCCAGCCGTAGCGACCACTCCCCTCGATGTCGGGGGCTGGATCGCTGGAAACTTCCATCTCCGCCTGCGCCGCCGGCGCGAAACGATCAACGTCGAGCCCCGAGCCCCAGAGGAGGCCGGCGGAGTTGAAGTTGGGGTCGGTGTCGAGTGCCTCTGCGCTATCACTCACGGCGAAGGCGCGGGAGTCGGCTGGGGGGCCGGGGAGGAGGCTTGCGGCCACGGCGATGCCGAGGAGGAGCGCGATCCCGGCCGGCATCGCTCGCTCTGGCTGGCGGGCCAGGCTCGAGGCGAAGCGGCGCATCGCTCGGTCGCGCTTGCGAATTGCGGTGAGGATCCCGCGCTCTTCGAGCGCTGGAGAGATGCGATGGAGGAGCGCTGCAAGGGCGACGCCACTCGTGCGAACCGCGAGGAGCGGATGGATCCGCGCTCGTCGGGGGAGCGGGTGTCGCAAGAACTCCCCGGCGCGGAAGATGCTGAGCTTGAGCGCCCGCTCACCCGAGCGCTCCAAGAAGGAGCCGAAGGCGTAGAGGCGGCGCCAGAGGAACGCGCTGATGCGGAAGGTAAGCGTCCCGAGCCGCGCACCGCTCGGCCGAGAGGGCGTGCGTCGTTCGCCTGATCGCTTCACTTCGCGCATCTCATCCTCCGGTTCTCACCCTTGGTGACGCGTTCCATTCTACCCCTTGCGGGTGTGCGCTCAGGAGGGGCTTGAGCCCTCGGTTCCCTTAGTGAGCGAGGCGAGGAACTGCGCGTTCGACTCGGTCTTTGCGATGCGGTTAAGGAGCAGCTCGATCCCCTCATTTGCACCGACGGCCGAGAGCATGCGACGCATCGTCCACACCATCTTGAGCGTCGCCTCGTCAAGGAGGAGCTCTTCACGGCGCGTACCAGATCGCTGCACATCAACTGCAGGGAAGATGCGCTTCTCCGCAAGCTTGCGGTCGAGCACCAACTCCGAGTTTCCGGTCCCCTTGAACTCTTCGTAAATAACGTCGTCCATCTTTGATCCGGTGTCGACGAGACAGGTTCCGATGATGGTGAGTGACCCGCCCTCCTCGAGCTTTCGCGCGGCACCGAAGAAGCGCTTCGGTGGATAGAGGGCAATCGGGTCAATACCGCCGGAGAGCGTTCGCCCCGATGGTGGCAGCGCCAGGTTGTAGGCGCGTGCGAGTCGCGTGATCGAGTCGAGCAGCACGACTACGTCGGCTCCGGCCTCGGTGCGTCGCTTCGCGATCTCGAGCGCCATCTCTGCAACGTGGGTGTGGTTCTCGGTCGGCTCGTCGAATGTCGACGAGATCACCTCGCCCTTCACGGAGCGGCGCATGTCGGTGACCTCTTCCGGTCGCTCGCCGATAAGGCAGACCATGAGCGAGATCTCGGGGTAGTTGGCGGTCACACCTTGAGCGATCTGCTTCAGGAGTGACGTCTTCCCCGCCTTCGGCGGCGAGACGATGAGGGCGCGCTGCCCCTTGCCGATCGGGTTGACGAGATTGATCAGTCGCTGCGAAAGGTTCGACGGAACCGTCTCAAGGTTGATCAGCTCGATCGGATGGATCGGGGTGAGATCGCCGAAGTGTGGGCGGCGTCGCGCCGACTCAGGGTCGGTGCCGGAGACGATCTCCACGCGGAGCATCCCCCAGAACTTCTCGCCCTCACGCGGCGCGCGGATCACGCCACCGATGGTGTCGCCCTGTCGCAGGCCGATGCGTCGGATCATTGGCGACGGAACGTAGACATCGTTGGCGCTCGGCAGCAAGCCGCCGCGTCGGATGAAGCCGTAGCCGTCGTCGACGATCTCGAGGATCCCCTCGGCCCAGACCTGCCCATGCTCTTCCGCCTGCGCGGTGAGGATGCGCTGAACGGTGCCGGAGAGCTCCTCTTGCTGGGTGACGGTGATGCCGACGTTCTTCGCCGCGGCGATCAGCTCTGGTGCGGTCATGTTCGCGAGGACCGCGAAGGTGAGAAGTCCCTCAGCGGCGAGATCGGCCTCGGAGAGGACCTCAACGTCGACTGCGGCGGCGCCCTGTGGTGGGCGCATCATGATGTTCGGATTGCCGCCTGGTCGGCGGGGGCGTCGGGGACCGCGATTGCGCATGTCATTCATGGATGTGTGCACCTTCCTGCATGGGGGGTTTCGAATCCCCTGAGCAACAGACCTACGCCAGCGGCGCGGTGTGCTTGGGGGGATGCGAGAACTCTACGTGACCCACGGCGGGTCGTCAATGCCCCCGGCAGGCGACGTGCCGGGCGTTACGTTTCGGCTACTTGCCGCCCTTCGCCTTCGACCAGTCGGCCTTGAACTGTGCGATCCCCTTATCGGTGAGCGGATGCTTCGTCATCTGCTCCAGGACCTTCAACGGCATCGTCGCAACGTGCGCGCCGCAGAGCGCGGACTCGGTGACGTGTCGCGGGTGACGGATCGACGCGGCGAGGATCTCGCAGTGATCGAGGTCGTCGTAATGCTGGAAGATTTCTGCAAGCTCACGGATGACCGTCATGCCGTCTTCGCTGATGTCATCGAGGCGCCCGACGAACGGGCTGATCAGCGATGCGCCGGCCTTCGCCGCCATGAGCCCCTGATTTGCGGTGAAGATCAGGGTGCAGTTTGTCTTGATCCCTTCCGCCTTGAAGCGACTAATCGCCTCGAGGCCAGCGGTGGTCATAGGGACCTTCACCACGATGTTTGATGCGATCTTGGCGAAGGCGCGACCTTCGGCGACCATCCCGTCGGCATCGTCGGCGATCACTTCGGCGGAGACAGGCCCCTTGGTGAGCCCGCAGATCTCCTTCAGGAGTTCTTCGTACGAGCCGCCGACCTTGGCGTAGAGCGAGGGGTTGGTGGTGACGCCATCAACAACGCCCCAGGCGATGCCGGTCTTGATCTCGGCGATATCTGCGGTATCAAGGAAGAACTTCATGGCGTTACCCCCTAACTACGGGCCCATGCGGGCCGACTGGTCGTGCCTACGGTTATTGCGCCGCTATGACGCGGTGCCGTTGGAGCGCTGCGCCGCCTTGCTGGCAGCAGCTTCGACCGCCTTGCGGCGCTCCGCCTGAACGGCCTCATCATCGCGCACTCCGACGGTTCGCGGAGTGTACGCGGCGAGGCGCCCATCGCGCAGGGCCACAGCTGCGCCGATGAACCCATCAAAGAGCGGGTTCGGCCGCAGCGGCCGACTGGTGAACTCTGGGTGGAACTGGCTCGCCACAAACCAGGGGTGATCGGCGAGCTCGATGATCTCGACGAGCCGGCTGTCGGGTGAGACTCCCGTAAATCGAAGCCCGGCCTCTTCGAGCTGCGGCTTGTAGCGATTCGCCACCTCGAAGCGATGGCGGTGGCGCTCATAGATCACCTCGGTTCCGTAGACCGCGGCGGCGCGGCTCCCCGGCGTCAGCTTTGCGGGGTAGAGGCCGAGTCGCTGAGTTCCACCCTTCTCCTCAACGCCACGCTGATCGGGGGTGAAATCAATCACGGGGTGCTTTGTGAACATGTCGAACTCGGTCGAGTTCGCATCGGGTGAGTCGAGCGCCTCGCGGGCAAGGTCAATCACTGCGATCTGCAGTCCAAGGCAGAGGCCGAGATACGGGATGCGCTCCTTGCGTGCCATGCGTGCCGCGCGGAGCTTCCCTTCAATGCCGCGATATCCGTAGCCACCTGGAACAAGGATCCCGTGCGCGCCGGCGAGTTGTGCCGAGATCATCTGCTCGTCGGCCTCGTCGAGCTTCTCAGCGTCGACCCAACGCAGTCGCACGTCAACTCCGTGCGCCCATCCGGCATGTCGCAGCGCCTCGGTGACCGAGAGGTACGCGTCAGGGAGTGCGGTGTACTTGCCGACGATCGCAATCTCGACCGCAGGCTTCTCGCGAACGATCTCCTTGGCGAGCGTCTCCCACGAGGCGAGGTTCGGAGAGGAGGCGGGGAGGCCGAGCTCTCGAATCAACAGGTCCCCGAGGCCGAAGCGCTCGAACTGGAGCGGCACCTCGTAGATCGTGCGTGCAGTCGTTGCGGGAACAACCGCCTCGACCGGAACGTCGGTAAAGAGGGCGATCTTCTCGCGCACCTCGTTCGGCACGGGGTGATCGGCGCGCAGGATGATCACATCGGGCTGCACCCCGATACCGCGAAGCTCCTTCACGGAGTGTTGCGTCGGCTTCGTCTTGAGCTCGCCGGTCGCCGCGAGTTCAGGGAGCAGGGTGACGTGAATGTAGAGCGAGTTGCCGCGGCCAACGTCCTTCTTCAGCTGGCGGATCGCCTCGATGAAGGGGAGGGACTCAATGTCGCCAACCGTGCCGCCGACCTCAACGATCACCACGTCAACATCGTCGCCACCAAGGCGCAACACGCGCTCCTTGATCTCGTTGGTGATGTGTGGGATCACCTGCACCGTACCGCCGAGGTAGTCGCCGCGGCGCTCGCGCGCGATCACCGTGGAGTAGATGCGACCGGTGGTGACGTTCGACGCCTGTGAAAGGTTCACGTCGATGAAGCGCTCGTAGTGACCAAGGTCGAGGTCGGTCTCTGCGCCGTCGTCGGTGATGAAGACCTCGCCGTGCTGATAGGGCGACATCGTTCCAGGATCAACGTTGAGGTAGGGGTCAAGCTTGATCACCGAGATGCGCAGTCCGCGTGCCTTAAGGAGAAGGCCGACGGAGGCGGCGGTAATTCCCTTGCCGAGGGAGGAGGTGACACCGCCGGTGACGAACACAAACTTCGTCGCCATCTCGTCCCCTCTGCCTCCCTCTTCGTGGGCGGGGCGCTCGGTCACTCCCGAGCGAGCCTGGCGGAGTCTATCGCACGCCGCGGCGGAACGGGAGGCGCGTTTGGCGCCCCGCCCAGATCCCCAAAATGATCAGGGCGCCACCCAGCGCCTGCACCGGCTCGAGCGCCTCGCTGAGCACGATCGACGAGACCACGACGGCGAGGAACGGGACGAGAAGCTGGAAGCTTGCGACACGCGCAGGGCCAACGATCGGCACGGCGCTGAAGTAGAGGACGTTGGCGAGGCTGCTCGAACCGAAGGTGGCGAAGAGCACGCCGAAGATCGCGACTGGGGGCGGGATCGGCGAGCCGAGCTCGAACCACTGCGCTGCGCCGAAGGGGATCAGCACCGCACCGCCGAAGATCATGCTCCACCCGGTCCAGGCGACGGCCCCGACACGCGGGATGACGCGCGCACCAGCGAGGAGATATGAGGCCCAGCAGCAGGCGGCGAGCAACGTTGCGATGATCCCGCGCGTCGTTCCACCAAAGGAGCCGGCCCCTTCACCGAGCGCCACCGCGGCGACACCGGCAAATGCGATCGTTCCGCCGATCGCCGTTGCGCGGCGCAGCGGGTCGATTCCCAAGAGCGCAGCAAAGATCGCCGTGAGGAACGGGGTGACGGCGATGAGGAGTGCGCTGGTGCCAGCGTTAATAGTGCCGAGCGATCCCGCCCAGAGGAGTTGATAGATCCCCTGGCCGATCACGCCGAAGAGCGCAGCGACGAGCAGGTCGCGTCGATTCATGCGCATGTTCTGGCCGCGCCAACGCGCCCAACCAAGTACGAGGATTCCGGCCGTGGTGATGCGCAATGCTGAGAATGGGAGCACCGGCCAGGCCAGGACCGCAGCCTTCACTACGGTGAAGTTCGCCGCCCAAATCCCCATGGCAACGAGCACGCCGATCTCGGCGGCGAGTCGGGTGGCGGAGGCGGCGGAGCGGGCGGGCTTTACGGTGCGGCTCATGAGGCGGTGTTCCGATCGAGGTGACCCTTTTCGCGCGCCCGATTGATGGCGAAGGTGAAGAGCCGCGGGGCAGCGGCCCAGATCACGACCGTGCCGACGGCAAGGATCGCCACGAGCTCCTCCGTGGGGATCGTTCCGAGTCGGCCAGGAGATGCGACGCCGAGCAGGGCGCGGCGAACCCCCTCGATCCACCAGGTGATCGGGAGTGCGGCGCCGATCGCCTGCACGGGCCCAGGGAGCACCTCAAGTGGAAAGATCGCGCCGCAAAGTAGGAAGACAGTTCCAGCCACCGCCTCAGGGTACTGCCATGCATCGTTCCGCAACTGCACGCAGACCGCGCCGAGCGCAACGCCGATCCCAACAATAGAGAGCAAACCAAGCGGGACCACGACGAGAAGCAGCGGAAGATCGACCCCGCCGCCCCGCAGCGGCATGCCGAGGGCAACGCCGGAGACGATCACGATCAGCGCGCTCGATCCAGCGATTGCAGCCTTTACCAGTGCGCGTCCCACCGATACGGGGAGGAGCGACGAGGGGGTCGCAAAGATGTAGCGGATCGTGCGATAGCGTTCACGATCGTCAAGCAGCGCATGTGTTGGACCCTGCAGCGCCGCACCAACGATTTGAAAGACTGCTTGACCGACAACGACGAAGCCGATCGACGCCACGTCGAGTCGACCGCCGATTGAGAAGACGGCGAGGAAGAGCCCAAGGAACGCGAGGGGTCGAATCGCGAGGAAGACGACGAGGTAGAGCGGCTGCGTCCAGTTCGCTTCGATGGACCAGGCGAGTCGCGATGCGGCAACGAGCGAACGTGCAGCGTCGGCGGCGCTGCCGCGCAGCGGACCGAAGGGTCGCGCCTCGCGCAGGGTGAGGCCGCCTGTGGAACGATCGGCGGCGCGGTCAGTCTGCACGGGTCAACAGCTTTCCGCCGACGCGACCGACGCGCTCGATGTAGGCGAGGAGAAATCGACCAATCACTCCGAAGACGACACTCATGGCAACGAGGATTCCGATCTCGGCTTGAACAGGAAGCAGGCCGTTCGCACCGAGTTGCGGGAGTGCCAGCTGGCGGAGCGCGTCCATCGCTGGCGCGAGCGGCAAGATGCCAACGGCAACGAGTCCAGCCGCGCCGAGGTTTCGCACTGGCGCGTAGACGCCGCCGAGGAGCTGCATCGGCTCATTAAGGAGGCCACCGAGGTGATCCGCCTCGCGGCCTGAGACGAGAAAGATCGACGAGAGGCAGATCCCCAGCGAGTACATGGCGGCGATGCTCGCCAGCAGGGTTGCACCGAAGAGGAGCGGGTCGGCGATCGTGTAGGCCGCGCCATACAAGAGCGCCCCTGCGACGACGATGATCGCGGCGCGGAAGAGCACGCCGACCGCCCCGCCGAAGGCCATGCCGAGGGCGACCGACCCAAGGCCGACCGGCGCGGTGATGTAGAGGGTGAGGTTGCCGCTGTCGCGCTCCCAGTGAAACTGCGCCCCCATCATCCAGATCACCGATGCCCAAAAGGTGAGGAGCGCGCTGGCGAGGATCGTTGCGCTCACCCACGCCTCATCGACGCCACGCGAGCGCAATAGAAAGACGATCGACGACATGTTGAGGATCGGGAAGACGAGGTCGAAGAAGAGCCACGAGGGCTCGCGCAACATGCCGAAGATGCGCGGATACGCTCGCCCGCCGATCGATTGCAACGCGTGACGGGCGCGGTAACTGCGACTCCAGAGCGTCTCGGCGCGCACCCGCTCGGCGACCTGCGTCGCAGCGGCGCCAGTGAGCGCACTCATGGGCGCGCCTCGGCATCAGATTCGGCGATGCCGCGCCCAACCAGCTGCACGAAGACCTCTTCGAGTGTCGGCTCGCTCTTCGTGATCTCGCGCAGGTGCGCCCCAGCACCGGCGAGCGCCGTGATCACGCCGGCGAGCGACGCGTCGTCGCGCAACCCAATAGCGAGTCGCACCATCGGTGACGCCACGCCGCTTATGTCGTTGCCGGCATCGGCAGCGTCGCGCACGGCGATCGAAACGACCCCCGGGAGTCGTCGAAGTGTTTCGAGCGGCGTCGATGGCGGGATCTCGTCGAGGCCAACGATGAAGAGCGCCTCGCGCTGCACCATGCGCTTCAACTCCGCCGGTGTACCTTGCGCAAGGATCCTGCCGTGATCGACGATCGCAATCCGATCGCAGAGTTCGTCTGCCTCGGCCATGTAGTGCGTGGTCAACAGCACCGTGCGGCCAGGGACCTCCGCCTGAAAGGCGCGGATGCGCGAACGAACGTCGCGCGCCGCTGAAACGTCGAGGCCGATCGTCGGCTCGTCGAGAAAGAGTATCCACGGGTCATTAAGGAAGGAGCGGGCGAAGTTCAACTTCTGCCGCTGGCCGGTGGAGAGGGCGCTGATCTTGCGATCGCCAATGTCGGCGATGCCGAACGCCTCAAGCTGCCCGTCGACGCGACGCATCCCTTCGCGATACGGCATGCCGTAGAACTGGGCGAACATCGCGAGCTGCTCGCGCACGGTGAGCAGGCCGTACCCCGAGAAGTCGCCGCCTGCGACGATGTTCATGATCCGTCGCACGCGCTCGGTCTCCGTTGCAACGTTGAGGCCAAAGATTGATGCGGTCCCCGAGGTTGGCAGCAGGAGGGTGCTGAGAATCTTGATCAGCGTGCTCTTGCCGGCCCCGTTGGGGCCGAGCACGCCGAAGAGTTCGCCCGGCTCAATCCGCAGGTCGATCCCTTGGAGTGCCGTGACGGGGCCGCCCTTCGCCTGAAAGACGCGTCCGATCCCGCGCGCCTCGACGGCGGCGGAGGAGCGTGCGATCGGCTCGTGTTGCGAGGGTGAGACCATGGGCTCCCTTCAGATGTGGCTGCTCGTGAGTGAGAGCCTACAATGGGGATCCGACCCTCGCGCCCCGCGGGGAGCGCGCCCCTCCGCCGCCACGGCGGTAGAGCATCTGGAGGCCAAACGCATGGACCAGCGCCTCGAGCAGTCAGCGGTCACGACGCTTCGCACCCTCGCGATCGACACGGTGCAGGCGGCGAACTCCGGTCACCCTGGCGCACCGATGGGCTGCGCGCCGATGGCGCACGTGATCTGGTCGCGGCACCTGCGTCACGCGCCAGCAACGCCGAACTGGTTCGACCGCGATCGCTTCCTTCTCTCTAACGGTCATGCGAGCGCACTCCTCTACGCGCTCCTGCACCTTTCTGGATACGGCCTCTCCATTGACGACCTGAAGTCGTTCCGCCAGTGGGGATCGCTCACCCCTGGTCACCCGGAGTACGGGCTGACCGCGGGCGTTGAGGCGACCACAGGCCCACTCGGCCAGGGCTTCGCGAATGGCGTCGGCATGGCGATCGCCGAGCGACGGCTCGCCGCGGAGTTCAATCGACCGGGACACACCGTTATTGATCACCGCGTCTTCGCGATCGTCTCCGACGGCGACCTTCAAGAGGGGATCGCCTCCGAGGCGGCGTCGCTCGCCGGCCACCTAAAGCTCGGCAAGCTCATCTACCTCTACGACGACAACTTGATTCAGCTCGACGGGCCGACCTCAACCGCATGGTCCGAAGATGTGTTGAAGCGTTTTGACGCCTACGGCTGGCACACCTCGCGCGTCGCCGACGGCAACGATCTTGCTGGGATTGACGCGGCGATCGGTGCCGCGATCGCCGACGAGCGCCCGAGCTTGATCGCGGTGCGCACGGTGATCGGCTTCGGTTCGCCGAGCAAGGCGGGGAGCCAGAAGTCGCACGGCGCGCCGTTGGGCGTCGACGAGGTGCGCCTCACGAAAGAGGCGTACGGCGTGGACCCCGATGCAACCTTCGTCGTTCCAGCCGACGTGACCGATCTCTATACGGGCGTCGCGACGCGCGGCGCCGGACTTGTGGCCGATCACGCGAAGCGCCTACAGGCGTATGCGGGCGCCTTCCCCGCCGAAGCGGCGGAGCTGCAGCGTCGCATCGCTGGGCGTCTCCCCAACGGCTGGGAGTCGTCACTCCCCCACTACGAGATGGGCGGCGACGCGCCGACGCGCAACGTGAGCCAGGCGTCGATCAAGGCGCTCTCGGCGGCGATCCCCGAACTGATCGGTGGCAGCGCCGACCTTTCGGAGTCAAACCTCACCGACATTCACGAGGGTGGGCGATTCACCGCAACAGAGTCGGGGCGCAACATCAGCTTCGGCGTGCGCGAGCATGCGATGGCGGCGATCACAAACGGGATCGCCTATCACGGCGGGCTGATCCCCTTCTCTGCGACCTTCCTCACCTTTAGCGACTACCTGCGCGGCTCGCTGCGCCTTGCTGCGCTTGCGGGGATCGGCAGCATCTTCGTCTTCACCCATGATTCGATCGGCCTCGGCGAGGACGGCCCAACGCACCAGCCGGTCGAGCACTACGCCGCGCTGCGCGCGATTCCGAACGTGCGCTTCATTCGCCCTGGCGATCCAAACGAGGCTGCCGCAGCATGGGGCGTCGCAATCGAGCGTCGCTCCGCGCCAACGCTCCTCGCCTTCACGCGACAGAAGCTTCCGGTGCTCGCCGGCAGCGGCGCTGGTGCGCGCGACGGCGTACGTAAGGGTGCGTATGTGTTGCGCGAGGCGACCGGCGGCGCGCCGAAGGCGATCCTCATCTCTACTGGATCAGAGTTGCACCTTGCCGTCGCCGCTGCAGAGCTGCTCGAGTCGAGCGGCGTGCCGACGCGCGTCGTCTCCGCGCCGTGCACCGAACTCTTCGGTGACCAAGATGCGGCGTACCGTGAAGCGGTCCTCCCCTCATCGGTGCGCGCCCGCATCGCGATCGAAGCGGGGGTGAGCTTCGGCTGGGATCGCTGGACTGGAAGTGACGGGGCGATCATTGCGATGGATCGATTCGGCGCCTCCGCCCCAGCACCGAAACTCTTTGCTGAATTCGGGTTCACCGCCGAGCGGATCGCCGAGATCGCGCGCGGCGTCGTGGCAGGAACGGTCCGTGGGGTGGTCCCCACGCCGCACCTGCACGACGGTCACCGCGTCGGTGGCGGAGCGCACTGAATTGACGCGACGCCTTGCGGTAGCTGCCGACCACGCCGGAGCTGCGCTCAAGGCGCAACTCCTCGCCAAGATCGCGACGATCGCTCCAGAGTGGAGCGCGATCGACCTTGGTGGCGATGGGAGTGATCCGACCGACGACTATCCAGATTCCGCACGCGCCGTTGCCGAGTCGATGCTGCGTGGCGATGCGGAGCGCGGGCTGCTGATCTGCGGCTCGGGGATCGGCGTGACGATCGCCGCGAACAAGTTCAAGGGGATCCGCGCCTCGATCGCCCACGACGCAGCCTCTGCTGATCAAGGGGTCGTGCACGACGCCATGAACGTGCTTTCGTTGGGGGCGAAGGTTGTCGACGTTGACACGGCCGCTCGTGCGGTTGCCGCCTTCCTCGCCGCAGAGCCGAGCCCTGAAGAGCGCTTCGTTCGTCGCACCCGCAAGGTCGCGAAGATCGAAGAGGAGCAGGGGTGAGCGGCGCCACTCCGGCGCGTCGAGCGTTCACCTCCACGCTCAACCGCGACACAGATCGCGCGGCGGTCGACTCGATCATGGAGCGCGCCCGCGTCGGCGAGTGGGCAACCCGACTCGCCAGTCGCGACACGACGCTCTGGAGCGACGAGCCTGCGGTTCAGGCGAAGATCGCGGACCGCCTCGGCTGGATTGACGCACCAAACCGCTTCACCGAGCAGATCCCGGCGCTCGAGGCGTTCGGCGAGAAGATCCGGGCGGCGGGATTCACCACGGCAATCGTTGCTGGTATGGGCGGCTCGTCGCTCGCCCCCGAGGTGTTGGCGACCGCCTTCGCCGACCTCGACGGGTGGCTGAAGGTTCGCGTCTGCGACTCGACCGATCCGGCAGCGGTCAACGCCGCCCTGCACGGCATCGATCCGCTTCGTACGCTCTTTATTGCGGCGAGTAAGTCGGGAACGACCACCGAGACGCTCTCGTTCGCGGCGCACGCGCGCGGCATCGTCACCGCGGCGCTCGCCGCAGCGGGTCGCAGCGGCGAGTCGCCAGACGACTACTTCGCCGCGATCAGCGACCCCTCACCGTCGATCGACGGGATCCCGCACGCCGAGGCGATGCGCGACGTCTTCTTGAATCCCGCCGATATCGGCGGCCGCTACTCGGCGCTCAGCTACGTCGGTCTCGTACCCGCAAGCCTGCTGGGCATTGACCTTGATCCGCTCCTCGCCGCAGCGTCGGCGGCGATTGCCACCGCGCGCGATCCCGAGCCGACCACGAGCCCGGCGCTCGCACTCGGCTGCATCATGGCGGCGCTCGCGCGCGAGGGGCGTGACAAGTTGACCCTCGTCGTCGACGCGCCGATCCACGGGCTTGGCGCCTGGGTGGAGCAGCTCGTTGCTGAGAGCACCGGAAAGCACGGCGTTGGCGTTGTTCCTGTTGATGGCGAACCGCTCGGGAGCGTTGACACGTACGGCAACGATCGCCTCTTCGTGCGCATTCGACTCAGCGGTGGCACTCCGCCGAAATGTGCCGACGGCAGCGACGTTGATGCGCGCCTGCGCGCACTTGCCGCCGCCGGCCATCCACTCCTTGAGTGGCAGCTCGACGACGCGATTGACCTTGGCGCCGAGTTTGTGCGCTGGGAGTTCGCGACGGCGATCGCTGGCATGGCGATGCAGATCAATCCGTTTGACGAGCCGAACGTCACCGAGTCGAAACAGAACACCGCAGCGGTGTTGAGCGAACGCGCCGCGAGCGGCAGAGCTCCGCAGCTCAGCCCGAAGGCTGAGATCGACCACCTGAAGATCTGGGTCGACGACGCGCTCCCAGCAGCCTTCGCCGACGATGCGATGAAGCTGATCGCTGGCCAACTGCAGCGTCTCGCCCCGAACGGCTATATCGGCATCCAGGCCTACCTCGCCGCGACCCCGCAGCGCAGCGCCGCGCTCACGGAGCTGCGCACCATGTTGCGCGACGAGACGAAGCGGGCGACGACTGTGGGCTATGGACCGCGCTTCCTGCACTCCACCGGGCAGCTGCACAAGGGCGGCGCGCCGATCGGCTGGTTCCTGCAGATCGTTGCCGACCGAGCTCCCGATCTTGCGATCCCCAGCGCCGCGTACACCTTCGGCGACCTGATCGACGCTCAGGCGCTCGGCGACGCCCGCTCGCTTGTGGCCCACGGGCTGCCAGTGCTGCGCGTCGACCTTGGGGCCGACCCCGATGCTGGCCTTACGCACCTCACCGCTGTACTTCGTCGTGCCCTCGCGGGGGGTTCGGCATCGGCGTAGCCGCGAGTCGCTACGATTCATAGCGAGCGGGTCACCACCCGCACCACCGAGGAGGACCAAACGTGAAGATCGGTTTCATCGGCCTAGGGAAGATGGGCGGCAACATGGTGAAGCGCCTCGTGCGCAATGGACACGAGGTCGTGATCTGGAATCGCTCGCGCGAGAAGACCGATGAGGTCGCTAAAGAGGGGGCAACTGCCACCTACGCGGTGAAGGACCTCGTCGCAGCGCTTGAGTCACCGCGTCGCGTCTGGGTCATGGTCCCGAGCGGCGATGCGACCGAGGCGATGATCGACGAGCTGATCCCGCTCCTTACGAAGGGCGACACGATCATTGACGGCGGTAACTCCAACTTTCACGACACGATTCGCCGCCACGAAAAGCTCGCCGCACACGGGATCTCCTTTATCGACGCCGGCACATCGGGTGGCGTTTGGGGTCTCGAGAACGGCTACTGCATGATGGTCGGCGGTGACGCTGCGCCGGTAAAGGCAATGGAGCCGATCTTTACGACGCTCGCGCCGAAGGATGGCTACATGCACTGCGGCCCATCTGGCGCAGGTCACTACGTGAAGATGGTGCATAACGGCATCGAGTACGGAATGATGCAGTCGTACGCTGAGGGCTTTGAGATCCTCGCCAAGTCGCGCTACGACCTTGACCTCGCGAAGGTCTCCGACCTGTGGATGCAAGGCTCGGTTGTTCGCAGCTGGCTGCTAGAGCTCGCCGCGCGCGCCTTCCGCGCCGAGGGGAGCGACCTGAAGGGGATCAAGGGTTGGGTTGCCGACTCTGGCGAGGGGCGCTGGACGGTGCAGGAGGCGATCGACCTTGATGTGCCCGCGCCACTCATCACCCTCTCGCTCCTCACCCGCTTCCGCTCGCGCCAGGAAGACTCGTACTCCGCCAAGGTGCTCGCCGCACTTCGTAACCAGTTCGGCGGCCACGCGGTGAAGCCGGAGTGAACTCCAAAACGCCAGAGCCGAGCGCAACGATCCGCGAGCTACGCATTGCCCGCGAGGGGCGTAAGGGAACAGCGAAGCGCGTAAAGGGGCCACGCGATGGTCGCACCGATCGCATCCCTGACCCAAACATCGTCGTCCTCTTCGGCGCCACCGGGGACCTTGCCCATCGCAAGGTCGTGCCCGCCCTCTACCACCTGTGGATGTCAAAGCTCCTCCCCGAGAACTTTGCGCTCCTCTGCTTCGGCCGGCGAGCGACCACCGACGAGGCGCTGCGCGCCGAATACCGCGCCTCACTCGAATTGCACGCTCGACTAAAGCCCGTCAACGAAGCGGCGTGGGGCGCCTTCGCTGGGCGCATCAGCTACCTGCAGGGGGCGTTCGACGACCCTGCGTCGTACGCGATGCTGTCGGATCGACTCAACAGCATCGACGCGGCGGCGGGGACCGCGGGGAATCGACTCTTCTACCTTGCGACCCCAGCCTCGGCGGTGCCAGAGATCGTGCGTGGGCTCGGCGGCGTGGGGCTCGATCATGAGAGCGCCGATGGTGGTTGGCGCCGCATTGTCGTCGAGAAGCCGTTCGGTCGCGACGTTGCCTCGGCGGTGAAGTTGAACCGCGAGATTGGCAAGGTCTTCCGCGAATCACAGATCTATCGCATCGATCACTACCTCGGCAAGGAGACGGTGCGCAACATCCTCATCTTCCGCTTTGGAAACCTGATCTTTGAGCCGCTCTGGCATCGTTTGTACATCGACCATGTGCAGATCACCGTCGCGGAGTCGATCGGCGTTGAGGCGCGCGGCGACTTCTACGAGCAGACGGGGGCGCTACGCGACGTGTTGCAGAACCACCTGCTGCAGCTTTTAGCGCTCGTCGCGATGGAGCCGCCCGCGACCCTCGAGGCCGACGCGCTGCGCGACGAGAAGGTGAAGGTGCTCCGCGCCATCCGTCGCCTCGGCCCCGCCGAGGTCGAGCGCTCGGTGGTGCGTGGCCAATACGGCCCAGGCTCTGTTGCAGGGGCGCAGGCGGCCGGCTATCACTCTGAGCCCGAGGTCGACGCGCAGTCTGAAACGGAAACCTACGTTGCGGCGCGCTTTGAGATCGACGACTGGCGCTGGTCTGGAGTCCCCTTCTACCTGCGCGCCGGCAAGCGCATGGCGAAGCGCACTACGGAGATCGCCATTCAATTTAAGGCGGTGCCGCAAGAGCTCTTCGGCACTGCCACCGGCGACGCCGACTCAAACCTTCTTGTGATCCGCATCCAGCCCGACGAGGGGATCATGCTCCGCTTCGCCGCAAAGGTTCCAGGCCTCGGTGTGGACGTGCGGCCGGTGAACATGGACTTCGGCTACGGGTCGAGTTTTGGGGGCGACGTTCCTGAGGCCTACGAGACACTGATCCTCGACGCACTCCTTGGAGACGCCTCGCTCTTTACCCGCGCCGACGAGGTCGAAGAGGCATGGCGCATCGTCGACCCGATCATTGACGCCTGGGTCGCTGGGACTCCGCCGCGCTTCCCGAACTACGCGTCGGGGAGCTGGGGTCCAGACGAGGCCGACGAGCTCCTCACCCGCGACGGCCACCGTTGGCGCAACCTTTAGTCGCCCCCCTCGCGGGCGCTAGGCTTGCTGCGTGACCCTTCGAACGATTGCCGGCGGCGCTGAACTTCGCGTTGTAGCCGACGCTTCGGCGCTCGCCACAACCGCTGCAGAAACGATCGTTGCCGCTGCGGAGCGCGCCGTTGCCGAACGTGGCGCCTTTCACCTCTGCTCGACCGGAGGCTCTACCCCCGCCGCGATCTATGCGGCGCTGCGCTCCACCGCGTTCGCCTCGCGCATGCCGTGGCGGCAGACCACGATCTGGCTTGGTGACGACCGATTCGTGCCGCGCAGCGATCCGCACTCCAACCTTGCGGCGATCGACGCGGTGCTGCTCGCCCCACACGCCGACGGCTCCGCAGCGCCGATGAGCACTGCGCAAGTAGAGGCATGGTCCACCGAAACACCAAACGCCGATGATGCCGCACGCTCTTACGCGGCACGCGCAACTGCAGCGCTCTCGATCAATGAGAGCGGCGTGCCGATCTTTGACCTGGTGTTGATCGGCATCGGCGGCGACGGACACTGCCTCAGCGTCTTCCCTGGATCGCCGCTGACCGCCCCCGACGCACCGATCGCCGCGGGCGTTGCGGCGCCAACGCACATCGAGCCGCACCTGCCGCGACTCTCGTTCTCACTCAGAATCCTCGCCGCGGCGCGCGCCGTGCTCCCCCTCGCCGCTGGTGCGGCAAAGGGCGAGGTGCTCGCACGCATCATTGACGGGAGTGAGCCGATCGCAACGCTCCCAGCAAAGGCGGCGCTCCTCCCCACCGCGACATGGCTCCTCGACGAGGCGGCGGCCTCCAAGCTCACGGGACGGTAATCCCCCACTTCGTACCGAGCGCGCGGGTGACCGCGGTGCGCTCCGTCGCCGAGAGGGTGCGGTTCCAAACGGCGAGCTCTGAGATCCCGCCGGTAAAGGTGCGCAATGTTCCTGCAAGCAGCACGCCGCCGATCGTGTCGAGCAGATCCGAAGAGGTCACGCTCACGCTGAGGTCTGTCCCCCCATTGATGCTCGCGTAGTCGGTTCCACCAGCCGTGGTGCGCACGAGCACAATCAACCGTCCCGTTGCTGGAGTGACCGTCGCGGTCGCCGTATAGGCATCGTTCACGTAGAAGCGAACCTTTGATGTACTGAGGAGAATCCCCGTACCTCGGCTGCGTATCCCCAGGATTGGATACGTGCCAAGCGACGAACTTACGCGAAAGACGATCGCAAGCGTCAGTGGCTCAAACGGAATGCCTGGGCTGATGCTGAG
>QWQR01000017.1 GCA_003670745.1 Chloroflexota bacterium
GAACATCCGCGGCGCAAAGGGGAGCACCGTTGTTATCACGGTCGTTCGTGGCACCGCCGCGCCAACGCCGATCAGCATCGTGCGCGACGTCATTAACATTCCTGCCGTCGAGCCGAAGGTGCTGCGCACGCCGAACGGCGCGACGGTCGGCTACCTGCGGCTCGCCGAGTTCAGCGAGATCGCCGGCGACCAGTTTCATGCAGCGCTGCAGAAGGTGATCGACGCCAAGACCACGCGCATCGTCCTCGACCTGCGCGACAACCCTGGTGGTTATCTCACCACGGCGCTACGCATCGCCAGCGAGTTCATTGGCGACGGTGTGGTGTACATCGAAGAGGACAAGGCGGGGGTTCGCACCGAGACGCGCGCGCAGGGTGGCGGGCTCGCCACAAGCGCAACGATTCGCCTCGTCGTGCTCGTCAACAAGGGGAGTGCGTCGGCGAGCGAGATCCTCGCCGGAGCGCTCCAGGATCGCGGACGGGCAACGCTGATCGGCGAGACAACCTTCGGTAAGGGGGTCGTGCAAACGTTCATGGACCTGAGCGACGGCTCGGGCCTCAAGCTCACCATCGCGAAGTGGCTCACGCCGAACGGGCGCTGGATCCAGACGACGGGGCTCACCCCGGACCGCGCCGTCCCGGCTGCTGCGGCCGGATCAACCGACGACCCGGTGCTCGCCGCGGCGCTCTCTCTGCTCGAATAGCGGCGACCGCGCGCTGGTACTTGCGCCACAGCCCCCTGCGTCGTATCGTTTGCGCAGACGAAAGGAGGTGGTGTGCAGTGTCGAATGACAAATGTACTACCGCCTCTCGTGAGGTCGGCGCGTAACCGATCCGCGAGAGCGGTACAGAGCTGAGATGAGCGTCGGCCCTCGTGGCCGGCGCTCTCTCTTTCCCCCCACGCCGTCGCGCCCCTACCATCACCCTACGCCCCGCTGGGGCAGATAGCGCGCTGGGCCGCATCGCAGCAGTAGAGAGGAGGTCGTCATGAAGCAGCAAGCGCCGCAGCAGAAGAAGGCCTCCACCAAGGCCTCTCCTGATGCTGGTTTGACGCTGGCGTCGAACCGGAAGGCCTCCCATGAATACGAGATCCTTGATCGGTACGAGGCTGGCATCGTGCTGAGCGGCACGGAGATCAAGTCGATTCGCGCCGGCAAGGCCGACATCGGCGACGCCTACGTGCGCCTTGAGGCCGGCGAGGCACGGTTGATCGGCATGCACATTGCCGAGTGGCCGGGCGCCGCGTCGCAGAACCACGTACCGAAGCGCACGCGACGCCTTCTCTTCCATAAGAAGGAGATCATCTCGATCGGCACCAAGGTGAAGGTGAAAGGGCTTGCCTTGGTCCCTCTGCGCCTCTATTTAAACCGTGGTCGCTGCAAGGTTGAGGTCGGCCTTGGGCGCGGCAAGAAGGAGTTCGACAAGCGCCAGGCGATCACCGCTCGCGACGGCCGCCGCGAGGCGGAGCGGCAACTCGCCGACTGGAAGCACGGCGACTGACCCCATACGCCCCGTGTGGGGTGGCGTGCGGACGGCTGGCGGTGTACGATCCGCGCCTTGGGGATGCGTGGTTTCGACGGAGATCTGCACCTTGGGAACGCGAGTCGAGGTTGCTATCAGGCCTCGTTAAACCGGTAGCAAAAAGAAGTAACTGGCAACCGCCAGCCTGCTCTCGCCCTCGCTGCCTAAGGCAGTAAGGTGAGCGTGGAAGCGACCCCAGCTCCGCGGGTCGTGGAAGCGTCATTAAGCGGAGCTGCGACGACGGCAAGCGACGCGTAGCCGTTAGACAAGCCCGATTTAGGGAAACGCGACTCGGCTGAGGGTCGATCCGGCCCGTGGGAGCGCCTCAGCTCAAAATAAAACCGCGGGACACGCTCGTAGTGGTCTCAGGGAAGGCTTTTCGGACGGGGAGTTCGACTCTCCCCCATCTCCACCAACACACCGCTGCGCGTAGCGCGCTGCGCTGTGAAGCTGCGCTATTTCAGTTCGCTGATGCGCGCCTTCGCCATCGCCTGCACGAGCTTGGCGTCAACGACCCAGTCATTCGGGAGCGACACGGTGTGCTTAAGCACTCGCAGCCCCTTCATCTTCGGCTGCATTGCTACGATCACCGCCTTGCTGAACGGGTTGATCAAGATGTAGCCCTTGGTCGTTGATGCACCCAAAACGTACTCGCTCCCAAGTTGAAGGGTTGGCTTGTTCCATGCGATCACAAGTTTCAGGCTGGGGTGTTTCGCTTTGATTGCAGCGAAGATTGCCTTGATCGTTCGCGCCTGCTGGGCGTTGATGCTCTTGAAGTAGCTGCTCGGGGTGGCAAAGCGCTGGGCGCTGGTGGAGCCGCGCGAAAACATCACGAGGGCGTTCGCGTGTTCGCGCGAGAAACCGTGGTTCTCTTGCAGGTGCGCCATCTGCTCGGGGTAGCGTTTCCCTTCGAGCTTCGCCATCACCTTGAACCAGTGCGACATCGGCTCGCCGTATCGCTTCTCGATCGCCGGGAAGCGCGCCTCGCGGCGCGGGTCGCGTGTCGCCATGTTCAGGCCGTAGCGAGTGTGCGCCGCCCGTTACGCGGGGAGAACGATGACGCGACGCTCTGGCTCTTCACCAGCGGACTCGGTAACGATCCCCTCGGCTCCCTGGAGCTCAACGTGCACCCAGCGACGCTCGAGTGCAGTCATCGGCTCGAGCTGCACAGCGCGACCCGTCTCACGCACGCGGTCCGCCGCCTTGCGTGCGAGGGCTCGGAGCTGCGCCTCGCGCTTGCCGCGATACGACTCGATGTCGACGGTGACGCGCGCCCACTCGCCGAGCTTGCGGCTCAGCATGAGGTTCACAAGGTGCTGCACCGCTTGCAGCCGCTCGCCGCGTCGGCCGATCAGCTCACCGAGCTCCTCGACGCCTTCAGGTGAGGTGCCAGCGACGTTCAGTGTGGTGTCGATCCCTTCGCCGACGACGCGCACCTCGGCCTCGAAGTCCATGTGCTTGACGAGCGTCTCAAGGATCTCTTTGCCCGCCGTGACCATCTCTGGTGTTGGCGCCGAGCTCTCGCGGCGCTCTCGCGGCGCTCGCTCTTCGCGTGGGCCGCGCTCTTCGCGGGCTGGTCGCTCTGCGCGCTCGGGTCGTGCGGCGCGTGCCGGACGATCGCTGCGCTCAGGTCGTGGCGCGCGAGCCGGTCGCTCTGCGCGCTCGGGGGTTGGCGCGCTTGGCGCGCGCTCCTCGTTCAGGGCGCGCTCCTCGCGTGGAGCGGCAGATGGTCGGGCGGAGGCGCTGCGCTCTGCGGCGGCGACGCGCTTCGGCGCACCGCCGGCAACGGCACTAATTGGAGCCGCGACGATACGCGCCGCCTCGGCGCCCATGCCGAGCACTCCCTTTGACCCGGGGGTGAGGATCTCAAAGTCAAGATCGGCGAGGCCCACCTTGAATGCCTCGCAGGCAAACTTCAGCGCCTCTTCGACGCTCTTGCCGGTGAACTCCTGATATGCGCTCTCGTTTGGCATCACTGCCCCCCTCGGCGACCGTGGCGGTCGCGCTTCTTGGCGGAGCGGATCGTGGCGGCCGCACTCGCGGCGCGATCAAGATCCGTCCGAGCTTCCTGCACCCCTACCACCTCGTCACCCGCCGGCGTCACGACCGGCATGGCAACAGGGAAGCGCGGGGCATGGTTCTCAGCGAAGGCGGGGCGCCACCCGAAGATCGGGAAGAGGCCGCCGAAACCGATGATGAGGTACTGCTGGATGATCGAGAAGATCGTCGATGCGATCCAGTAGATGAAGAGTCCCGCCGGAAGGATCCCGCCATAGAGGAGCGAGATCAGCGGGAGGAAGACCATCGTCTGCGACTGCGCGCGCGCAGCCGGGTCGTCCTTCGAGGCGTTCGGGTTCAGCGTCATGCGCGTCTGCACGACCTGAAGGAGTGAGCTCACGAGCGCGAGTGGCGACAACCCGACGCCAAGGATCGCGATCGGTGCCCACGGCGTCGAGGCGTTGAGGCCACCGAGCCACGGCACGACCGACTCGATGCACGGCTTCATGTTGTCGCGCACGCCGTTCACAATGTTCACGCAGTCGAGCTGCGCGACCTGCACGCCGAAGACCGTGAGCATCCCTGACGGATCGGGGTTCGTGAGGCCGTTGCTGATCACCGTGTACATGGGAATGAGCACGACGAACTGCAGGAGCGACGGGAGGCAACCGGCGAGCGGGCTTACCCCGCGCGACTTGTAGAGCTCCTGTTGCGCCTGTGCAATGCGCGCGCGATCGCCCTTATAACGACGCTGGATCTCGGCGACCTCGGGCTGCAGCAGCTGTGTGCGCTTCTGTGAGACGAGTTGGCGTCGATACGGCGAGATAAGCAGCACGCGAATGATGAGCGTGAGAAGCAAGATCGCAACGCCGATGTCGCCGGTGATGTTGTCAAGGAGCACCAGGCCGATGAAGAGCCCCTGGAAGACCGGGGTGAAGAGCCAGGCGAGCAGGCTGAATGGGTCGGCGCCGGGGCTCGCTGGAACGAGCGGCGGGTGCGGTGTTTGTGTTGCCAGCGTGGTTCCGCCCCCTGCGCCAACGCAGGCGCCCGCGGCGAGCGCGAGCAGCACGGCGAGGCCGAGGAGTGCCAGGGTTCGCGAGCGGCCACGCAGCATCATCGGACCGGGTCCCAGCCGCCATCGTGTAGTGGGTTGCAGCGCGCAATACGTCGCGCGCCGAGCCAGCTGCCGCGCAGCAGTCCGTACTTCACGATCGCCTCTTCGGTGTAACGCGAGCACGACGGCTCATAGCGGCAGCTCGCAGGAAGAAAGGCAAAGACCGCTCGATAGGCGCGGATCGCCACCACACCAGCGAGCGACGGGAGCCTCATGACGGCGGTCACTTTGCCGCCTCGACGAGCTTGGCGCGACGCAGGCAGGCGAGGAGCGACGCGCGCAGCTCGTCGCTTGATGCGGCCGCCGCCTCGGGGCGAACGCCAATGAGAATGTCGGTGCCAGCGGGAAGGGTCGGCGCGAGGTCGCGCGCGATCACCTTGAGTCGACGACGAATGCGATTGCGCACCACTGCGCCGCCAACCTTGCGGCTCGCGGCAATGCCGATGCGAAGGGTTGGCGCAGCAGGATCGGTCGCGCGCGACGCGTCAACGCGGTGGCGAATGCCGAGCAGTGCGCTCGAAGAGCGCGGTGCATCGGCGAGTGCCGAGAAATCAGCGGCGGTGCGCAGCATGCCTGGCCCTTGGGGGCGTTTGCGTGCCGGCTCGGTCAGACGGTAAGGCGCTTGCGCCCGCGCGCCCTGCGGCGTGCAAGCACTCGACGCCCCGCCGTGGTCGACATCCTCTTACGGAAGCCGTGCTCGCGGAATCGCTGACGCTTCTTTGGCTGATAGGTTCGCTTCATCTCACTTGCTCCGTTCTCGTGGTCTCGAGCTCCAGGCGGCCGAGGTGCCACCTGCTCCCCCGAGGATGCTTCCTAGCGGTGTTTTCGGAGCCGCGAGGTGGGCGGATCCGAGAGGGCGAGTATCGTCGCGCCCCTGAATTGTGTCAATCGGCGCCCTGTAACAAGGGGGTTCTCGCCCCAGGCGAGCGGGGTCGCGGGGGGCGCCGTGCGCGCGCAACGCGCCCCCTTGCAGGGCGGGCGGCTGGTGCTATCCTCTCGCTCCCCCAGAGAGGAACTCCTTGGCCGAACCATCGCCAGGGGTCCTTGATGTGGATGTGGGAGGAGGTCGGTGAAAGCCGATCACGCAAGCGGTCCTGGTTGTGACGCTCGCGGCACAAACAACGACGTGGCGTTAGATACAGATGAGGGAGGCGCGCAGAGAATGGATCGACGACAGGTCTGGCGCGCAGCGCTAGGAGAGCTGGAGATCGGGCTCTCGCGCGCAACCTTCGAGACCTGGTTCCGTCGCACCGCGCTCCTCTCCGTCGACGAACAGTCGAACACCTTTGTCATTGGTGTCGCCTCGGGCTTCGCTAAGGATTGGATCGAGGAGCGCTACCGGTCGCTTCTCTCCCAGACGATTGCCAAGATCGTCGGCTACAGCGTGTCGCTGCGCGTCGAAGTTGTTAGCGAGCAAGACCTCGACGAGGCGGGTGCTGCTCCAGCAAAGAACCTCGCGGGTGGCGCTGGTGAGGGCGCGTCGTCGCGCTCCGTTGCGCAGGCTGCGGCGAGCGACGCGTCTGTTCGCATCATCGACGACGGCGTTGTCGCAACGCCGACCAACCTCAACGCGCGCTACACCTTTGCGACGTATGTCGTTGGCGCGGCGAACCGCCTCGCTCACGCAGCATCGCTCTCTGTTGCCGAGCGTCCTGGCGGCGCCTACAACCCGCTCTTCTTGTACGGCGGCACGGGTCTCGGCAAGACCCACCTGTTGCACGCGATCGGCAACGCTGTTGCTGAGCGCGCGCCGAAGAAGCGCGTCTTGTACATCACCGGCGAGCAGTTCACGAACGAGTTCATCTTGGGGATCCAGCAAGGCGCCGCTGAGGCCTTCCGCTCACGCTTCCGCAAGATCGACGTTCTCCTGATCGACGACATCCAGTTCCTCGCCGATAAGGAGCGCACCCAGGAAGAGTTCTTCCACACCTTTAACGCCCTTCACTCGGCCGGGAAGCAGCTGGTCCTCACCTCGGACCGCACGCCGAAGGAGATCTCGCTCCTCGAGGAGCGCCTCCGCTCGCGCTTCGAGTGGGGTTTGATCGCCGACATTGCGGCGCCTGACCTTGAGACGCGCATTGCGATCTTGCGCACAAAGGCGGGTGAGAGTGGTGTGACCGTCGCCCCCGACGTCGTTGAGCAGATCGCCCGCCGCGTGCAGAGCAACGTCCGGGAGCTCGAAGGGGTATTGACGCGCCTCGTCGCCGTCGGCCGCTTGAGCGGCATGCCGGTAACGATGGAGCTCGCCGCCCGCGTCCTCACTGAGGCGATCTACCCGAACCCGAAGCGCATCCTTGAGCCTGAGCAGGTTGTTGCGGTCGTCGCCGAGCACTACGGCCTCACCGTCGAGCAGCTGCGTGGACCGAAGCGCGACCGCGAGATCGTCGTGCCGCGCCAGATCGCCGCGTACCTCTCGCGCGAGGAGACTGACGCGTCGCTCGTACGTATCGGCGGGGCGCTTGGTGGCCGCGACCACTCAACGATCATTCACGGGTGCGCAAAGATCGAGCGCGAGATGAGCTACGACGCCGACCTGCGCCGCGAGGTTGCCCTGCTGCGCGAGGCTTTACTGCGTCTTGGCCAAGGGTCGGCCTCCCGCCAGTAGGCCCCCGCCCACCCGTTTTGCCTGCGGGGCGACCGTAGGTTGCACACGGCACGGTGGAGAACCGGTGGAGAAGCCACCGAAAAAGGGTTTTTTGGGGCGAGGTGTTGTTCGCACCCTCTGGTGGTTGTGGATAAGACCGCTCGGGTTTTCCCCTCGTTTTGCCGACAAGGGGGTGTTTCTCCCCAAGGTGAGGGGCTGTGGGGCGGCAGGTTGGGGGTTTCCCACCACCGGTTTGTGCGGGGTTGAGCACGGGTGCCCACGGCGCCCACAGTACGAAGACGGGTGCTACGGAAGGTAAGATGTAAGACACTAGTGACGACCCGTCCGGGTTGATGTGGAGGAACGATGCAGTTCTCAGTGATCCAGGAGCACCTCGCGCGCGGCCTCGCGGTCGTCGGGCACGGCGTCGCCTCGCGCAACACGCTGCCGATCCTCTCAAACGTTTATATCGGGACAGAAGAGGGCGGCATCCGGCTCGTCGCAACCAATCTCGAGATCGCGATCACCCACTGGGTCCCCGCGAAGGTTGGAGAGAAGGGCGCGACCACCATTCCCGCCCGCCTGCTCGCCGACGTGGTCAACGGGCTTCCGAACGAAAAGATTGACATGCAGCTGCTCTCCGACGGACGCGTGCACATCACCTGTGGCCGACACGCCTCACACCTCCGCGCAACCCCAGCCGACGACTTCCCGCAGGTCGGCGCGGCCGGCGAGCGCGTCACCGCGCGCATCAGCCAGCGCGCCCTAAAGACCGCGCTTGAAGGGACCGTCTTCGCCGCCGCTGGCGACGAGGCGCGACCGATCCTCACCGGCGTTCTCACGAAGCTCGCTGGGGAGAAGGCAACGTTCGCCGCGGCGGACAACTACCGCATCGCGGTCGCTGGCGCCGCGCTCTCTGAGGGCGCGCCGGAGACAACGATGATTGTCCCAGCACGCGCGTATGCCGAACTACTCCGCATCCTTTCCGACGTCGACGACGCGGTGGAGATCACCCTCACGCCGGCGAAGAATCAGGTGCAGTTCAAGATCGGCGACACGATGCTCGTGAGCCGGCTCATTGACGGGCAGTTCCCAAACTTCCAGCAGGTGATCCCGTCGTCGCACACAACGAAGGCGACCTTCGACCGCGACCTCCTCCTTGCAGCAGTGCGGCTCGCGCAGGTTGTCGCCGACTCGTCGGCACACATCGTGCGCTTCGCGATCAAGGCCGAGGGTGGCGGCTCGATCGACGTGACCGCTGCAGCAGACGTTGGCGACCATGCTGCGCATGTAGAGGCGAAGGTTGAGGGCGAGGGGACAACCATCGCCTTTAACGCGCGCTACCTCGTTGACGTGCTGTCGCGCGTCGACAGCGATCAGTTTTCACTCGAGCTCACTGGGCCGGTGGCCCCTGGCCTACTTCGCCCACTCGACGGTCGCGACTACCTGCACGTCGTGATGCCGGTTCGCACCCCCTCCTGATCCCCGCCTCCGCTAGTAACGCACCAGGAGGCGCGCGGTGATCGAGCGCATCGCCCTGCACAACATCCGGAGCTGGAGCACAGGCGAGGTCACGCTCGGCCAAGGGCCACAGCTTCTCTGGGGCTCGAACGGCGCAGGGAAGACCACCATCATTGAGGCGTGTCTCGTTGCCGCGACCGGGCGCTCGCATCGCGCAGGCGCACTACGCGAGCTGCTCGCCGACGGCGCCCCCAACGGCTCGCTCGCCCTGACGGTCGCCGACAACGACGCCCCCGCCAGCGACCCACTCGCGCGATCAACCCTCAGCGTTGAACTCTCGCGCGATGACCGCGCGCGACATCTCGTCGACGGCACGTCCCGCAGGAGCAGCGCGCTCTCCGCGCGACTACGCGTGGCAACCTTTGTCCCTGAGGAGACGGCGCTCGTAAGTGGTGGCCCTGCGCTGCGCCGCGGCGCGCTCGACCGCATTGCAACCCAGTGGCGCACCGGGTATCACGACGCCACAACGCGTTACGAACGCGCGCTGCGCCAACGCAACCACTTACTAAAAGAGGCGCAGGCGGACGATTCGGCGGCACGGTCTCTCGCCACTGAACTTGACCCGTGGACCGCGCTGCTCGTCGGTGCCGGCACCGAGATCATCGAGGGGCGCCTCGCGCTTCTCGACGCGCTCACTGCACCACTCGCCGCCGCGCACCGCGAGGTCGCTCCAGACGAGCCGCCACTCTCGGTCGCGTATCACTCCCGCGAGGGCTACACACAAGGTGCCACACGCGAAGAGATCACCACACGTTTTTCTGCAGCCTTGCGCGACACGGCGACAAACGAGATTTACCAGGGGCACACGCTCGTCGGTCCGCACCGTGACGACGCAACGTTCTTTGTTGGTGGGCGCGACATGGCTGACGTTGCGTCACGCGGGCAACAGCGCAGCGTGCTTCTCGCCCTGCTCTTCGCCGAGATCGAGCTGCTCGTCGACGAGAAGGGCCGCCCCCCTGTGCTGCTTCTCGATGACGCCTTCTCAGAGCTCGATCCAGAGCGCCGTGAGCATCTCGTACGCCGCATCGCCGCGACACCGCAGACGATCATCACCACCACGACACTCGCCGACCTACCGCCGGCACTCGTCGCCAGCGCGGCAATCACCGAAATCCGCCGCGGCGCGAACGGCAGCGAAGCCCAGAGCGTGGTGAACCATGGCTGAGCAGCGCCAGCGCAAAGGGCGCCCGGAGCAGCTCAGCTCACTACTCCCCGACGCAGCACGCGCGCTCGGGTTTGAGGAGGCGCTGCATCTATCGCGACGCGCCGCGCTCTTCGACGAACTGATCGCCGTAATTGCCCCGCACCTTTCAGGGCGCTGCCGACTCGCGGGGCTCGACCGCACCCAGGTGATCGTTGAGGCGCTCGACGGCGCCGCCGCACAAGAGCTGCATCTTCGCAGCGTCGAGATCGCCAATGCCTTCTCTGGCACCACGGCTGGGGACGGCGGGCGCGTGCTTGGAATCGCCGTGCGGCTCGCCGCCCCCGGCCCGCACGCCGACTGAGCACGCCGACTGAGCACGCCGACTGAGCAGAGCACAGCGCCACCCCCGCCCAACCAAAAGAACCCACCGCGAGGCGTATCCTCCCCATCCATGACGCAGCGATTCAGCTCCCCCGAGCCGACGATCCTCGCCCTCCCCACGCCCGATGCCGCGATCGGCGACGGTGCGGCGCTACTGGTGCGAACACCGAACGGCCCCGCCGAAGAGCGCACCCTGGGGACGAGAGCGGTCCTCGTTGTCGCCCCACCACAAAGGACATCACGATCGCGTTCCGCCGCGGCCGTCGCCGCAGCGATCAGCGATGCGTCAAAACGCGCGGCCGCCATCGCCGCCCTGGCGCTCGATCACTTTGATCGCGACGCTTCAGCAAGCCCCCACGAGCGTGCACGGCGCGCGATCAACCTTGTCATCGGCGAACTCGGAGGGATACCACTCTCTGACATCGAAGCGGCGACAACCCGCGGAGAGGCAACACCTCGCGCCGACGGGATCGCCGTTGCGATGATGGGACTCGGTCGCGACGCCGCATGGGCGGCGCGGACAGGCGGCATCACCGTCATTGGAAACCTGACGCGCGGCAGCCGCCGCAGCATCATGGTCTTGCCTGACGGCACCCCGGGAGCGGGAGCGGGATCGCTGCTGCGGCAAGGCGTCGCGGCGGCGCGCATCGCGGCACACGAAGGCGACACGATCGCGATGGCAGTTGACGACGACGAGGCGCGCAGGTTACTCGCCGCGCGCGACGGATCACTCGTCGCCGAAGAGGTAAAAGGACTCCTGATCGGCCTGCGCCTACCTGTCGCCATTGAACGAAAGGCGACGGCGCGAACCGACCGCGACGGCGACACGATCCTCATCGTGCGCACCGATCCCGTCGCGCTCGCAAAGGCGCAGTCACGAGCGCGCTGGGAGGAGGGGCTCGCCGAGCGCGAGGAACGTATCGCCGCAACCATCGCACCAAAGCCGGGCGGCGACGCCCGTCGTCCAGAGTCATCGGTAACACCATATGAGCCGATAGATGCGGCGGCACGCGAGGTGCTCGACGCACGACGCGCTGGGGTTCGCGTCGCAACCGATCCGCGCGGCAGAGCAGGGCGCGTCCCTAAGGCAACGCGCAGCGCGCGCTCCGCCGCAGCTGAAACCACCGCGCGCGAAGCCGCGCGCGATCGCGCAAACCGTGCAGCGGGCGCCGAGCCACGCATCGAGCGCTCGTGGGCTGAGCGCGCCGCCGCATCACCATCGGGGGCAAGCCGCCTTGCCGCGCGCATCGCTGAGCGCGTCGCCGCGGCGATCGAGCGACGCTTTCCACGCCTCGTCGCCGCACCAACGACCGCAACCTTGCGCGCGCGAAACACCCCCGAGCTGAGCGAAGGAGAGCAGGCGCGGAGAGGCCGCCGCCGCACCGCATCGCTCCTCTTGGCGTCAATCCTGCTCGCAGGCTTCACCGGCGGAGCGGCGCTGCTTCTCAACCGCACCGAGCCGAACCTCGACGCGGCCTCACGCGCCCGCACCGCAATCGAGAGCGCAACGCAGGCGATCGACGAGGCGCTCGACCCGACCGCACAGCTTGTGATCAACGACCCTGAACGAGCGCGTACCTTACTCGTCGGCGCGCTCGAAAATCTGCGCGACGCCGACGCAGCGACGATTGATCCAGCGGGGGTCAACGCGCTCCGCGCCAGGGTGACTCCAGTCCTCGACGAACTCTTCCTCGTCTCCGACGTGCAAGTCGCGGAGATCGCAGATTTCTCCGGCTCCTCGGCGATTGAGCTGAAAGGGATCGTTCGCGGCCCCGACGGGCTGCCGTACGTGATTGATGGTGGCTCGGGCGCGGTTTATCGCGTCGATACCGCGAGCGGTAAAGCGACGGTGATCTATCAGCCGGGATTTGACCTCTCCGGCGCGCGCACGGCGCGCGCGCAAATCATCACCTCAGCAGGCATCGACATCATGATCTTTGACGCATCGTCGAACCTGTGGCGCTGGCGTCCGGCAGACACGAGCGGGCGCGGCAGCCTGGTGAAGGTGCGCGTGCGCGACGGCCAAGGATGGGGCACCGACATTCGCGCGATCGTGGGGTTCGCTGCGGATCAAGGAACAGGGCTCTATCGCCTCTATGTCGTCGACCCATCTTCACGGCAGGTGCTGCGCTACCAGCCAGCACCAGACGGCACGGGCTATCCCGCAGCGCCAACCGGATACTTCATCTCGCCGACCAGCCTCGGCAACGTCGACGGCATCGTTGTCGACGGTGATCTGTATCTCACCCAGGGCGGCGCGTTGCGTCGCTACGTGGGCGGCGCGCTCGACGACTGGACCCCCGCCGATCCTGGTGACGGAGTGCTGCGGCCAGCGCCGAACTACACGCTCATCACCTCGTCGGGGGAGAGCCGCACCGGAATCATCTACGCGCTCGACGTCGCAAACGCGCGTGTGATCGCCTTTAGCAAGGGGCCAGACGGCGAGGTGCTTGGGCAGTACCGCCTCGCCGCAACACCGACGGTTGGAAGCATGCTCGGCGCGTACATCGTCCCAGCCGCCGACGGCGGCGCACCGATGCTCGTCTGGGCAGAACAGGGCCGAATTCGAAGCGCGGTCCTCGGCGCCCCGATCACCCCGGGCGGCGGCACCACCCCGGAGCCAACCCCACCACCCGTGATCGACCTCCCAACGATCAAGCCCGCCCCCTAGTCAGCCGACGCCTCAGGCCTGGAGCATCAGCGAGGGCACATCGCATCGGCGTGGGATCATCACGCCATGGACCTACGACGCGCTCTCGTTGAAGGGGTACGTATCCAGATGATCTCTGGCACTCACGTGTTACTCCTGCGCGACGCCGCCGAGGAGCGCTACCTTCCGATCCCCATTGGACCAAACGAGGCGAACGCAATCGCCTATCACCTACAAGGCGTTCGACCAGAGCGACCACTCACGCACGACCTGGCAACGCGCGCGATCCACGCGCTCGGCGCGCAACTTCGCGAGGTGCGCATCGTGGAGCTGCGCGACGAAACCTTCCGCGCGCGCATGATTGTGGCCGGCGCCGATGGCACCGAGCGAGAGCTCGATGCGCGACCGAGCGACGCCGTGGCGCTTGCCCTGCGCGCCGACGCGCCAATCTTCGTCGAGCACGACCTGCTCGTCGCAGAAGGGATTGTTCCCGAGGCGGCAGAAGAGGAGAAGCTCTCGCTCTTCCGTGACTTCATCAACTCGCTCGACGACGGCGACGCCCAGCAGCCGAAGTGACGGCGCGCAACCAAGCGCCGCGCGGCTAGATCAGCGGCGCGCCTCGCCGAAGACCAGCCCCTTTGTTGACCCAGAGCGCGATCCGCAGCCGCCAGAAGTCGCGTACCGCACGCAACACCACCGATGGTCTCGCCCCTGTTGCGGCGCCCGCCGTTCGCGGGTAGTGCGGGACACCAACCTCGACGACACGTGCATTACAGGCGCGGAGCTTAATCATCAGTTCTGCAGAGAAGAATGCGCCGCTCGACTCAACCGCAATGCCCATGAGCGCATCACGGCGGAAGATCTTCGCGGCGCAATCAACATCGCGTAGTTGCAGGTTGTAGAAGAGGCGCAGCGCGAACCGATAGATTCGGGCGTAGAGGCGGCGCACAAAGGGGTCGGCGCGATCAACCCGATACCCAACCACAACGTCTGGCCGCACCCCTTCGCCACTTGCGAGCAGCGCTGCGAGCGGGGCAAGGTCCGCAACTCGAAACTGGCGATCCCCGTCGGTAAAGGCGATCTGCTCCATGCGCGCTGCAGCAAACCCCGAGCGCAGCGCGCCGCCGTAGCCGCGACCGTGCTCATGCCGAACGAGGCGAACCACGCCAGGGTGTGCAGTTACCAGCCGTGCAGCAACACCCGGGGTGTCGTCGGTGGAGCCGTCGTCGACGAGGATCACCTCGTACCGTGAGGCGAGCGCAGGGAGCGCGTCGAGCGCCTCAGCGACGAGCGCGGCAAGGTTCGCCGCCTCGTTTCTACACGGGAAGAAGAGCGACAACCCATCGAGCGGCATCGGCGCTACACCCCTCACGGCTACACTCGTCGCCATGAAGACCGCACGGCGCGACGAGACGCGAGAGCGGCCGCAGTGGTGGCCGATAGCGCTGATCGCCATCGCCGCCATCGTGGTGCGACTGATCATCGCATACGTGGCTCTCCCATCAGATGCCGGATACACCACCGACCTACAGTCGTTTCGCTATTGGGCTGCAGAGCTCGGCGCAAATGGCCCATGGGGCTTCTACGGGCGTGGCTTCTTCGTCGACTACCTTCCCGGCTACCTCGCCCTGCTCTGGCCATTTGGCGTAGTCGCCGGGGCGGTTACCGGAGCGAGCGACCCAGGGGCCTTGATCAAACTTCCGGCGATCATCGCCGACGGGTTCCTGGTGATTACCACAGCGCGACTCGCAATCGATCTCGGCGCAAGTCGCCGTGGCGCAACGGTTGCGGCGGCGGCGATCGCGCTGCTCCCTGCCACCTGGATCGACTCCGCGGTATGGGGCCAAGTCGATGCCGTGGGCACCTCCCTCCTTCTCTTCGCCACCTCCGAGCTGATTCGCGGAAAGAGCGTTCGTGCCGCGGCGCTTACCGCGCTCGCGGCGGTGGTGAAGCCGCAGTTCGGCATCATCATTCCGATCATCGCTGTGCTGGTGTTCGTTCGCGCCAGAAAGGCGCGCGATCCGTGGCGATTCATTGTCGCGGGGCTCGCCGGCGCCGCCACCATCAGCCTTGTTGCGGCCCCCTTCGGCCAAACGCTGTTCGACGTTGCGAATCGCGTGCTGATCGCGGGTGGCGGATACGAGTACCTCAGCGTCGGCGCATGGAACCCCTGGGCGCTCGTGTCGATCGGTGGAGTCGGCCTTGCCCAGAACGGCGGTTGGGCATCAGACGTCACCGCACTGCCAACCCTCGGCATTTCAGGCATTGCGGTGGGCGCGGTCGCAATGCTCACAGCGATCGCTTTTGCCGCGCGACGCGCGCGCGTTGATCAGGCCGCCGTGACCGTCGCCGCAATCACCTTCGTCGCCGTTGCCTTCTTCGTGCTCCCGACGCGCGTGCACGAGCGCTACCTCTTCGCCGCAATCCCGCTTGCAACAGCACTCGCCGTATCGAACCGCCGCTGGCTTCCTGTCGCAGCCATCGCCAACCTGCTCTTCGCGGCAAACGTTTGGTCTGCGCTCACCAAGGAGTACCTACACAACCCAGGGATCCCTGATCTCGGAGCGCTGACCACGGCGCTTCAATCGCCCGAAGCGGTCGTCGTTGGAGCGCTCGCCTCGATCGCTCTGCTCGTCGCCTCCGCCGCAGCTGCCTTCAGCGTGCGTTCGAGCAGCGGCTGGAGCACCAGCGCCCAAGCGCGCACCCCCTACCTCGTCACGCCGAAGCGACAGGGCGAGCAGCTGCGACCAAGCAACGCTGAGGCGACTCGCCGGCGGCTCGACCGCGTGGACCTTTGGATGCTGCTCGTGATCACCGTGACCGCGCTGGCGCTGCGCGGCTGGCGCGTTGGTGAGCCGTCGCGATTCCACTTCGACGAGGTGTATCACGTGCGAACGGCGACGGAGTTCTTACAAGACTGGCGTTACAGAGAGCCACATGCGATCTACGAGTACACACACCCGCATGTGGCGAAGTACGCAATCGCCATTGGCGTCGATACGCTTGGGGCACCACGTGTTGACGCGAGGAGCAACTACGGCACGCCCATCCTCTCGGTCGCATCGCGCGGCGTTGACGCATCGGGCCCAGGGCTGATCTGGGTAGCAACCTCGAGCGGTGTCGACATCATTGACGCGAGCACACGCGCGCGGCGCGGAACGATCGCAACCCCTGGCGTCGTGACGATGGCCCCCGACCGCGCCGGCGGCCTCTGGGGCGCCACCGCGACGGGCGGCATCTTTCATGCAGAGCCTGACAGCGCAGCGGTTGGAACACCAACACCAATCGTCTCCCCAGGGGTTGCACCGAAGGTAGTTGCGATCGCGCCGCTCGGCGACGGCGCGTTGATCGTTGCGACGGCGAGCGAGCTGCTTCGCGTTGAGGCGGGGGTCGTCGTCGCTCGGGCGAGCGTCGCGTCGCCAGCCGACCTGCTCGTCGTAACGATTGGTGACACGCAGCGCATCGTCGTGAGCGGCGCGGCGGGGCTCACCCTCTTCTCGCCAGATCTCGCTGGAGACGCGTCGCTACTACAGATCAACGGTGGTGCGAGTGACCTCATCACCGTCGACTGGACGGGTGAGAGCTATGTGTACGCCGCAACCCCGAGCGAGATCATCGTCGCGGCCATCCGCGCAACTGGTGCGCCGACGCGCAGCGCGGCGATCTCGATCCCGGGGGCAACGGCGCTCATCGCAGAGCCTGCAACGCGCATGATCCACGCGGTCGCCCCAGGACCAAACAGCGAGGGGCGATCACTGTGGAGCATCGAGCCGAACGGCAACGCACGCTTCGCTGACGTTGCACTTGGTCCAACGAGTACCGATCTCGGCGGAGTGGGGATCGCACTCGACGCATCGGCGGGGCTCCCTGACGGCGGGCGTGGCGAATTGATCGTCGCCTCGGGAGACGGCGCGATGGTGCAGGTCGCGGTCGGCGATCTCCCCGCGGGGTGGCGTTGGCCGGGCGTCCTCGCCGGCGCGCTGGCGGCGGCACTCTTGGCGCTCCTCGCCCGACTCCTCACCGAGCGGCGCGACGTCGCCGCGCTCGTCGGTGCCCTCACGCTTCTCGACGGCGCCGCCTTCGTACAGAGCAGGATCGGCATGAACGACGTCTACCTTCTCGTCTTCCTTCTTGGCGCCTGCTGCGCGTTCGTGGCGTGGATGCAGCGGCGAGCGAGCGGTGCGCTCGCCGCTGGTGGGCTGCTCGCCATCTCTGGTGTGCTGCTTGGCGCGGGGCTCGCGAGCAAGTGGGTCGCCCTCTACGGCGCAGCGGGGCTCGGTCTGATCTGGCTCGGGCGAAGCGTTGGCGGTCGCCTCCTCGCCGTCGCTGGGCTCATCGCCCTCTTCGCACTCTTCTTGCCGCAAGCCCTTGCGGCTGGCGATGGGGCCGTGCGACCGCC
>QWQR01000018.1 GCA_003670745.1 Chloroflexota bacterium
AACTTCGCGCTCCCCGCCTCGGGGGTGCGCAGGAGCGGGTGACCCTCGGCGCCGATCACGGCGGCAAGATCGGCGATCACCTCGTCGATTGAGGTGCCATAGGGTCGTGCGGCGAGCGTCGACTCTTGCGCGCGCTTCAACTTTGACGCTGCAACGAACTGCATGGCGCGCGTGATCTGACGGATGTTCTTCACCGCCCCGATACGACGTCGGATCTCGCGCTGGCTTGGCATTAGGCGAGGAAGTCCTTGCGGAAGGCGTCGACCGCTTCGTCGAGACCCTTCGCCGTGTCGTCGCCGAGCTGCTTCGACGTGGCGATCTCGCTCAACACCTTCGGGCGCTCGCGCTCGAGGAAGGCGATGAAGCCCGACTCGAACTCCGTGACGCGCGGCGTCGGTACGTCGTCGAGCTTCCCCTTCGACGCGATGTAGAGCATCGTCACCTGCTTCTCAAGCGACGCTGGCTGGTACTGCGGCTGGCGAATGATCGCCGAGAGCTTCTCGCCGCGCGTCAGCTGGTCACGCGTCGCCTTGTCGAGGTCGCCGGCAAACTGCGCGAACGCCGCGAGCTCGCGGTACTGCGCAAGGTCGAGCTTCAACGGCCCAGCGACCTTCTTCATCGCCTTCGTCTGCGCGGCGGAGCCGACGCGCGAGACGGAGATTCCGACGTTCACCGCTGGGCGCTGCCCTGCGTTAAAGAGGTCGGTCTCGAGGAAGATCTGCCCGTCGGTGATGGAGATGACGTTCGTCGGAATGTACGCCGACACGTCGCCCGCCTGCGTCTCGATGATCGGGAGCGCCGTGAGCGATCCGCCGCCGAGTGCGTCGGAGAGTCGCGCTGCGCGCTCCAAGAGTCGGCTGTGCAGGTAGAAGACGTCGCCCGGGTACGCCTCGCGGCCAGGTGGGCGGCGCAAGAGCAACGCCATCTCGCGATAGGCCACGGCGTGCTTTGAAAGGTCGTCGTACACGCAGAGCGCGTCGCGCACCAACGTGCCGTCAATGGTGACGCCGTCTTCCATGATCTCTTCGCCGATCGCGCAGCCCGAGAACGGCGCGAGATACTGGAGCGGTGCCGGGTCTTCAGCACCGGCGACCACGACGACGGTGTGGCCCATTGCGCCGTGCTTCTCAAGCGTGGCGACAACGTTGCGCACCGTTGACATCTTCTGACCAATCGCCACGTAGATGCAGACGAGGCCCTTCCCCTTCTGGTTGATGATCGTGTCGATCGCGACGGCGGTCTTGCCGGTCTGGCGGTCGCCAATGATCAACTCGCGCTGGCCGCGGCCAATCGGGATGAGCGCATCGACCGCCTTGATGCCGGTCTGGACCGGCGTCTCGACGCCCTTGCGCGTGATCACGCCCGGAGCGATGCGCTCCACGGGGCGACGCTTCTTCGCGTTGATCGGTCCCTTGCCGTCGAGCGGGCGGCCGAGCGGGTCAATGACGCGACCGATCAGCTCCACACCAACGGGGACCTCAACCACGCGTCCGGTCGTCTTAACCGTGTCGCCCTCTTTGATGCTCTTCGCATCACCAAGGAGCACGGCGCCGACCGTCTCTTCGCCAAGGTTGAGCGCCATGCCGGCAACGCCGCCAGGGAACTCAAGGAGTTCCGATGAGAGGGCGCCAGAGAGTCCGTAGATCTGCGCGATGCCGTCACCGACTTCAACGACGGTGCCGACGGTGCGCGTCTCCGCGCTGCCGTCGAAGCCCGCGATCTGCGATTTCAGGATGCTGATGATCTCGTCTGATCGGATCGCCATGCTCTCTTCGCTCCTCGTCTTCTCAGTCGTCCGCGGTCAGCCCGCAGCCGAGAGGATTCGCTCGCGCATGCGCGCGAGCCGCCCCTTCACACTTCCATCGATCATTCGGTCCCCGACGCGGAGGGTCACTCCGCCGACAAGGCTCGCGTCGATGTCGTAGCTCATGCGCACCTGGCCACCGGCGATCTTCGTCGCCTGCGCCTCAAGCCCTGCGCGCTCAGTTGCGCCGAGCTCCGACGCTGCGCTGACACGCACCTGCGTCGCGCCGGCCCGCTCGTCGATCTCCTCGCGCGCCGCCTCGGCGATCGCGGGGACGTCGGCGAGTCGTCGTCGTGCGGCGAGCATGGTCAGTAGAGAACGGGTGTGTGTGCCGAACGCGCCACCCGCCGCACGCTCCAGGGCGGCCACGCGATCGGCGGTCGCCGCGCGCGGGTCGTCGAGGATCAGGCGCGCCCCAGGGGCGCGCACCACCTCGGCGGCGCGCTCAAGCTCCGCAACCTGCGCCTCGGCGCCAGCCGCGTCGGCGGCCAGGTCGAGGATCGCCGCTGCGTAGCGTCGTGCGGTGCCGAGTGGTCGGTCCATGGATCAGTTCTTCTTTCCTGCGTTCTCGGCGAGGAACTCCTCGACGAGCTTCTTCTGACGATCGCCGTCCATCGAGGCGCCGATCACCTTTGATGCTGCGCTGATCGCAAGGTCGGCGACCTCGCCGCGAATCGACACGAGTGCGCTGACGCGCGCCGCCTCGATCTCCGCGGTCGCGTCGGCGCGCATGCGGTCGAGCTCAGCCTTAAGTACCGCGACCTGCTCGTCACGAATTTGTGCCGCCGCCTTTTCGGCGCCAGCACGGAGTGCGGTCGCCTCGCGGCGCGCCTCCGTCATCGCCGTGGAGGCATCGGTTTCGGCGCGACTCTTTGCGAGCGCCGCGTCGGCGGCGTCGCGCAGTCCGCGCTCGATCCGCTCCCGTCGCTCGTCGAGCATCTTCGTGATCGGCCCAAGGGCGACCGCGCGGATGACGAGAATGAAGAAGCCGAAGTTTGCCGCCGAGACGAGGATCCAGAAGATGTTGAAGCTCAGCCCCGCTTCAGCGGCCCCGCCTTCGGCGGCCGCTTCGGCAAACCTGATCGCCCCAACCATTCCGTGGATCATGTCGTACACCTGCACTACTTCTCGCGCGCCTTAGAGAACGAGCGAGAGGATGCCGAGAACGATCGCGAGAACGCCGAGGCCTTCTGCGAACGCTGCACCGATGATGAAGACGCCGCGCACTGCGCCGGCCGCTTCTGGATTGCGCCCGATCGCGCTTGCTGCAGCTGCCGTGGCGATACCTACGCCGAGGGCCGGTCCGATCACGCCGAGGGCCGCGATGCCCGCCTGAAGCTTGTCCATGGTTCGTACCTCCTACTGTGGCCGCCGATCGGACTCCTGCCGATCGCTCGACCGCGCTGCTATCAGCTGCGGCTAGTGTGCCGCAACTTCCGTTCCGGCTCCTGCCGTCGTACCTCCGGCTCCCGCCGGCTCGTGATGCTCCTCGTGCCCCTCTTCGTGGTGCCCCTCCATGGCGAGCATGGTGAAGACCAAGACGAGCACGCTGAAGATGATCCCCTGCATCAGCCCAACAAAGAGCTCGAGGCCGTAGAGGGCCATGGGGATGAAGGCGAGGGTGATGGTGGTCATCACCGTGAGCGCGAGCTCACCGCCGTAGATGTTGCCGAAGAGTCGCATCGCCAGGGTGATCGGCTTCACCAGCTCAAGGAAGAACTCGAGCACGCCGACGAAGAGGCCGATCCCTCCGTTCTTCAAGGTGAAGAACTTGCTGAGGTAGCCGCCGATGCCGAGCGCGCGCACGCCCTGATAGTGGAAGTAGACGAAGGCGACGAGGGCGAGTCCGACGGTCACGTTCACGTCGCTCGTTGGTGCGCGAAGCGCATGGATGCGCCCGACGCCGGGGATCAGGCCCGACCAGTTGGAGACGGCGATGAAGAGGAAGCAGGCGAGGAAGAAGGTGATGAACGGCTTGGCTCCTGGCCCGCCGATCCCCATCGCAAATCCGGAGAGTCCTTCAATCGCAAACTCCAGCACGTTCTGCACCTTGCCGGGAATCTCCTTGAGGCCGCGCGCCGCAACGGCGAGGCCAAGGATGATCACCGCCATAACAACCCAGCTCATGATGATCGAGCCGGTGATGCTCGGGTAGAAGTCGAAGAGCGTTGCAACGTGGTGCTCTTCGCTGCCGAGGTTGATCACGGCGTGCGGAACGATCGGCTCCAGTGCGAGCTTGATCACGCCGCCCGGAAAGCCGACGAGCCCTTCGCCGTTGCTGATGATGTAGGCGACGACGTCGAGGACGACGACAAGAAGTGCGCCGATGAGGAGGGTGCGCTTCGTCGAACTCGCTCGCCCGGTCGCTACGCTCATCGCTCCTCCTTTCGTTCCGACTCCCAGCGCTCTGTCTCTTTAATGCGACGCGCAAGCCTCTCGGCCTTGTCGATCGCGTCGAGCTCCTCGAAGCGCTTCAGCGCCCGAGTGATCAGTTGCGCCGCGCCGATGGCGCCAACGACGAACCCGATCATGAACCCAACGACCAGGAGGAGCGGACCGCTACCGAGCAGGCCGTCGACCCAGTGGCCGAGCAGTGCGCCCCCGAGGTTCGCGACGAGGAGGGTGATCCCGATCTGTGAGAAGAGGGCGATGTACGCGCTCTTGCCACCGATGCTGGTCAGCCCCACCGAGCGATCCGCTTGGGGATCGGATTCTAGACGAGGGTCGCGCGAGTCGCCTTGGCCGCTCATCGACCCCCCTCCCCCCTGCGGGAGAGATAGAGGATGGCGGCGCCGAGGGCGAGGAGCACCCCGGCAAACGCGTAGAGCGCGGCGCTTCCAGTAAGGAGCAGTGCGGCAAGGGAGAGGACCGCGGTGATCGCGTAGATCACCAGAACGGCTGCGCGGTGGCCGATCCCGGCGTCAAGGAGGCGGCGATGGATGTGGGTGTTGTCGGGGCTAAAGGGGGAGCGCCCCGCGGCGATGCGCCCCGAGATCACGAAGAAGGCGTCGATGATCGGCACGCCGAGGATGAGGAGCGCCGCGGCAACCTTCGCCGTTCCGAGGAGCGAGATGGCGGCGAGCGCATAGGCGACGGAGAGGATGCCGCTCGTTCCAATGTAGATCGACGCAGGATGAAAGTTGTGACGCAAGAAGCCAACGAGTGCGCCGGCGAGCGCGACGCAGAGCGCTGCGAGTAGCGGCGTGGTCGGCGCTGCGATCACCGCGAGCGTCAGCGCAGCGATCGCGGCGATACCACCAGAGAGGCCATCGAGACCGTCGATAAAGTTCATCGCGTTCTGCATGCCGAGAATCCAAAAGATCGTGACGCCAAGGCCAAGCGCGTCGGGGAGGAGCAGGTCACTAGAGCCGAACGGATTGGTGAGCACGGCGACGCGCAGTCCGAAGGCGATCGGCACCAGCGCAACACCGAGCTGTGTGGCGAACTGCCATCGCGCGCGCAGGTCGTAGCGATCGTCAATAAATCCGAGGAGCGCCGCTATGAGCGTGCCGAGGAGGAGCGCTGCGATCCCGCCGTTCGTGAGCGGCACGTGACCAGCGGCGATGCCGAGTGGTGTGGCGGCGAGCACGAGCACGGTGCCGACGACGACGAACGATACGGCAACGGCTACGCCGCCGGCACGTGGCACCGGGCGGGTGTTGATGCGTCGTTCATTCGGATGGTCGGCGATGCCGTAGCGCAGCGCCAGCGTGCGCACGAGCGCGGTGCCGACGAGTGAGATCAGTGCCGCAGCGAGAAAGGCGATCAGCGCGACGCCGAGCGTCACGGTGCGTCGGAGGTTGCAGCGTGCCGCGCGCTCGGCGCCTCGTCGGCGAGCGTTCGCGCGTCGAGACCAGGCACGGGGAATTCGCGAGCGACCTTCGCAACCTCACGCTCGATCGCGGCGAGCGCTGCAGGGTTCTCGCGCGCGGCGATCGCCTCGGCGGACCAGGTTGCGATCTGCTCCATTTCACGCGGGCCCATGCCACGTGTGGTCGCGGCGGGTGTTCCGTAGCGCACGCCGCTCGTCACCATTGGTGAGCGCGTCTCACCGGGAATGCTGTTCTTGTTGATCGTGACCCCGATCGACTCGAGCGCGGCGGTCGCTTCCTTTCCTGTAACGCCGAGTGGTGTCACATCACAGAGGATCAAGTGGTTGTCGGTGCCGCCGGTGATCACGCGGAATCCATTTGCGGCGAGTGCATTGGCGAGCGTCTTCGCATTGTCGAGCGTGCGCTGCATGTAATCGCGGAACTCTGGGCGCAACGCGAGGCCGAAGGCGACCGCCTTCGCCGCAATCACATGCATGAGCGGTCCGCCCTGTAGCCCAGGGAAGACCGCCTTGTCGATTGCGGCGGCGCCGTCGGCGCGGGCGAAGGCGATCCCAGCGCGCGGGCCGCGCAACGTCTTGTGTGTGGTGCTCGTGACCCAGTCCGCATGCGGAAACGGGCTCGGGTGCACGCCCGCCGCAACGAGGCCAGAGATGTGCGCCATATCAACGAGAAGTTGTGCGCCGTGCGCGTGCGCGATGGCGGCGAAACGCTCGAAGTCGAGCGTGCGCGGATATGCCGATGCGCCGGCGATCACGATCTTCGGCTTTGCGGTTGCAACGGCGCGCTCGACGCCATCCCAGTCGACGAGGCCGTCGTCGGGGCGCACGCCATAAAAGGTCGGCGAGAACCACTTGCCTGAGACGTTCACCGCGGCACCGTGCGAGAGATGGCCGCCCTGTGAAAGGTCCATGGCGACGAAACGATCGCCCGGCTGCATCGACGCTGCGAACGCAGCGAGATTCGCCGACGCCCCAGAGTGCGGCTGCACATTCACATGCTCGCTCCCTGGGTAGAGCTGCAGTGCGCGCTCGCGGGCGAGGTTCTCGACGTCGTCAACAAATTCGCACCCTGCGTAGTAGCGCTTCCCTGGGTAGCCCTCGGCGTACTTATTCGTGAGCACCGATCCCTGCGCCTCACGAACGGCGGCATAGGTGTAGTTCTCCGATGCGATCAGTTCAATGTGGTCGCGCTGGCGGCGCGACTCTCGCGCGATCGCGTCAGCAATCGCGGGGTCGAGCTCTCGAATCGAACGGTCCATGAGCGGGTCGCGGTCAGCCATGCCCCTATTCTCCCCCCGATCCGAGGATCAGGCGCTCGATCATGCGCGCGGCGCCGTCCTCGTCGACGGGGGGCGCCACATACCGTGCGGCGGCCTGCACCGCATCGGGGGCCCCCGCCATGGCCACGCCGTGCCCAACGGCTTGGATCATCTCAAGGTCGTTGTACTGGTCGCCGATCGCCATCGTTTGGGCGAGCGGGATGCCAAGGCGGCGGGAGAGCCAGCGAACGCCGCTCCCTTTATTGACCCCAGGGGCGGTGAACTCCAGGTACTCGGGGTGACTGATCGTCACGTCGAGTTCGCCGCCGAGCGCAGCGCGCGCCGATGCGAGTGACGACTCGGGGTGACCGGCCGGAGCGTGCGCAACCACCTTCGAGAGGAAGAGACGCTTGCTCGCCAGGTGCGCGACGAGGTCCTCAACGGCGTCGAGTCGTTCTGGTGAATTCGGGCCGAACCACTTCTCGTAGGTGGCGCGATGCGGATCGCGCTCATCGAAGCGATAGAGCTCGCGAATCACCGCGTGACCCCAGAGGCCGTTCTCGCTGCACCACGCAACTGCGCGCGAGCCGAGATGCGAAGGGAACGGAACGTGGCGCAGCAGCTTGCCGAGCCCCTCCTCTCCCGCGACGGGAAGGTCGCGCGCGATCGCGCCCTGCATGCCGAGGAGCGGGCCGTTCACCCCGACGCGCTGGGCATGATGCAAGAAGCTTGGGATGTTGCGCCCCGAGGAGATGGTGGTGTGCACGCCAAGATCGCGCGCGGCGCGAATCGCGGCGATTGTGCGTGCCGAGATTTCGCCGTCATGTGGGAGCAACGTTCCGTCGAGATCCATGACGAGGAGCTTGATTGGTCCCTCGTTGCTGGCCACGGCTCGCGACATCAGCCGCCGCGACGGATCTCAACGACCCGCGCGCGCCCAGAAAGATCGCTGCGCAGCGCCGCACGCCAACCGAGGCCGAGGCCGTCGGCAAGGTGCACGATCGCGTCACCCTGTCCGTCGCCAAACTCAAGGATCGCAACGCCCCCAGGGCGAAGGAGGCGTGGAAGTTCGGCGATCAGTCGGCGGATCACGTCGAGCCCGTCGGCCCCGCCGTCGAGGGCGAGTCGCGGCTCCGCTGCGATCGCGATGCGTGAAAGGTCGCGCGGCGCACCCTCGGCGCGCGCATCGTTGAACGAGGCGGCTGCCCGCGCCGCATCACGTGCCGCATCAACGTCGTCGCTCGGAACGTACGGAAGGTTGGCGATGAGCAGGTCGAGATGCGGCGGATCTCCGGGCGCGCGCGATGCCACGAGCGGCTCGGCAAGGTCGCCGTGCAGCAGCGAGATGCGCGCGCCGACGCCGGCACGCAACGCGTTGGAGCGCGCGACGGCGAGCGCCTCGCCCGAAATGTCTGTTGCGGTGAGGCGCAGCGGCGCGGGCGACTCGAGGGCGAGCGTCACAGCGAGCGCGCCGCTCCCCGTGCCGATCTCGGCGGCGGTGAGTGGTTGCGGGGCGCGACCGAGCGCGCGCGATGCCGCGACGCGATCGCCAAGGTACGCGAGTGCCGTCTCGATGATCAGCTCGCTCTCTGGGCGCGGGTCGAGAACGTCGGGGGTGATGAGCAGGTCGATCGACCGGAATCCGCGACGCCCCGTAAGGTGGCTCACCGGCCGCCCCGCCGCGCGCGCGCGTACAAGCACGTTGAGCGCCAATGCAGCGTCACCTTCACTCATCGCCGCACGTGCACCGCGCAGCGCTGCGGCGAGTGTCGGGTGTCGCTCTTCGAGCGCGTCGGGTTCGGGGAGCTCAGGAGTTACCGGGAGTGGCAGCGGAAATCCGGCGGCAACTGCGGTGCGCAGCGTTGCGACGCGCGCGCCAAGGAGTGCGGCGAGGAGCAGCTCGGCGTCGAGGCGTGGCGATGAGCTCCCCGCCGCTTCGAGCGCCGCGGATGCGTCGCGCAACAGTGCGGGGCCGTCAGCCTCGCGCGTGATCGATGGTTCGCCGCTCACTGCGCACCGTCATCGGCGAGTCGCGCCGCCTGCTCGGCGGCGGCGAGCGCTTCATGAAAGGGGAGGAGTTCTCCGGCGAGCACGCCAGGAACGTCGAATCGATCGAAGCCGATGCGGTGATCGGTGACGCGGTTCTGCGGGCCGTTGTAGGTGCGAATCTTTTCGCTCCGGTCGCCGCTCCCGATCAACGCCTTGCGCGCCTTTGAATCTGCGGCGCGACGTCGCTCAAGCTCTGCGGCGAGGAGGCGGCTGCGCAAGATCGCCATCCCCTTCTCCTTGTTGCGCAGCTGGCTGCGCTCGTCTTGCATCTCCACCACGGTCCCCGACGGAATGTGGGTGATGCGCACGGCGGAGTCGGTGGTGTTCACCCCCTGGCCGCCGTGTCCTGAGGCGCGCTTCACGTCGATGCGCAGCTCCGACTCAGGGATCACCAGGTCAACGGGTTCGGCAACGGGGAGCACGACAACGGTTGCGGTGCTCGTATGAATGCGCCCCGCCGACTCAGTCGCGGGCACACGTTGAATGCGATGCACCCCCGCCTCCCACTTGAAGGCGGTCCATGCGCCGTCACCAACAACCTCGATCACCGCCTCACGCACGCCACCGAGCGCGGTCTCGTTCATCGCGTCGACCTCGGCGCGCCAGCCACGTCGCTCGGCGTAGCGCAGGTATGCGCGCACGAGCTCACCGGCGAAGATCGCCGCCTCGTCGCCACCGGCCCCAGGGCGCACCTCGATGAGCACGTCACGACCATCGTTCGGGTCGGGGTCGAGTAGGAGCGTTGGGAGGCGCTCGAGCAGATCGCGCTCGATCTGCTCAGCGTCGGCACGGTCGGCGGCGACAAGCGAGCGCATCTCTGCGTCGGCCCCAGCGTCGCTGTCGATCGTCCGCGCCTCAGCGATGCGCTTGCGTGCGGCGGCAAGGTCCGCGGCAGCGACGGCGAGTGGTGCGGTGCGCGCGAGCTCTCGCCCGATGCGCGCGAGTGCCGTGTGGTCGGCAAGAACCTCGGGGAGGATGAGCTGCGCCTCAAGTTCGCCGCGCGCCTTAATTGCGGCGGCGAGTCGCGCGTCGAGTTGCGCTGCGTCAGCCATCAGCGCGCCTCGCCCTTTTTGGTAGCGGCTGGAAGTGGGCGCGTTGCAGGTCGCTCTGAGCCAGCAGGGATCGCAGCCCCTTCGGCGACGAGCGCCGCTTCGAGCGCTGCGATCGCCACATCGTGCATCGCTTCGTCGGGTTGACGCGTGGTGATTCGCTGCACCGCAAGGCCGGGCGCCGCGAGCGCGTGAGCGATCGGATTGTTGCGATAGCGGCCGAGCAGGCGAAGGATTTCGTACGAGATCCCGGCAACGAGCGGAATTCCCACCACGCGACTCAACACCGTTGCAAGCGGATCAAGCCGCCCGAGCAGCGAGAAGGCGACGAGGCTGACCAAGATCACCACGACGAGGAACTCGGTGCCGCAACGCGGATGCGCCGTTGGCCACGTGCCGAGGTTCTTGCGCGTCAACGCCTGGCCGTTTTCGTAGGCGTGAATCGCTCGGTGCTCAGCGCCGTGATAGCGATAGGTGCGATCCACGTCGCTGCTGCGCCCAACGAGCGAGAGGTAGCCGATAAGGATCCCCATCTGCATGATCCCGTCGACCGCGCGTTCAAGCAGCAGGGAGTTGAATCCAAGTGCGCGCACGAGCAGCGTTGATGCGACCGCGGGGAGCACATTAAATACGCCGATCGCCAAGACGAGCGTCATGACGAGCACGAGCGCGCCGAATGCGCGGCTGCTGCTCTCCGACTGCTCGTCGCCAGCTGAAACTTCGGCGCTGCGCAAGAGCCAGCGACTTCCGAGTGCGAGCGTCTCCCACAGCACCACCACGCCGCGGCCAGCTGGAATCTTCGCGAGCAGGCGACGAACTACGCCGCCGCCGAGTGCCTCGGTGGCGGTTGCAATGGAGCCGTCCTTTGCGCGAAACGCAACGCCGACATGGGTGCGGCCGCGCATCAGCACGCCATCGACGAGTGCTTGGCCGCCATAGGCGACAGGTTCAGCGGTTACGGCGAAGCGCGTGATCGCGCGAAGGGTAGCTGCGCTAATGGCGCGCGAACTCGCGACGCCGCGTGGGCGCCGCACGACGATCAGCGCGAGCGACCGAGGCGCTTCTGGAAGCGCTCGACCTGACCGGCCGTGTCGAGGATGACCTGCTTCCCCGTAAAGAACGGGTGGCAGTTCGAGCAGACTTCGGTCTTCATCTCGCCAGGTCGCGTCGAGCCAACAGCAAACTTCGTGCTGCATGCGAGGCACGTGATCTGGATCTCGCCGTACTTCGGGTGGATCTCCGGCTTCATCGGCGGCCCCCTACGCGCTCTTCTCGATGACGCGGACGCGCTTCTTGAGGCGCGAGGCGAAGTCGAACTTCACCGTGCCGGTCACCGTTGCATAGATGGTGTAGTCGCTGCCGAGCCCGGCGCCGTTCCCGGCAACGAACTGCGTGCCGCGCTGGCGCACGATGATGCCGCCGGCGTTGATCGCCTGGCCGTCGCCGACCTTCACGCCAAGGCGTTGACCGGCGCTGTCGCGCCCGTTGCGGCTGCTTGATCCTGCCTTCTTATGTGCCATGGTCGAATCCTCCTCTGGTGACTGCGCCGTTACTCGGCGTCGCTCTTCTTGGTTGCAGGCTTCTTCGCGGCTGGCTTCTTTGCCGCGGGCTTTGCAGCGGCTGGCTTGGCGGCTGGCTTGGCGGCTGCGGATGCAGCGGTCGTCGAGGCCGGCTTCTTCGCGGCGGCCTTCGGCGCTTCGCTCTCTGCTGGTGCAACGTTGAGCTTCGCAGCAAGTGCCGCGTCGGACTTCGCGCGCTCGGCGGCGACCTTGGCGTTCGCGGCAGCCTCAGCGGCGCGCGCGCCCTCGATCTTCTCGGCGGCAGCCTTCGCGCTCACTCCACCAAAGGAGATCTCGCTGATGCGCACGAGGTGCAACTCCTGGCGATGCCCCTTCATGATGCGGCTGCGCGCCTTCGGGCGGTACTTGAAGCTGATCGTCTTCACGCCGCGCTCCTGGCCAACGACGAGTGCCGTGACCTTTGCGCCGGAGACGATGGGTGCGCCGACCTGCGTTGCATCGTCGGTGCGGACGAGCAGGACGCGATCGAAGGTGACCTCGCTCCCAGGGGTAGCGTCGAGCAGCTCCACATGGAGCTCCTTGCCGTACTCCACGCGGTACTGCTTACCGCCGGTCTCGATCACTGCGTACATGTCGATGCTCTTCCTTCTATATGTGCGCCCGGTGCGGGCGGTCGCAACCTGACGAACTGGTCAGATGCGGGAGTCGGAGTCTAGGGTCTCCCCGCACGGAGCGTCAACCGAAGCGGGTTCCACGTCGCTCCAGGCAGCGCACGAGCAATGTTACATCCTGCTTCACCCCTGGTGCCTTACCTCGGCTGGGGTTAGTCGACGGCCCCAGCGTGCACGCGGTGGCTCTGCACCAGCCCGAGCCCGAACGCCAGCGAGACGAGCGAGGCGCCGCCGTAGCTGACGAAGGGGAGCGGGATCCCGGTGATCGGCGCGATGCCGAGGTTCATGCCGATATTCACGAGCGCCTGGAAGAGGACGACCGCCGCGAGGCCGCCCCCCAGCACCACACCAAAGGTGTCGGGCGAGTTCCAGGCGTGCCAGACGAGGCGCGCGACCAGCAGGCCAACCAGGCCGATCACCAGCGCCCCCGCGACAAACCCGAAGCTGCGCACCAGCGCCGCGAAGACGAAGTCGCTCTCCTGCACTGGGAGTGGGTTGGCGAGCGCCGTTCCGTCGAAGCCGATGCCGAAGGCGCCGCCACCTGCAATCGCCTCAAGTGAGCGGAAGAGTTGATAGCGCGGCCCAGCAGGGTCGGCGTTCGGATCGATGAAGGCGAGGATGCGCTGCTTTTGATAATCGCTCACGAAGAGGATCCAGGTGAGCGGGAAGGCTGCCGCGGCGAAGGTGCTCAGCAGGGCGATCCACCGCGTCGCAACGCCGGAGAGGAAGAGTGCGCCGAAGAGCGCTGCGGCGAGGACGAGCGCCGTTCCCATGTCGGGCTGCAGCGCCACAAGAACGAACGGCGGGAAGATCACCAGCGCCGTGATGAGAATGTCGCGGCGCCCACTCCGCTCACGATCACCTTGGCTCAACACGGTGGCAAGCGCAACGACACAAAGGATCTTCGCCAGCTCGCTCGACTGGATCGGGATGCCGAAGAGCGCGAGGGCTCGCGCGTTCCCTCCAGAGTCTTCGCCGTACACCAGCGTGACAAATAAGAGGAAGAGGTTGGCGAAGTAGAGCGGCCAGGCGAAGGTGCGCACCCAGCGCCAATTTGAGAAGGCGGTGACGAGATACACGGCGACTCCGATTGCGGTCCAGAGCAGCGAGCGGGTGAAGATCGAGCCGATGCCAATGATCGGCTGCTCGTAGCTGCGCGTGTTGATCCACGCCATACCGAGCCCGATCAGGGCGAGGCATGCGGTCGCGACGGCAGCAGCGAGATCGAGTCGCGCGAACCTGCCGCCGGAGACGGAGCGCAGCCTACTCACCGTAATAGTTCCCCTTGCGCATCGAACCTGGGATGCGATAGTCGCGCGTCAGGTTGAACTCTTTCTGAAGGTAGAGCTTCAGCACCTCAATCGCCGCGTTGCGCACCGTATTTGATCCATGCATGAACACAACGTAGGCGAATCGAGATGAGGTGGCCGACCAGTTCTCGTCGGCAGCGACGAACCCTGAGATCCAGTTATGGAACGGGAGTCGCCCCTGCTTGTCGCGCACGCCGTACTCGGCGGTGCCGGTCTTCCCAGTGAACGCGAGCGGAATGGTGCCGAGGTTTGCCGTCATGTAGCTGTTCGTCACGACCTTGCGTGCCGCCGCGCGCATGTATGAGTAGGTCGAGTCCTTCATGCCAACGCTCCCGAGCGGCGTCGGCTCAACGAACGTCACGGTGCCGTCGGGGGCGTGGAGCTCCTTCACCACATGGAGTCGCCACCGCGTTCCGCCATTCGCGAGCGCGCTGAACGAGTTCATCACCTGAAGCGGTGTTGCAAGGTCGTACCCCTGACCGAGCGCGGATTGCAACACCTCGCCGTCGAACAGGGTGCGACTGATCGTTGCGCGCGCCCACACCTGATCGGGGACAACGCCGTCGAGCTCGCCAGGAAGATCGATGCCGGTGGATGCGCCGAACCCCCATGCATCGCCACACGATGCGAGTCGGTCGATCTTGATGCGCTGAGCGAGTTGATACGTGACAACGGCGGAGCTGTACGAGAAGCCTTCGGCCATGGTGAAGCTGCGCCCGAATCCCGCCTTGTTCCACTCATAAAACTTTTGGCCACCGACTTCGAGATACGGCGCGGTGGCAAACTTTTCTGTGGGTTTCGCGAGGCCTGCGTCGAGCGCACACGAATAGGTCACGAGCTTGTAGGTACTCCCCGGTGGGTAGTACGAGCCGACCGCATGGTTCAGGAGCGGTGCGTTCTTATCGTTGAGGTACGCCTGGTACTGCTCGTTGGTGATCCCTTCGGAAAAGAGATTCGCGTCGTAGGTGGGAAGGGTCGCTAGGGCGATCATCTCACCGCTTTGCGGGTCGGTCGCTGCAACTACGCCTTGGCGGTTCCCTGCCGCCTTCACCCCCCACGCAAGTGCGTCGTAGGCATGACGCTGCGCCTCGGTATCAATCGTCAACACCACATCGCTCCCGGGAACAGGGAGTGAGACGAGGCCAAGGTCGCGCACCGTCCGCCCCTTTGCGTCGACCTCAATCTGCCGCACCCCAGGGGTACCACGCAGCTGCCGCTCATACGTTGACTCCACTCCAGCGCGTCCAATCTGGTCACTCGAGGTGTAGCCATCGGCGGCGAGCGCGCCGACCTCCAACGCGTCGATCGGCCCTGTGTAGCCAACCACAGCACTCATCAGTGGCCCGAATGGATACGTGCGGCGCGCGGCGATCACCACCTCAACGCCAGGGAGCGCCTCGTGCTCTTCGGTGATCAGTCGGGTCACACGTTCGTCAACATTGTTGGCGACGCGAACGGGATCCCAGAGCGAACCGGTCGCGCGGTCAATCGCAATGGTGATCGCTGCAGGATCTTCGTTGAGCATCGACGCAAGTGTTGCTACGACCTGTGAGCGAATCGGCAGTGGTAGGTCGCCGGGGCGAATCTGCACGGCGTACGTCGCAACGTTCTTTGCAACCACGCGCCCGGCGCGATCAAAGATCAGCCCGCGTGGTGGTGTGACGGGAATCTCGACGACACGATTGCCATCGGCGAGCAGCACCCCTGCGCCGCGGGCGCCCGAGTTGTCGAGCTGTACTGCAGCGAGTCGTACGCTGAGCCCGCTGACGCAAAAAAGAACGGCTGCGATTGCAACGGCGTAGCGCAGCGGGCGACGGCTCGGCGTCGCGTCGCTCTCGATAGAGGAGAAGAGGCCTCCCTTAAACTGATTCATATTCATATTTCATTGTCGTGTGGCACCGTGCCCACGAAAGGCGCTCGTGTGTGGCCGCGACAAGACTCGGATCACTGAATGCGAAGGGTTGAATCGAGCCGCAAACGTTCACGACGTCGGGAGCCGACCCAGGTGGTGATCAGCAGTACCGGCAGGTTGATTGCGATCCAGCCGAGGGTGATGCCGAAGCCGCGCCCCGCCTGCTCTCCTGCGATCGTGAAGAGCAGCACCTCGACTGCGAACCCAGCGGCGATTGCTGCCCCCGCTGCGACAAAGCGGCGCGGCCATCCTTCTACGTCGCTGCGAAGCGCCGATCCAGCGAGCACGGCGACGCAGAGTGCGAGCGAGGTCACCCCGAACGGGCGCATGAGAAGGGCATCGAGAGCGAGCCCGGCCACCGTTGCGCCGGCGAGCCGGCTCGGCAGCTGATAGGGGGTGGCGAAGAGGGCCAACAGGAGGAGAGGGAGGTTCAAGAGGCGATCGAGACCAAGTTCTGAGAGCACCCGCGCCTGGAGAAAGGCGCAGGCGAGCATCCCGAGCACGAAGAGCACCGATCGAGCCATGCCGAGAGGATACTCCTCCTGAAGCGGGCGTGAATCTGTTCCACGTGGAGCATTGTTACGAGTACTGTTACACTCTGGGTGTTTCACGTGGAACGCTCGGGCGCCCGAGATCACCTGCCTCCTGTACACTGCCGCCGTGACAACGTCGACCCCTCCAGGCGCCACCCCTCACGCCCCAATCGTCGTCTGCGCCAACCAAAAAGGGGGCGTGGGTAAGACCACGACGGTGCTGAACCTTGCAGCGGAGCTCGCCCATTCAGGGCGGCGTGTGCTCCTTGTAGACCTTGACCCTCAGCGGAACCTGACCAGCGGCCTCGGCTTCACGACCCCCCCGGGCGCTCCGACCGCCTATGACCTGCTCGTGCACCGTAAGAGCGCCGGGGAGCTTGCCCAGCCCACCTCCGTGCCGAACCTCTTCCTTGTGCCTGGATCGGCCGATCTTGCCGGTATCGATCTGGAGCTCGCTGGCGACGATACAAGCGGCGAGCGCCAGCTCGCGGTGGGGCTGCGTGCGGCAGGGGACGCCGAGGTCGTGCTGGTGGACACCCCACCCTCCCTTGGCCTCGTGACGGTGAGCGCCCTTGCAGTTGCCGATGCAGTCCTCGTCCCCGTGCAATGTGAGTACTATGCCCTTGAGGGACTCTCGCAGCTCATGGCAACGATTCGCCTCGTACGCGAACGGCTGAATCCCGCCCTTCAGGTGAACGGCTTCCTCCTTACCATGCTCGATCCACGCACGAAACTCGGCTCTGATGTGGTCCGCGAG
>QWQR01000019.1 GCA_003670745.1 Chloroflexota bacterium
TTCATCCTGAAGACTCCACCGGCTGCGGACATGATCCGCAAGGCGGCGGGGATCGAGAAGGGTGCTGGCGATCACAAGGCGGGGAACGTCGGCAAGATCACCAAGGCGCAGATCCAGGAGATCGCGCAGAAGAAGATGTCCGACCTCAACGCGTCGAACATTGAGGCTGCCTGCAAGATGATCGAGGGCTCCGCGCGTTCGATGGGCGTCGAGGTCGTCGCCTAAAGCAGTTCACTACACGTAGTGCGCCGTCGTCGACGGCACCGCAACCCCGCGGATCAGGGGGAGGCCGTCGAGCGGCCGACAGGAGGAACCAAACATGGCAAAGCACGGAAAGCGCTACATCGAGGCTGCAAAGCTCATCGACCCCGAGAAGCTCTACACCCCAGCCGAGGCGGCGGCTCTGCTGAAGAAGACCGCCACGGCGAAGTTCGACCAGACGATTGAGGTGCACATTCGCCTCGGCGTCGACCCGCGCCAGTCCGACGAGATGGTGCGCGGAACGATCGGCCTGCCACACGGCACCGGGAAGAAGCTGCGCATCGTCGTCTTCGCCCAGGGCGACAAGGCGGCTGAGGCAACGAAGGCGGGAGCCGACGTTGTAGGTGCGGCCGACCTCGTCGCCAAGATCGACGGCGGCTGGATGGAGTTCGACATCGTCATCGCCACCCCCGACATGATGGGTCAGGTCGGCAAGCTCGGTAAGGTGCTCGGCCGCAAGGGCCTCATGCCGAACCCGAAGGCTGGCACGATCACCATGGACCTCGAGCGCACGATCAGCGAGTTGAAGTCGGGTCGCGTCGAGTACAAGGTCGACAAGATCGGCGCCATTCACCTCGGCATCGGCAAGGCGAGCTTCACCGAAGATCAGATCGTTGGGAACCTTTCGGCCCTCGTTGACGCGGTCAACCGCGCTAAGCCGACCGGCCTGAAGGGGACCTACCTGAAGGGGATCAGCGTCGCCACCAGCATGGGGCCAGGGGTCGCGATCGACGTTCCTGCGCTCCTCGCCCTGGCGGGGTAGAGCCCCGCGCGGTAGACTCCCACTCCGCGCCGGCAACGGCGCCAAGACACTGACGCCCCCGCGGAGACGCCGGGGAGATGGAATACGACGGATCGCCGAAGAAGGCATGTGTCGCGCTCGCAAGGGAGCGACCTAAATCGCCCTGAATCAGCCGCAAGGCTGCCAGGGGTGGGCATGCAGAGGCAGGGTTCCTTGCGCTGGAGCGCGGCCCCCTGTGACGCGGACCGTTGCAGGGGTGCACGCTGCACCCACCGACGTGCGCCGGCATGCGCGCGACGAGCAAGGAGGAACTGTGCCGACGCAGAAGAAGCGCGACACGATCGACGGGCTACGGACAGAGTTGTCCGGCAGCCGCGGTCTGGTGCTTACCTCATACCGTGGGCTCACGGTCGCGGATTTTGCCGCGATTCGTCGAACCCTGCGCGCCGAGGGGATCACCTATCGGGTGGTGAAGAACCGCCTGATGCGAGTCGCCGCAAACGAGTTGGGGAACGCGACGCTCCCGGGGCACCTCAAGGGCCCAACGGCGATCGCGTTCGGCTCGGGGGACGAGGCTGTTCTTGCCAAGACCGTTCTCGGTGCACTGAAGGCCTATCCGGCCGCAGAGGTGCGCGGGGCGATTCTCGGCGAGGCGATCTTGAATCTCGCGCAGTTGACGGCGCTCTCGAAGCTCCCCACCCGCGAGGTACTCCTCGCTCAGGTGGCCGGTGCCTTCAACGCGCCAGCCCAGCAGATGGCCTTCCTCTTCGCCGCCCCGCTGCAGAAGCTGGGCCGCGCCTTCGGGGCGCTTGCAGCGAAGAAGTCGACCGAGGCGGCGTAACCAATCCGATCTAATTTCCCAATAGTCGTTACCCGCCACGTGCGGGAGAAGGAGTAACAAATGTCGAAGCTCACTACAGAGCAGTTGCTGGAGTCGGTCGGCGAGATGACCGTCCTCGAGCTTTCGGAGTTCGTTAAGGCGTTCGAGGAGAAGTTCGGCGTGAGCGCCGCCGCTCCAGTCGCCGTTGCTGCGGCGCCAGCCGCTGGCGGTGCGGCTGCTGGCGGCGATGCCGGTAGCGATTCCGTCTCGGCCGTTCTCGCCGACGTTGGCGCGAACAAGATCCAGGTGATCAAGGTGGTGCGCGAGCTCACCGGCCTCGGCCTCAAGGAGGCGAAGGACCTCGTCGATGCGGCACCGAAGCCGATCAAGGAGGGGATCAGTAAGGCCGAAGGCGAGAAGATCGTCGCCGCGCTCGCCGAGGCTGGCGCCAAGGTCGAGCTCAAGTAACAATTCTCGGCTGACCCCTCTCCTCCCGCACGGGAGGGGAGGGGTTTTGCCGTATTCAGGCCTCTTTTAGCCCTCCACGCCGCGCCGAGGGGAGGGGTCCGCTTGCCAACCTTGCACGCCCTGGTCTAGTATCCCCTTTCGCCGCAGGGCGCCCAGTCGCAAAGAAGGAGCCGCCGCATGCCTTCTCGCTCCGTCGCTCGCGTCAGCGCAACCGGGGATCGCAAGTTCTACTCGCGCATCCCGGAGATCCTCGAGATCCCAAATCTCATTGATCTGCAGACAAATTCGTTTGCCGCGTTTGTCGGGCCGGAGTGGATTCCTGGAGCGACCCCACTGCGCAAGGGCACCAAGACGGCGCTGCGCGAGCTGCTCGACGAGATCAGCCCGATTCGCGACTTCACCGGAAAGCGCCTCGAGCTCTCCTTCCTCGACTACGAGTTCAAGGAGCCGAAGGCCACCGAAGATGATGCGCGCGCCAAGGATCTCACCTTCGCGCGACCGCTCATGGTCAACGCCGAACTGAAGGTCCTTGAGACGGGCGAGATCCGCAGCCAGCAGATCTACATGGGCGACTTCCCGTGGATGACCTCACAGGGAACGTTCATCATCAACGGCGCCGAGCGCGTTGTTGTTTCGCAGCTGGTTCGTTCGCCAGGCGTCTTCTACACCGACACCGTTGATCCAGCATCGGGGCGATCGCTCTGGGCTGCGAAGGTTATTCCAAACCGCGGCGCGTGGCTCGAGTTCGAGACGAGCGGTAAGGACCAGCTGTATGTGAAGGTCGACCGCAAGCGCAAGATCCCTGCGACCACGCTGCTGCGCGCCGTCGGCTACGAGACGAACGACGAGATCGCCGGGCTCTTCTCGCGACTCGCGTCGAACCCAGAGCACCCCTACGTTGCCAACACTCTAGAGAAGGACACCACGACGACGCGCAGCGAGGCGCTCGTTGAGGTCTACAAGAAGCTGCGCCCAGGCGATCCGCCCACCGGCGACAACGCTCGATCGCTTGTTGAGAATCTCTTCTTCAACGAGCGCCGCTACGACCTTGGTCGCGTCGGTCGCTACAAGTTCACCCAGAAGCTCGGCGACACCGCACGCCTTATGGGCCTTGAGCTCCCCGGCGAAGGCGCTCGCACCATCACGCGTGAAGATCTCGCCGCGATCGTCGGACACCTCATCGTCGCCAACGAGGGCGGCGCGCATCGCGACGTCACCGACCACCTCGGCAATCGCCGCATTCGTGCGAATGGCGAGTTGATCCAGAACGCCTTCCGCGTCGGACTCCTGCGCATGGAGCGCGTGATCAAGGAGCGCATGACGATCCAGGAGGACGACAAGGCCACGCCGAGCGCCCTGGTTAACGTGCGCCCAGTCGTCGCCGCGATGAAGGAGTTCTTCGGCGGCTCACAGTTGAGCCAGTTCATGGACCAGACGAACCCGCTCGCCGAGTTGACGAGCAAGCGCCGCCTCTCCGCCCTCGGGCCGGGTGGCCTCTCGCGCGAGCGCGCCGGATTCGATGTGCGCGACGTGCACCACAGCCACTACGGGCGCATCTGCCCGATCGAGACCCCTGAAGGGCCGAACATCGGCCTCATCGGTTCGCTCGCGACGTTCGGTCGCGTGAACGAGATGGGCTTCATCGAGACCCCATACCGCCGCGTCAAGGATGCGAGGGTCACCGAAGAGATTGTCTACCTCGCCGCCGATGAAGAGGAGCGCTACGCCATCGCCCAGGCGAACGCCGAAGTCGATGCGAACGGCGCACTCGTTGGCGATCGCATCTACTGCCGCAAGGGTGAGGGCTTCGAGCTCGTCGATCCGACGCGCGTGGAGTTCATTGACGTCTCGCCGAAGCAGGTCGTCTCGATCGCCACGGCGCTCATCCCGTTCCTTGAGCACGACGACGCGAACCGCGCGCTGATGGGCTCGAACATGATGCGCCAGGCGGTGCCACTCCTCGAGCCGCATGCGCCTGTGGTCGGTACCGGCGTTGAGGCGCGCGCAGCGCGCGACTCCGGCCAGGTTGTGATCGCTCGCCGTAAGGGGGTCGTCACCTCCGTCACCGCCGACCTGATCGTCGTCGAGCCAGACGACGCTGCAAACAAGAAGGACATCGATCACTACCCGCTCCTGAAGTTCGTGCGCTCGAACCAGGGAACCTGCCTTAACCACCGCCCGACCGTGTCGGTCGGTGATCACGTGAAGCCTGGCCAGGTGATCGGCGATTCGATGTCGACCGATCAGGGCGAGCTCGCCCTCGGCCAGAACATCGTCGTGGCCTACATGTCGTGGGAGGGGGCGAACTACGAGGACGCGATCATCATCAGCGACCGCCTCGTTCGCCAGGATGTCTTCACCTCGATCCATATTGAGAAGCACGAGATTGAGGCGCGCGACACCAAGCTCGGCCCTGAGGAGATCACGCGCGATATCGCGAACGTCCCCGAGGAGTTGCTCGCCAGCCTCGACGAGAACGGGATCATCAGCGTTGGCGCCGCGGTGCATCCGGGCGACATCCTCGTCGGCAAGATCACGCCGAAGGGCGAGACCGAGGTCACGGCCGAGGAGCGCCTCCTTCGCGCGATCTTCGGCGAGAAGGCTCGCGAGGTGAAGGACTCCTCGCTGCGCCTGCCGCACGGCGAGCGCGGCACCGTCGTCGACGTGCGCGTCTTCCATCGCGAAGAGGTTGACCTTGCCCCTGGCGTCAACCAGTTGGTGCGCGTCTCCGTCGCCCAGAAGCGCAAGATCTCCGTCGGCGACAAGATGGCCGGACGCCACGGAAACAAGGGCGTCGTCTCGCGCATCCTCCCGGCCGAAGACATGCCGTTCCTTCCGGACGGTACCCCGGTCGACATCATCCTCAATCCGCTCGGCGTGCCGAGCCGCATGAACATCGGCCAGCTGCTCGAGACGCACCTCGGCTGGGCGCTCGCCAAGCAGGGACTCAAGGGTGCGACGCCCGTCTTCGACGGCGCCACCGAAGAGCAGATCATCGCCGAGCTCGAGGCCGCTGGCCTGCCGCCCGCAGGAAAGATCGAGCTGCGCGACGGAAAGACCGGGCTGCCATTCGACCGCCCGATCACGGTCGGCGTCACCTACATGCTGAAGCTCCACCACCTTGTCGAGGACAAGATCCACGCGCGCTCGACCGGACCGTACAGCCTCATCACCCAGCAGCCGCTCGGTGGCAAGGCGCAGTTCGGCGGCCAGCGATTCGGCGAGATGGAGGTCTGGGCGCTCCAGGCCTACGGCGCCGCCAACATTCTGCAGGAGATCCTCACCGTCAAGTCCGACGACGTCGTTGGTCGCGTCCAGGCGTACGAGGCGATCGTCAAGGGCGAGCGGATCCAGGCGCCTGGCGTCCCCGAGTCGTTCAAGGTGCTCGTCAAGGAGCTCCAGAGCCTCGGCATCAGCGTCGACATCCTGAACGAAGACGACGAGCAGATCGAGCTGCTCGAGGATCCAAGCGGCTACGCCACCCCGAGCCTCGGCATCAACATGTCCGGCTTTGAGCGCGGCGACGAGTAGGTAGGAGGAGAGCGTCATGTTGGAAGTCAACAATTTCGACTCCATCCGCGTCGCACTCGCGAGCCCGGAGCAGATCCGTGGCTGGTCGAAGGGCGAGGTTACGAAGCCCGAGACGATTAACTACCGCACCCTGAAGCCCGAGAAGGACGGCCTCTTCGACGAGCGCATCTTCGGGCCAACGCGCGACTGGGAGTGCTACTGCGGAAAGTACAAGCGCATCCGCTACAAGGGGATCATCTGCGACAAGTGCGGCGTTGAGGTCACGCGCTCGAAGGTTCGACGCGAGCGCATGGGCCACATTCAGCTTGCGAGCCCGGTCTCGCACATCTGGTACTTCAAGGGGACGCCGAGCCGACTCGCGACCCTGCTCGAGATCTCGCCGCGCAACTTGGAGCGCGTCCTCTACTTCGCGCAGTACATCGTCACCCACGTCGACGAAGAGGCGCGCAAGGAGGCCCTGAAGGGCCTCGACGATGAGCTCGCCGGTCGTGGCGGCGGCGCAACCGCCGAAGAGGAGAGCGAGATCAATGCGCGCCTAAAGCGTCAACTCACCGAGCTCGAGCGCGAGATTAAGGCGCGCCTGGAGCAGGTCGAGTCTGATCGCGCGGAGCGCGCTGAGGCGATGGGCGAGGCCGCCCAGCTCTGCGAGAAGACGATCACCGACCTTGGCGAATCGGCGGCAGAGGCCGCAATCGTCTTCGAGCCGACAGGCGAGGTTGTCGTTGCCGAAGGTGTTGCTGGCGGCAAGGAGGGGAAGGCGCGCCTCCGCGCGATCCTCACCCAGGCGTCGATCGCGTCAGAAGAGGAATTCACTGCACTCAAGGAGTCGATCGCGACCCAGGGGACGCAGAAGCGGGCCGACCTGAAGGCGCTCGCTGAAGGCGAGATCGCCGCGCTCCGCGCCAACGCGAAGACCTCGGCACAGAGCCGCAAGGAGGAGATCGCCAAGGAGAAGAAGGCGCTCCTCGGCCTCAAGGTGCGACAGCTTCTTCCTGAGATCGGCCGCGAGGACGAACTCGATAGCTTCCGCACCCTCGACGCGAAGTTCGGCAGCGAGCGCCCACGTGGCGCGCGAATCTTCCGCGCCGGGATGGGCGCCGAGGCGGTGCGCGACCTGATTGAGCGCATGGACCTTGATGCCGACGCGAAGGTGCTCGCGGTTGAGGTGCGCAACACCGCCGGCATGCGCCGCAAGAAGGCGATCAAGCGCCTCCGCCTTATCGAGGCGTTCCGCCGCTCTGGCGCACGACCAGAGTGGATGATCCTCTCCGTCCTCCCAGTGATCCCACCCGACCTGCGCCCGATGGTGCAGCTCGACGGTGGACGCTTCGCCACCTCCGACCTGAACGATCTCTATCGCCGCGTGATCAACCGCAACAACCGGTTGAAGCGCCTCATCGAGCTCGGCGCACCTGAGATCATCGTGCGCAACGAGAAGCGCATGCTCCAGGAGGCGGTCGACGCCCTCATCGACAACGGGCGCCGCGGTCGCGCGATCTCCGGCACCGGCAACCACCGCCTTAAGTCGCTCAGCGACATGCTCAAGGGGAAGCAGGGCCGCTTCCGTCAGAACCTTCTCGGCAAGCGCGTTGACTACTCGGGGCGCTCCGTCATCGTCGTCGGCCCCGAGCTGAAGCTTCACGAGTGCGGCATCCCGAAGAAGATGGCGCTCGAGCTCTTCAAGCCGTTCGTCATGCGTCAGCTCGTTGAGCTCGGCCACGCCCACAACATCAAGAGCGCGAAGCGACTCACCGAGCGGGCGACCGACGTCGTCTGGGAGGTGCTCGCCGACGTGATCAAGGATCACCCGGTGCTTCTCAACCGCGCGCCGACGCTCCACCGCCTCGGGATCCAGGCATTCATGCCGGTTCTCGTCGAAGGATCGGCGATTCGCATCCATCCGCTCGTCTGCACCGCCTTCAACGCCGACTTCGACGGCGACCAGATGGCGGTCCACGTGCCGCTCTCCGAGGCCGCCCAGCAAGAGGCCCGCGAGCTGATGCTCTCGGCCAACAACTTGCTCTCGCCCGCCGACGGCTCGCCAATCGTCTCGCCGACGCAGGACATGGTCCTCGGCTGCTACTACCTGACCCAGGAGCACCCGCTCGCCACCGGGGCGAAGCGTCGCCGCTTCAGCGATGAGACCGAGGCGCTCCTCGCCTACGACCTTGGACAGGTTGCCCTGCACGCGCCGATTGACGTCGTGGTGCGCACCTGGGACGAGGCCGCCGACGCGATCGTCGAGCAGCGCATGGAGACCACGATCGGTCGCGTGAAGTTCAACGAGATCCTTCCGGATCGCCTGCGTTTCGTGAACCGATCGCTCGCCCGCGCCGACCTGCGCGAGCTGATCAGCCGCTCCTTCGCCCTCCTCGGCCGCGCCGAGACCGCACTCCTCGCCGACGGGATCAAGCGCGTCGGCTTCGAGGCTGCAACTCGCGGCGGCATGACGATCTCCGTCTTCGACATCGCCATGGCGAAGGAGAAGGGCCAGATCGTCGCTTCAGCGGACAAGGACGTAGCGAAGGTCGACGCCCAGTACGCATCGGGGCTCATCACCGAAGAGGAGCGCTACAGCAACGTCATCCGCGTCTGGCAGAAGACGACCAAGGAGATCGGCGACAAGATGATGGACGAGCTCGACCCGACCGGGCCGCTCGCCATGATGACCGCCTCAGGGGCACGCGGAAACAAGGGGAACATCGGTCAGCTCGGCGCGATGCGCGGGCTCATGGCCGACCCGTCGGGCCGCATCATCGACGTTCCGGTGAAGTCAAACTTCCGCGAGGGGATGACGGTTCTCGAGTACTTCATCTCCACGCACGGCGCCCGCAAGGGACTCGCCGACACCGCGCTCCGCACCGCCGACTCCGGCTACCTGACCCGCCGACTTGTCGACGTGGCCCAGGACGTGATCGTGCGCATCGCCGATTGCGGCACTGATGAGTCGACCGCAGTCACCGTCGCCGACACCGCCGAGGTTGCGGGCTTCGAGTGGCCGATGGGCGAGGATCACCAGGATCTTCGCGACCTGCGCTTCCTCTTCGCCAAGCGACTGATCGGCCGCTGGGCTGGCGCCGAGATCAAGGTTGGCTCGAAGGTTGTCGCCGTACGCAACGATGAGATCACCGACCTTATGGCACATGAGATTGCAAACGCTGGCGTGACGGTGGTTGAGGTTCGCTCGCCACTCTCGTGCGTCGCACCCGCCGGCGTCTGCCAGCTCTGCTACGGGCGTAACCTCGCCACCGGCGAGCAGATCGCCCTCGGCGAGTCGGTCGGCATCATGGCCGCCCAGTCAATCGGCGAGCCGGGGACCCAGCTCACGATGCGCACCTTCCATACGGGTGGTGTGGCAGGCGTTGACATCACCGCAGGCCTGCCGCGCGTCGAAGAGCTCTTCGAGGCGCGAAAGCCGAAGGGGAAGGCCGAGATCAGCCGCATCGACGGTATCGTCGAGGTAGTTCGCACTGACGCAGGAACTACCGTCGAGGTCACCCACCGCGAGATCTACGACATTGAACTTGACCTACCCATCGACGCGCAGCTCACCGTTCGCGAGGGTGACTCCCTCGAGGCCGGGCAGCTCGTCGGCAGCTCGGCCTCACAGGGCGACCTCGTCGCTCCAGTGAAGGGGCTCCTCATCAAGGCTGGCAACGGCTGGACGATCCGCGCTGAGGATGTGGTCCCCGCCTCGAAGTACCCGATCCCGCACAACGCGAAGCTGCTCGTCAAGAGCGGCGACCGCGTGCGCGCCGGCGATCCGCTTACCGACGGGCCGCTCGATCCGCAGGAGCTCCTCGAGGTGCGCGGTCGCGCCGAGGTGCAGAACTACCTCGTCATGGAGGTTCAGAAGGTCTATCGCAGCCAGGGCGTGACGATCTCCGACAAGCACGTCGAGATCATCGTGCGCCAGCTCCTGCGCAAGGTGCGCGTTGACAACCCGGGCGACACTCGACTGCTCCCAACAGAGCTCGCCGATCGCCTTGAGTTCGAGCGCGAGGACGCCCGTGTCCTCGCCGAGGGCGGCGAGCCGGCCACGGCCGCCCCGCAGCTCCTCGGCGTCACCAAGGCGTCGCTCAACACCGAGAGCTTCCTCGCCGCGGCCTCCTTCCAGGAGACGACCCGCGTCCTCACCGAGGCGGCGATCACGGGGGCTCGGGACCGTCTCGTCGGCCTCAAGGAGAACGTCATCATCGGCAAGCTCATCCCGGCCGGCACCGGCGCCCCTGACGCGGTGGCGAAGCGAAAGGCCGAGGAGCGCATCCGCGCCGCCACGGCACTCGCCGGCGGAGACCTCCCAGCCGACTTCGGCCAGGACAATTTCAACGCCTTCCTCAGCGCCGAAGAGGGCGCCCCGCAAGACGACGTCTCCCAGCTGGTCGCCCTCCTCACCGAGGAGAAGCCGGCCGCCGAGGGGGAGGGGCTCGAGGCGAACCCCTTCTTGGCAGACGCCCCGGCCACCCCGCCCGCCGAGGAGGGGAGCCTGTAACATTTCGTCACGAGGGGTCCACGCTCGGGTTGCTTTGACACCCTGAGCGTGGCGATGCTAGCCTCTCGCTTCTGCGTCTCTGGGCCCTTCGGCCCAGTCGTCACGCCAAGTAGGTAAGAAACTGAGAAGGAGCGCGCGCGAAACGTGCCAACGATTAACCAGCTCGTACGCAAGGGCCGCAAGACCAAGGTCTCCAAGGTCAAGGCGTCCGCGTTCCGCAAGAACTGGAACGGGATTCGCCAGCGCCAGGAGTCGGCTGAGGGCGCCCCACAGAAGCGCGGCGTCTGCCTGATCGTGCGCACGATGACCCCGAAGAAGCCGAACTCGGCACTTCGAAAGATCGCCCGCGTGAAGCTCACCAACCAGGTCGAGGTCACCGCCTACATCCCCGGCATCGGTCACAACCTGCAGGAGCACAGCGTGGTGCTCGTGCGCGGTGGCCGCGTGAAGGACCTCCCGTCGGTGAAGTACCACATCATCCGCGGCGCACTCGACGCCTCAGGCGTCAAGGATCGCCAGCAGAGCCGTTCCAAGTACGGCGCCAAGGCCGCCGGCGACGGCAAGAAGAAGAAGTAAGACATGCCACGTCGTACGTCGATCCCACGCAAGCTGAAGTACGAGACGGTACCGCTCAACAAGACGATCGACCGTTTCGTCGTGAAGGTGATGCTCAGCGGCAAGCGTGGCCTTGCTGAGCGCATCATTCGTCAGTCGCTCGCTCGCATCGAGGCGCAGGCGAATCGTCCGGGCCTCGAAGTTGTTGACGCAGCGCTTCGCAACGCAACGCCACTCATCGAGGTGAAGCCGCGCCGCGTTGGTGGCGCCACCTATCAGGTCCCAGTCGAGATTCGCGGCGAGCGCCGCACGAGCCTCGGCGTCCGTTGGCTGGTGCAGGCTGCGCGCAAGCGTTCCGGCAAGAGCATGTCCGAGAAGCTCGCCGCTGAGTTCATTGACGCGTCGAATAATCTCGGAGCCGCCTGCAAGCGTCGCGAAGAGACCCACAAGATGGCGGAGGCGAACAAGGCCTTCAGCCACTTCCGCTTCTAGGGGCGAGAGATGGCACGAGCAACGTCGCTCCTTCGAACGCGAAACATCGGCATCATTGCGCACATTGACGCCGGTAAGACCACGGTCACCGAGCGCATCCTCTTCTACACCAAGAAGATCCATAAGATCGGCGAGGTCCACGAGGGCGCCGCAACGATGGACTGGATGGAGCAGGAGCAGGAGCGCGGCATCACCATTACCGCCGCCGCCACGACCTGCGCCTGGAAGGATCACGTCATCAACATCATCGATACGCCCGGGCACGTGGACTTCACCGTTGAGGTGGAGCGCTCGCTCCGCGTCCTCGACGGCGCGGTCGTGATCTTCGACGGCGTTGCTGGCGTAGAGCCACAGTCCGAAACCGTTTGGCGCCAGGCTGATCGCCACGCCGTGCCACGCTTCTGCTTCATCAACAAGCTTGACCGAACGGGCGCCGACTTCTGGCGCTGCTTCGACATGATCAAGGACCGCCTCGGCGCTAACGCCGTCCCACTCCAGCTCCCGATCGGCCTCGAAGATAAATTCGAGGGCGTCATCGACCTCATCACCATGGAAGAGATCGTCTATCTCGACGACAAGGGCGAGAAGAGCGAGCGCCGACCGATCCGCGCCGAGCTAAAGGCCGAGGCCGACAAGTGGCACGCCTTCTTGCTTGACCAGGCGGCCGGCCAAACCGACGCGCTCACCGAGATCTACCTCGAGACGGGAACCCTGAGCGAAGAGCAGGTCCGCGAAGGGATCCGCGTCGGCACCCTCGGCTACAAGATCGTCCCCGTCCTGACCGGCTCAGCGCTGAAGAATAAGGGCGTTCAGCCGATGCTCGACGCCGTCGTGGAGTACCTCCCAAGCCCGCTCGACGTGCCTGGGATCCAGGGGACCGACCCGCGCAACTTTGAGAACAAGATGTCGCGCCCAGTAGACGACGAGGCACCGTTTGCCGCGCTCGCCTTCAAGATCGCCGCAGATCCGTTCGTCGGGAAGCTCGGCTTCTTCCGCGTCTACTCCGGCGTCCTCAAGGCTGGCTCGTACGTGCTCAACCCGTCAAAGGGGAAGAAGGAGCGCATCGGCCGCCTGATCCGCATGCATGCCAACCACCGCGAAGAGATTGAAGAGGCTCGAACCGGCGATATCGCTGCCGCTGTCGGCCTTAAGGACACCTTCACTGGCGACACCCTCTGCGATCCAGAGCACCCGATCGTGCTCGAGTCAATGACCTTCCCAGATCCAGTGATTGAACTCAGCGTTGAGCCGAAGACAAAGGCCGACCAGGAGAAGATGGGCGTCGCCCTCCAGCGCCTGGCAGAAGAGGATCCGACCTTCCGCGTGCACACCGACCAGGAGTCGGGGCAGACCCGCATCGCCGGCATGGGCGAGCTTCACCTCGACATCATCGTCGACCGCATGGTGCGCGAGTTCAACGTTGCCGCCAACATCGGCCGCCCGTCGGTCTCGTACCGCGAAACCATCCGCAAGCGTGCCAGCGGCGAAGGCCGCTTCGTGCGCCAGTCGGGTGGTAAGGGTCAGTACGGCCACGCCGTCATCGTCGCTGAGCCAGGCGAGAAGGGGAGCGGCTACGTCTTCATCGACAAGATCGTCGGCGGATCGGTGCCACGTGAGTTCATCAAGCCGATCAACGAGGGGATCCGCGAGGCGCTCACCACCGGCATCTACGCCGGCTTCCCAGGCGTTGACGTGACCGTCACCCTGGTCGACGGCTCGTACCACGACGTTGACTCCTCCGAAATGGCATTCAAGATTGCTGGCTCGATGGCCCTCAAGGACGCCTTCCCAAAGGCCGACCCCTGCGTCCTCGAGCCGGTGATGAACGTCGAGGTGACGATGCCAGAGCAGTTCATGGGTGACGTGATCGGCGACTTGAACAGCCGACGCGGCCAGGTGCTCGGCATGGAGAATCGCGGCACAACCCAGGTGGTCAAGGCGAATGTCCCGCTCGCGGCGATGTTCGGCTACGCTACCGACCTCCGATCGATGACCCAGGGTCGAGCGGCCTTCTCGATGGAGCTCTCCCACTATGCCGAGGTCCCGCAGAACATTGCGCAGGAGCTCGTGGCGAAGTCAAAGTCGGCCGCGCAGGCCTAGTAGCGATTTATAGCGACCCAAAGTAGAAGCAGGAAGTAGGAGGTAACGAGATGTCGAAGCAGAAGTTCGAGCGAACAAAGCCACACGTCAATATCGGCACGATCGGACACATCGACCACGGCAAGACGAGCTTGACCGCCGCGATCTCGAAGTACCTCGCCCTCAAGGGGAAGGCCGAGTATCGCGCCTTCGACACGATCGACAACGCTCCCGAGGAGCGCGAGCGTGGCATCACCATCTCGATCTCGCACGTCGAGTACGAGACGGACGCCCGCCACTACGCGCACGTCGACTGCCCAGGGCACGCCGACTACATCAAGAACATGATCACCGGCGCGGCCCAGATGGACGGGGCGATCCTCGTCGTCGCCGCCACGGACGGCCCGATGCCGCAGACGAAGGAGCACGTCCTCTTGGCCAAGCAGGTCGAGGTGCCGTACATCGTCGTCTTCCTCAACAAGTGCGACATGGTCGACGACCCTGAGCTCCTCGACCTCGTCGAGCTCGAGGTGCGCGAGCTCCTCACGAAGTACGACTTCCCAGGAGACAAGATCCCGGTCGTCCGCGGCTCGGCGCTGAAGGCGATCGAGGCGAAGGACGATCCGTCGGATCCCGCCTACGCCCCGATCCAGAAGCTGATGGACGAGATCGACTCGTACATCCCAACCCCGACCCGCGCGGTCGATAAGCCCTTCCTCATGCCCGTCGAAGACGTCTTCGGGATCAAGGGGCGCGGCACCGTCGCGACCGGGCGCATCGAGCGCGGCATCGTGAAGGTCGGCGACGAGGTTGAGCTCGTCGGGATCAAGGACACCCGCAAGGTCGTCGTCACCGGCGTCGAGATGTTCAAGAAGATGCTCGACGAGGGCCAGGCGGGCGACAACACGGGGCTCCTGCTCCGCGGCATCGAGCGCGAGGAGATCGAGCGCGGGCAGGTGCTGGCGAAGGCCGGCTCCGTCACCCCGCACACGAAGTTCACCGCCGAGGTCTACGTCCTGACGAAGGACGAGGGGGGCCGGCACACGCCGTTCTACAACGGCTACCGACCACAGTTCTACCTCCGCACGACGGACGTCACCGGCTCGATCGGCCTCCCCGCGGGCGCCGAGATGATCATGCCGGGCGATAACGTCGAGATGACGGTCGAGCTGATCACCCCGATCGCCGTTGAGGTTGGACAGCGCTTCGCGATCCGCGAGGGCGGCCGCACCGTTGGCGCCGGCTCCATCACGAAGATCCTGGCGTAACGATGGCAAAAGCAGAGAACCGACCAACGCTGCAGCTCGCCTGCACGGAGTGCAAGGAGCGGACGTATACGACGCGCAAGAACAAGCGCAACGATCCGAACCGCCTCGAGTTGAGCAAGTACTGCCCGCGATGCCGAGCCCACAAGCTCCATCGCGAGTCGAAGTAGCGCGAGGTATTTCGTTAGGGGCGTAGCTCAATTGGTAGAGTACCGGTCTCCAAAACCGGGTGTTGTCGGTTCGAGTCCGGCCGCCCCTGCCAGCCTCTCGACGTTGATCGAGGGGAGAGCGAGATGAAGAGAAGGAGCAACGAAGCGTGAAGAGGATCAGGAAGTTCTTCGCCGAGGCGTTCTCTGAGCTGCGGAAGGTCGCATGGCCAACCGGGCATCAGGTGCGTGTCCTCACCGGGCTCGTCTTCGGCGCCTCGCTCTTTGTCGGCTTCTATATCGCCTTCTGGGACCTCCTCTTCACGGAGATCCTGAAGCTCATCAACCCGGCCTGAGTCGAGCGACGAGGAGAGGCACGTGACCGATACCACCACCGAAAAGAGCGCCCCCACGCCGAAGCGGCACTGGTACGCCATCCACACCTACTCGGGCTTCGAGAACAAGGTGAAGGCGAACCTCGAGCACCGCATCGAGTCGATGGATATGTCCGACCGGATCTTCCAGGTCGTCGTTCCGATGGAGGACGAGATCCAGATTCGCAGCGGCGTGCGCACCACCGTGCAGAAGAAGATCTACCCCGGCTACGTGCTCGTCGACATGATCATGGAGCCCGAGAGCTGGTACGTGGTTCGCAACACCCCAGGGGTGACGAGCTTCGTCGGCGGCTCGGCGATCCCCGGCATGAAGGCCGATCCCGTGCCGCTCACCGAGACCGAGGTGAAGCAGATCCTCCGCCAGCTCGGCGTTGGCCAGGCACCGACCGTCAAGGTGGCGTTCGTGAAGGGTCAGTCGGTCCGCGTCAACGATGGGCCATTCTCCGACTTCGTCGGCACGGTCGAGGAGATCGATGTCGAGCGGAGCAAGGTGAAGGTCCTCGTCTCCATCTTCGGTCGCGAGACGCCGGTCGAGCTCGACCTGCTCCAGGTCGCGAAGTTGTAGCCAGAGCAGAGAGAGAAGGAGTCAACCATGGCCCAGAAGATTCGCGCGACAGTCACCCTGCAGCTCCCCGCGGGCGGAGCTACCCCTGCGCCGCCGGTCGGCACCGCGCTCGGGCCGCACGGCATCAACATCGTGGAGTTCACGAAGTCGTACAACGAGAAGACCGCTGATCGCAAGGGCGAGGTGATCCCCGCCGTGATCACGATCTTCGAGGACCGCTCGTTCACCTTCATCCTGAAGACTCCACCGGCTGCGGACATGATCCGCAAGGCGGCGGGGATCGAGAAGGGTGCTGGCGATCACAAGGCGGGGAACGTCGGCAAGATCACCAAGGCGCAGATCCAGGAGATCGCGCAGAAGAAGATGTCCGACCTCAA
>QWQR01000002.1 GCA_003670745.1 Chloroflexota bacterium
CCAAGGCGCGGATCCGCATCGAGCGGCTCGGCGGAGAGACGATCACGGCGATCGCCGACGAGACGGGGCTCTGGAGCGTTGAGGTGCCCCTCGACCGCGGAAAGAACGAGCTGAGCATTACTGCGCTCGACGACGGCACGGGCACGGCGAGTGCGGAAACCCTGACTCGCGTCTTGATCGTGCCCCTGCCGACGGGGGGCGGCCCGAAGCTCGAGCTCCTCGGCCCTACTGAGGGGGCACGCATCGAGAACGCCCCCGTGCGTATCGAGGCATCAAGCGAGCCTGGCCAGGTCCTCTCCGTCACTGCAACCCCGGCAACTGGGAGCCCTGTCGTGACGCAGTTCACCGCAGACTCCTCGGGCGGCATCGCCTCTGACCTCCTCCTGCCAGCAGGGGAGTGGCGTATCACCCTTGCCGCAGCAGGGCTCGGTGGCGCGACGAGCACGGTCGAACGCAGCGTCAGCGTCAACTACAGCGGCGTGGTCGTCACGGTGGAGGCGACGGGCTCTGGCTCCTGGGTGCGTGCCTGGAGTGACGGGGTCGTCGACCCCACGACGGGGAGTACCGGGCTCACGCTCGTTAAGGGCGGCCGCTTCACCATCAAGGCGACGCGGCTCGTGGAGCTCCGCTTCGGGAGTCCGGCCTCGCTTACCCTCAGCCTCAACGGTCGTATCCTTGATCGGCTCGGCGAGGTCGGCGTGACCGGCGCGTGGGCCTTCGCCCCCAACGGGAGCGTGACACCGTCGAACCGGAAGTAGTACACGAATTACCGACGCGATGAAGATCAGGAGGTGAGTGATGTCAGGCGATAGCTCCTTTGACGTTGTTTCAGACTTTGATCGCCAAGAGCTGAAGAACGCCCTCGATCAGGCGCGCCGTGAGGTCGCCACACGCTACGACTTCCGTGGCGCCACTGCGGAGATCGAAGAAGAGAAGGAGACGCTCATCGTGCGCGTCGACGGCGAGCTGCGCCTTAAAGCACTTCGCGACATCCTCGAATCAAAGGCGGTGAAGCGTGGTGTTGATCTGCGAACGTTTGACTGGGGGAAGCACGAGGCAGCCGGTGGTGACACCCTTCGGGTCGTAGTCAAGCTGCGCCGCGGTCTCGACGACACGACCGCAAAGCAGATCGCAAAGTCGATCCGCGACGCCTTCCCGAAGGTGAAGACGCAGATCCAGGGTCCAGCAGTGCGCGTGACAGGAAAGTCGCGTGACGAGCTCCAGGCGGTGATTGACCATCTGCGGGGTCTGCCGCTCGACGTGCCGCTGCAATTCGAAAACTACCGCTGAGCCGTGACCCGCTCGGTCGACGAGATCGGAGCCGGACTCGCGCCCGCTAGGGGCGGCGCCCCCTTTGCGCCGGGAGTCAGACTGCACGTGATGGGTGTCGGCGGGACGGCCGCCCTCGGCGCCGCCCTGCACGCTCGCGCGCTTGGCCTCGACGTCACGGGGTGCGATCGCGACCTTTCGGAGGAGAGCGCCGCGATGCTCATCACCGCCGGAGTCAAGATCGTCGACAGCGAGGGGGGCGATCACCTAGACGACAGAACGCACCTCGCGGTCTCAAAGGCGATCACGAGCGTCACGCCGAACCATCCGGAGCTTGTCGCAGCAAGGGCGGCGGGTATCCCGCTCCTCTCCGTGCAGCAGCTGATCGCCGATGCTGCCGCGACCCGCGGTGGCGCACTGCTCGGCGTTGCCGGGACACACGGCAAGACGACCTCAACGGGGTGGCTGCTAGCTGCACTCCGCGCCTCTGGTCGCGACCCGTCGGCGTTCGTCGGCGGTCCACTCAACGCCACGGACGGCACCCCTCCAGGTTCGCCGGTGCACATTGGAGCGGAGCAGGGGTTCATCGTCGAGGCCGATGAGTACGGGGGAAACTTTGATCCGTACATCGCCGATTCGGCGCTCATCCTGAACGCCGACTGGGACCACCCCGACATCTTTGCGGACCTCGACGCGGTGGTGGCAACGTTCGCCGCCTGGACGCGCCCTGTCCTTGCGCGCGGGGTCGTCGTCATCAACAGTGCCGACCGCGGTGGTGCCGCTATCGCCGCGGCGCTTGGGAGGGGCGCGACGGAAGCAGAGCGCGCACAGCTCGTCACCTACGCCGTCCGTGTGCACGGACACGACGACCGCAACGACACGGCGAGCGACGCGTCAAACATGACGCGCGCGGACGTCGAGGCATCACTCATCGTGGGGGAGCGGGGAGCGGTCGCCCTCGACGATCTGAGGATCTCTCCACGCGCGGCAGCACTCCTCCCTGTGGCCGAGGCCCTCGCTGGACGACGACTCCCGATCGGGCTCCTCGGCGCGCACAACGCGGCGAACGCCCTCGGCGTTGCGCTCCTTGCTGCCGCTAACGGCGGTAGCGCTGCAGGCATCGCGACAGCGCTTGCGAGCTTCGGCGGAGTCGGACGACGCCTCGAGGTGCGGTTCGACGACGGGGCGCGTACGGTGCTTGACGACTATGGTCACCATCCAACGGCGATCCGCGCGACGATTGAAACGGTTCGCGCGCGGTATCCGGGGCGACACCTGCTCCTTGCCATCGAGCCGCTGACCTACCACCGCACCGCGGCGCTCCTCGAGCCACTCGCGACCGCCGCGGCCCTGGCAGATTCGGTCGTGGTGGCGGACATCTTTGCGGTGCGCGACCCCGATCTCAGCATCAGCAGCGCTGGAGCGCTCGCCGCCGCGGTCGCCCGCCACGGTGTCCCTGCAACCGCACCGGGGAGTGTTGAGGCGGCGGCAGATGCCATCGCTGCAGCGCTCCCGGCGAACGCCGTGGTGCTGGTGATGGGCGGCGGTCGATCGACGCTCCTCGCGACGCGTCTGGCGGGTCACCTCGGCTCGTAGTCCCCGCGCTACTACGGCGCTAAGCGGCGCTAGGCGCCCTCTGGCCCCCCGGCGAGGGGGTCTGGACCCGGCGGCGGCAGCTGCGCAGCATCCCGTGCAGCATCACGCGCCGCATCGCTCTGCGGGCGGGCGAAGAGCGGGTGCCCGTCCGAGGTGAGGCAGCGCCCGGTCGCGAGATCCCACTGCCATCCATGGATGCTGCAGGTGAGAGTTGAGCCGTCACTGGTGCCGAAGCGGGTGAGGTCGGCCTTCATGTGCGGGCAGCGGCGCTGCACCTGCCATCCAGAAAGATCAAAGGTCCCCTCCGTGGGACCGTTCTCAGCGTAGAAGCCCTCTGCGTACTGGATCCGCGCAACGGAGAGGCACTTGAACCACGTGTAGAGATAGTCGTTGTAGGCACCTCGGCGCCACGCCGAGAAGCGCATCGAGAGGAAGAGCGAGTTCACCCAGTCATCGGTTCGCGTGCGCACGAGATGGTCGAGCAGGAGGCGGGGGATCGTGAACTTAAAGTCGACCTCGCGCCCGTCGTCGGCGATCACCGCCCGGTCGGGGAAGTCGAGCAGGATCGATGCATCGTCGGTCGCGATCCGAACGGTCGCCCCGATGCCGTCACAGACCCGCGGCCCGAGCGCCATGAGCGGTTCGAACCACGCCTTCAGTTCGGGGAGGAGATCGCTGCGCGGTCCGGACCAGCTCACCTTCTCCGCCGCAATGCGTGGCGCCCAGTCCGCAGCGTAACGGCGCAAATACGTCTCCTTGTTCGCAAAGACGTCTTGCACGGACGATACGCCCGACAAATGTTCCACGCGGAACATCCCTGCAGCATCGAACGCACCGACGCTGCCTGGGAGCATCAGGGCCGCCTGGTGGCCCTCGTCGGTGAGGCGCTGCACCATGAAGCGCTGGTCCGGGAAGATCGAGTCGTCTGCGTCGTGGATGTCGTTCCAGCGGAAGAGCTCGTCGTCGAGGAAGCATGGTGGGCCTGCTGAGGGGATCACGACGCGTGGGGCGATGAGTTCAACGTAGCGAGCGGCCCGAGTGAGTTGGGCGGCACGCTTCTTCCGCGCGAGCGCCTCACGCGCCTTTGCGGGGAGCTCATAGACCATCGGGTACCAGATCGCGCCGCTGAACTGCAGAAGGCAGATGTCGATCGGCCCCTGCACAAGGAGCCGGTCTGGATCCGTCGGGCGGCTGTCGTTGAGGTTGAGGAGGCGCTCCTCGCCATCATCGACCAGAAGGGCGGAGTCACCGATCGGGCCATCGGTGGGGGCGGTCAGCGACTCAACAACGAGCGTCAGGCCGCCATGCTGCACTGGCACCCCAGAGGTCGTACGGATGAACGACGTGAATCCCAGCCCCCGGAGCGCCTCCTCGAGCTCGGGGAGGGGATAGGCGGGGAGGATCACCGTCGCGTCTTTGCGGCAGTACGCCGCGAGCCATTCAGGGTCAAAGTGATCTCGGTGCAGGTGGCTGATGTAGAGGTAGTTGGTATCACCGAGCGCCGCATGGTCAAGCAGGTCGTTGCGGGGATACGGGAACCAGCTCGCGTAATAGGCCGGGTTAAACCAGGGGTCGCAGAGGATTGATCCGTGCGCGGTATGGATCTTTACACCAGCCTGAGCGATGAATTCAACGCGCATGTGCCTGAGGATAGCCGCGCGGGGGGCTGGTCGTGCGCGGTGCTCCCTGCTGGTATTTCACATAACTATCATTATCGGAAGTAGGTAGGGGGTGTCGGAGGTGTTACTTCCTCTTTGCCGCCCTCGTCGTCTCTCTCTTCCCCTGAGGCCCTGGCAACGCCAGTCGCGCCAACTGACCCGCCACCTCTGGCGAGGCGAAGCCGGTCAGACGGATCAGGTCGTCGTCGTAGGCGATCTTCAGACCAGCCCGCCCGCGGAGCGCCTCAATCATCCCGGCGGCCGTATATGGGAGGGCAAGGTTGATGGGGCTTCCCTGCTCGCCGAGCTCGCGCTCAAGGGTGGCGCGCAGTTCCGGCAGTCCTGAGCCTGTGGCTGCGGAGATCCGCAGGGCGCCAGGGATGTCCGCCGTGGCGGCGCCCGGGAGGTCGCACTTGTTTGCTGCGACGAGGCGTGGCTTCTCGTCGACGCCCAGCTCCTCAAGCACGCCGGCGATGGTTGCCCGATGCTCCTTCAGGTGCGGGTCGGCGGCATCGACGACCTCAAGGAGTAGGTCGGCACGGCGCACCTCTTCGAGGGTGGCGCGGAAGGCGTCGACAAGTTGGTGCGGCAACTTATGGATGAATCCCACGGTGTCGGTGATGATCGTTGCGGAGCCGCCTGGGAGGCGCACGCGACGACTCGTCGGGTCAAGGGTTGCAAAGAGTTTGTCTTCAGCCAGAACGACCTCGCTACCGACGAGGCTGTTGAGCAGCGTGGATTTTCCAGCGTTGGTGTAGCCGACGATCGCCACCGTCTGGTCACCGCGCACATCGCGGGCGCGGGCACCGGTGTCACGACTCCTGCGTACCTCGTCGACGCGCCGCTTCATCACGGAGATTCGATCGCGAATCAGGCGTCGGTCGGTCTCAAGCTGCGATTCCCCTGGCCCTCTCGTGCCGATCCCACCACCGGTGCGCGAGAGGTGTGTCCAGAGTCGCGTCAGCCGCGGAAGCTGATACTCAAGTTGTGCCAACTCAACCTGCAGTCTCCCTTCACGAGTGCGTGCATGCAGTGCAAAGATGTCAAGGATCAAGCGGCTCCGGTCGATCACCTTCACCTCGAGAAGCTCTTCTAGCGTGCGCTGCTGGGTTGGCGAAAGCTCATCGTCGGCGATCAGCAACGTGAATCCGGTCTCGGCTTTCGCTGCGATCAGTTCACTCGCCTTCCCTGCTCCAATGTAGGAGTCGGGATCTGGATGGCGCCGCGCCTGCCACTCAGCACCAACCACCTCGGCGCCCGCGGTGCGCGCAAGGCTTGCCAGCTCTTCGAGGCTCTCGCGTGCCGACCATCCATCCTCGGTGCCACTCTCGACGGCGATAAGAAAGGCGCGCTCGACCGGTGGCGCGATCTCAATTCCTGCGCGGCGTCCGCGCGGTGCGTGCTCCCCCACTACGACCCTCCACTTGGATGCGCGGTGATGAGCCGCTGGGCGATGACGTGGAGCGCCGCTGCGATCTCGACGGTTGAGCGTTCAGCACCCCCAACGATTCGTTCGTCGATCGGTTCGGCGCGGAACCACGTGCGCTGTCTGCGCGCGTAGTCCCAGGTGCGTGCTGCGGCGGCGCCGACCGCATGCTCGCGAGTGATCTCAGCCTCGTTATGGCGCAACGCCTCGGCGTAACCGATCCCGGAGAGCGCTGGGGTTTCAGGGGGGAGGCGTTCGGCAAGGGCGACAGCCTCTGCAACAAGGCCGCGTACGAACTGCTCCTCAATGCGTGCGGTGATGGCGGCGCGATGGTGGACTGGATCTGGATCATCGATCGTCACATAGGCGTGCGGAGCGCCCCACGGCTGCTCTTCGGGGGCAGAGGCATCGCCGCCAAGGAACGCGATCTCGAGCGCGCGAACAAGTCGGCGCGGGCTGGCGTTCAGCATCTGGGCGGCAACCTCGGGCTGCAGTGTTGCCAGGCGTGCGTCGAGCGGCTCGCGACCATCGGCGGCGAGGAGCGCCTCGAGTTCGCCGCGAAGCCCTGCGTCGTGTGGGCGAGAGCCGCCGCGCAGGAAGCCACGCAGGAGCCCGCGATGGTAGAGCCCGGTCCCGCCGACAACGATCGCGAGGCGTGGCGCAGCGCCGGCGCCAGCGCCCTGTGGCCTCGTCGAGGCGGCTGGGCGCGCGATCTCTAGCCAGTCAAAGAGGGTGAACGGAAGATCCGCATCGGCAACATCAATTCCCGCGTGAGGCCAGCGCGCCAACGTATCGCGATCCAGCTTGTCGGTTCCAATATCGAAGCCGCGGAAGACCTGACGCGAGTCCGCAGAGACGAGCGCAACCTCGATCCCCTCGCCGCGCAGGAGTTCGGCGAGCCCGAGCGCAGCGGCGCTCTTCCCGACCGCAGTTGCACCGCCGATAGCGAGGAGCGGCAGGGGGCTCCCCTCTTCGTGGCCCTGCATCCCCGGGAGCGCCGCGTCAGCGAGCGTAATCGACCGCGCGGCTCTCGCGGATCACCGTGACGCGAATCTGGCCTGGGTACGAAAGCTGCTCCTCAATGCGCGCGACGACGTCGCGGGCGATATTGCGCGCCCCTTCGTCGTCGATCTGGTCAGGGCGTACGAGGATGCGCACCTCACGCCCAGCCTGAACGGCGTAGGCACGCTCCACTCCATCGAAGCTCATGGCGATCGCCTGAAGGTCTTCGAGGCGTCGCAGGTGCGATTCTGCCTGGTCACCGCGTGCGCCAGGGCGTGCAGCGCTGATTGCATCGGCGACCTGCACGATCGGTGCCTCTCGCGCCGTGCACTCCACCTCCTGGTGGTGCGCAGCAATCGCGTTCACGATGCTGTCGGGCATGCCGTGGCGCTTGGCGAGATCGGCGCCGATTGCGGCATGCGTCCCTTCGATCTCGTGGTCAAGCGCCTTGCCGATGTCGTGGAGCAACCCGCCGACCTTCGCCGCGCGAATATCCATCCCCAGCTCGCCGGCGATCGTTCCTGCCACCTGTGCTGTTTCGATCGAGTGAAGCAGCACGTTCTGGCCGAACGAGGTGCGCCACTGCAGGCGCCCAAGGATGCGCAGCAGCTCCATTGGGATCCCGGTGACGCCAACTTCGAGGGCGGCGCCTTCGCCGTTCTTCAGCGCATCGGCATCGACCTCGGCCTGCGCCTTAATGACGACCTCCTCGATGCGTACGGGGTGGATGCGTCCGTCTTGCATCAGGCGCTCGAGCGAGACGCGCGCGACCTGGCGGCGCACCGGATCGAACGACGAGAGGGTCACCTGCAGGGGAGTCTCGTCGATGATCAGCTCCACGCCGGTTGCAGCCTCGAGCGCGCGAATGTTGCGCCCTTCGCGGCCGATGAGGCGCCCCTTCATCTCGTCGTTGGCAAGCTTGATGTGCGTGACGGAGTGTTCAGCGCTGTGGTCGGCGGCGACGCGCTGCATCGCGGTGAGGATCATGTCGCGGGCACGATCGGCCGCGTCTTCACGCGCGCGGCGCTCGAGCGTTGCCTGCAACCGTGCGGCTTCAGTCTCCGCCTCTTCCGAAACGCGGCGCATCAATTCGGCGCGCGCCGCCTCAGCATCAAGCCCTGCGACCTCGGCGAGACGCGTGGCGATCGTCGCGCGCTCGGCGTCGTTCTTTGCCGCCTCTTCCAGTAGGCCCCGCTCGCGTTCGGCGATTGAGAGCTCTCGCTCAGAGAAGAAGGTGTCGCGCTCGGCGAGTGCAACCTCGCGCAGGCGGAGGCGCTCCCCCTCTGCGGCGGCGAGCTCGCGGTCTGCACGCGCCGCATCCTCTGCGGCTGCACGCATGGTGGAGATCTCCCCCTTCGCGGCGATGATCAGGCTCCCCTGCTGTTGACGTGCCTCCTCAAGGATCGAGGCGGCGCGGCGCGAGGCGGATCTGAGGCTCGCCGCCCCAAGGAGTTGGCGGAGGAGGGCGCCAGCGACGACGCCGACAACGACGAAGAGCACGGGGGTCGCCCCGTCGAGTCCGGTCATGGTTGTCTCCTGCAGCCCTGCCCGCGGAGCTGCTCGCGTCATAAGGTCAATTGGCCAGCCAGGAGGCTGGGAGATGCAGGCTAGCCCTCGTCGCCTTCGGGGTCAAACGCCCCCTCTGAGGCCTCCTGGAGCCCCTCTGCGAGGCGCTCACGAGCCACCTGCCACGCCATTCCAGAGGGGAAACCGCGTCGCGCCAACGCCTGGGCGATCCGCTGCCCCTCGGCTCGTGGCTCCCCTCCGCGAAGCCTGATCCGCGCTGCGGCGGCGCGGGCGGCGCGCAGCTCCACCCCATCAGCTCCCTCGCTCGCCCCCTCAGCGGCGCGTTCAGCGAGGAGGCTGCCAGCGAGCTCGTCGCCTACCCCGCGCCGTCGCAGCTCCTGCAGCAGCGCGCGATCTCCGCGCTGGCGTGACCGATCGCGCGACTCGAGCAGCGAGCGCGCAAGGCGCTCGTCGTCGAGGAGTCCGATCTGCTCGAGGCGCTCGACAGCCGCGCGCACGTGCTCCTCGGGGTAACCCAGGGTGAGGAGACGCTCGGTCAGCGCCTTGCTCGTCTTGGGTGCCCCACCGAGCGAACGCGCAGCGGCCTCGAGGACGCGCTCAGGATCCGCCGCCGCACGCTTTGTGCGTTGCGCCTCGGGGTCGCTGCGGCGCCGCATCAGCGGCGCCCGCTACTCGGTCTCTACGGGTGGAGCGACGGGCACCTCGACGTTCACGGCAGCCGCGCGGATCTTTGCGTCGATCTCTGCTGCAACCGCAGGGTTCGCCTTGAGGAACTCCTTCGACTGCTCACGACCCTGGCCGAGTCGAACGTCACCAAAGTTGAACCAGGCTCCAGTCTTCGAGACGACGTCGGCGGCGACCCCTACGTCGAGGAGCCCACCAGCGAGGCTGATCCCCTCGCCGTACATGATGTCGAACTCAGCGATCCGGAAGGGCGCCGCGACCTTGTTCTTAACCACCTTGACGCGGACGCGCGAGCCGATCGACTCGGTGCCCGTCTTGATCGTTTCAATGCGTCGAATGTCGAGGCGCACCGATGCGTAGAACTTGAGGGCGCGTCCGCCTGGAGTCGTCTCCGGGCTGCCATACATCACGCCGATCTTCTCGCGAAGCTGGTTGGTGAAGAGGAGCACGGTGTTAGAGCGTGCGACGGCACCGGTGAGCTTTCGCAACGCCTGGCTCATGAGGCGCGCCTGGATGCCGACGAACGAATCGCCCATCTCACCTTCGATTTCAGCGCGCGGCACGAGGGCTGCGACCGAGTCGATGACGACGATGTCGACACCACCGGAGCGAATAAGCGTTTCGGCAATCTCAAGCGCCTGCTCGCCGGTATCCGGCTGAGAGACGAGGAGCTCGTCAACGTTCACCCCGGTCTGCTTGGCGTATGCCGAGTCGAGCGCGTGCTCCACGTCAATGAATGCAGCCACCCCGCCACGACGCTGCGCCTCGGCGATGATGTGCTGGCAGATCGTCGTCTTACCAGAGCTCTCTGGTCCGAAGATCTCGCTGATGCGACCCTTCGGCAGCCCGCCAACGCCGAGGGCGAGGTCGAGTCCGATCGCTCCCGTGGGGATGCTGTCGATGGCGAGCCGCTCGCGCGACCCGAGCTTCATGATCGCGCCGCGACCAAACTGCTTTTCAATGGTGAGGATCGCTGCGTCGACCGCCCGAGTACGCTCGGTGTTCGGCTTCGCTTCGCTCTTGGGCTCCGCTGCCGCGACCTTCTTGCTCTCCGACTTCTCGGCCATCTCTTACCTGCCTTCCGGTTCTTGCGCCCTTGACTTGATCCCCGTACGAACTATGCCTCCGTCGGCGTACCGTGGACGCATCGCCCCTCTGGGCGGTGCCTCCTCCGGCTCATCGTCGTCGCCAAGCCGTGGGGTTCCTGGTCCCCCGGCCGAGGCGCGGAGCTGCGGCAGTTCGGCTGCGAGTGTACCCGACTGGATCGCCGTCCGAACCCGCCCCATCAGCGCGCTCAGGTGGCGCAGGTTGTGGATCGTGAGGAGGCGGTAGGCGAGGAGTTCGTCGGCCCGGAAGAGGTGGGCGAGGTAGCCGCGACTGAAGCGGCGGCAGGCGCTGCAGTCGCAGGCGGCATCGACGGGACCCTCCTCGTCAAGGTGCCGCGCGTTCCGCAGGTTGATCCGACCACCGGTCACCCAGGCCTGGCCATTACGCGCGACTCGCGCGGGGAGGACGGAGTCGAAGAGGTCAACGCCGCGCACGACCGCGTCAATGATGTCGAGCGGTGAGCCGAGCCCCATGAGATAGCGCACGCGGCCGTCGCCCTCGAGCGCTGCGATCGTCGCCTCGACCGCGCGGTTCCGCTCCTCGGGCGTCTCGTCGCCGGCAAGGCCGCCAAGGTTGATCCCGTCAAACGGAAGAGATCGGATCCAGGTCGCCGATGCGGCGCGTAACTCGGGATCAATCCCGCCCTGCGCGATTCCGAAGAGCGCCTGGTCGGCGCGCGTGTGCGCACGCAGTGAGCGAACCGCCCAACGATGCGTTCGCTCCATGGCGCGGAGGACCTCGCGCGGCTCCGTTGAGCCGGGCATCACCGGCTGATCGAACGCCACGGCGACATCAGGCGCGAGCGCCTCCTGCACCTCAATGGAACGCTCCGGCGTGAAGAGGTGCTCTCCCCCATCGAGGTGGCTTCGAAAGCGCGCACCCTCTTCGCCAATCTTCATGAGCGGACCGAGCGAGACGACTTGAAAGCCGCCCGAGTCGGTGAGGATCGGGCGATCCCATCCCATGAACGTGTGGAGGCCACCAAGGCGCGCGATGCGCTCATGGCCGGGGCGCAAGTAGAGGTGATAGGTGTTCGACAAGATGATTTGGGCGCCGAGCGCGCGCAGGTCGTCGGGATCGAGCGCCTTGACGGTGGCGTTCGTGCCAACTGGCATGAAGTCGGGCGTCTGAACGTCGCCGTGCGGCAGGTGCAGGATCCCGGCCCGCGCCCGACTCGCAGGGTCGACCGTCAGCACCTCAAAGCGCGCCGGGGAGCCGTTACGCGCGGGAAGCGTCGACGGATCCGAGAGCGCCGCCAGACGCTGTCCGTTGTTCAGCCGCGCCCCCAGATCGTGTCGCGCGCGCGGCCGAGGTGCGCCCTCCCCCGCTCCGTGACGACGCGCCCCTGGGGGGTGCGATCGAGGAAGCCGAGGCGTAAGAGGTACGGCTCAAAGACGTCTTCGAGGGCGTCGGCCGATTCGCCGAGCAGCGCCGCCATGGCTGCGACGCCAACAGGGCCGCCATCAAACTTCTCGATCATGACCGAGAGGAGCTTTCGATCGGTCGCATCGAGGCCAGCATCGTCGATCTGTAGCCCCTCCAGCGCCGCGGCGGCTGCCGTAGCGTCCACGCGCGCTCCCCCGGCAACCTGGACCTCATCGCGCACGCGACGCAACAGTCGATTCGCCGTGCGCGGTGTTCCGCGACTTCGTGCCGCGATGAGCGCGGCGGCATCGTCGTCAATCGCGATCCCGAGAATGCCGGCGGAGCGGCGCACAATGGCGGCGAGGTCGGCGTCGTCGTAGAAATCGAGTCGCTGCACCGCGCCGAAACGATCACGTAGCGGCGCTGAGAGCATGCCGACGCGCGTCGTCGCACCGACGAGGGTGAATGGTGGCACCTCGAGGCGGAGCGGCTGTGCCGAGGCCCCCTTGCCGATCACGATGTCGATCGCTCGATCCTCCATCGCCGGATAGAGCACCTCCTCAACGGCGCGGCCGAGACGGTGGATCTCATCGATAAAGAGGACCTGTCGCGGCGCGAGGCTCGTGAGGATCGCCGCAAGATCGCCGCCGTGGTCGATCGCTGGGCCAGAGGTGAAGCGAATCGGCACGCTTAACTCATGGGCCACGATCGCCGCGAGGGTTGTTTTTCCGAGCCCGGGTGGACCGTGGAGAAGGAGATGGTCGGCCGCCTCGCCGCGCTCGCGCGCCGCCTGGAGCAGTGTCGTCAGCGAACGCTTCGCCTCGCCCTGGCCAACATACTCGCCGAGTGACGCTGGTCGTAGGCTCGCCTCGACGCTCCGCTCCTCTGCGTCGGCGCCACGCACCGCTCCCCCATCATGCGCATCGCTCATCAGGCACGCTCCTTCAGCGCCGCGCGCAGGCGATCGGTGAGTGAGGCGCCACGGAGCGAGTCGTCACCGTTCACCGTGGCGACCAGGTCGCGCGCCTCGCGGCTCGGGAAGCCGAGGCTGCGAAGTGCTGCGGCAAGATCGCGATCCTCGTCGCTGCGCGGCGCATCGCCGCTGGAGCTCCCACCTTGCGCCGCTGCGGTCTCTCGTGCCATGCGCTCGCCGAGCTCCACGACGATACGTGCGGCGAGTCGACGCCCCACGCCAGAGGCGGTGGCGAGGAGCGCCTCATCGCCATCAACGAGGGCGCGACGAATGCGATCGGCGCCATGGGCGGAGAGGAGGGCGAGCGCAACCTTCGGCCCAACGCCGCTCACATCGAGCAGCGTTGCGAAGAGGCGTTCCTGGTCACGGCTGCGGAATCCAACGAGCTGCTCAGCATCTTCGCGCACGAGGTGATGGAGATACAGCTCGATCGTCGCGCCATCGCGCGCATCGGCGATCACCTGCGGCAGGACGCGGATGCGCAGGCCGAGCCCGTCGCGAACGACGACAAGCGCATCCTCTTCGACCCAGGCGATCTCACCAGAGATGAACGCGTACATCAGCGACGCTCCGCGCGGAGTGCTGCGCGCACGGCACGGTCGAAGCCGCTCTCCGCGGCGATCCCCTGCGCAGACGAGCGATCGGCGCGCGAGGAGCCGGCGGCGCGCTCGAGGCGGGCAGCGCCGCCACCCCAGATCGCGAGGCCCAGCGCGTCAGCCGCGTCGTTTGGCGTCGGTGCAGCCGAGAGGCCGAGGAGTCGAGTGACGGCGAGCGTCACGGCAGCCTTTGATGCACGTCCATCGCCGGCGACGGCACGCTTCATCTCCGACGGTGTCGCCTCAATCAGCGGAAGTGCGAGGTCTGCAGCCACAAGCAGGGTGACGCCGCGTGCGGCACCGATCCCGACCGCCGACTGCACGTTTCCCTGACTGAAGATGCGTTCGATGGCGATGCGATCGGGCCGCTGTTCGCGAATGATCGCAACGAGCGCGTCGCGAATCACCGCAAGTCGATCGCCGAGCGCAAGGCTCGGCTCCGTGAGGATCACGCCATGGGCGCGATGGACAAGTCGTTCGCCGCCGCTCTCGACGACCCCCCAACCAAAGGTGGCGGTCCCGGGGTCGAGGCCCAGGACGCGAAGGCTCATCGCGTGAGCTCTGCGAAGACCTCGGGCGGGACCTCGAAGTTCGCGGTGACGCGCTGGACATCGTCGAGATCCTCGAGCGCATCGATGAGCTTGAGATTCTTTCGCGCATCGTCAGCCGATACATCGATCGTGGACTTGGCGACAAGGCTCGCCTCGGCAGACTTCACACTGACGCCGGCCTTCTCGAGCCCCGCGCGCACCTCTTCGAGCTTCGCCGGCTCGGCGTAGACGTAGACGCTTCCAGCATCCTCATCAACGTCATCGGCTCCCGCCTCAATCGCCGCCTCGCCGACGGCGGCGAGCGTGCCGCCGCACTCGATCACGCCGCGGTTCTCAAACTGCCACGCAACCGCCCCGCTGCTCGCCAGCGAACCTCCGGACTTGGTGAAGAGGCTGCGCACCTCTGAGGCGGTGCGATTGCGGTTATCGGTCGCCGCCTCAACGAGCACCGCGACGCCACCTGGGCCGTACCCTTCATACGAGATCTCTTCATACGCCTCGTTCTGGCCAAGGCCGGCGGCGCGTTCGATCGCGCGCTTGATGTTGTCGTTGGGCATGTTTAGGCCGCGCCCCTTGTCAACGGCGAGGCGGAGTCGTGGGTTTGCCGCGGGATCAGCGCCACCGATACGCGCCGCGATCGTGATCTCGCGGGCGACCTTGGTGAACTGCGCGGCGCGCTTCGCGTCGTTCGCGCCCTTCTGGCGCTTGATCGTGGACCATTTTGAGTGACCAGACATGCGCGGAGTATAGGCGAGCGGCACGCCCCAACGGAGCGAGGTCAGGTGCGGCCGAGGTGCGCTAGGGCTACCCGGCGCGGAGGATGCGGTGCTCGCGGCGCCCCTTGCGGATCAACAGTGACCCATCGGCGAGGGGGGCGAAGGTTGTGATCGCAGCGGTGGCGTCCGTGGCGGGGCTCCCGTTGACGCTGATCCCCCCCTGGTCAATGAGGCGGCGCGCCTCACCCTTCGAGGTGGCGAGTCCGGCGGCGATGACCGCGTCGACGAGCGTCGCGTCGGCAGCCTGTGGCACGACGCCCCCCTCCAGCTCTGCGGCCAGGGTTGCAAGCGTTGCGGCGCTGAGCGTTCGCGGGTCGCGAGCGCCGCCGCCAGGAACGCCGAAGAGCGTCTCGGCAACTTCGGCGGCACGCGCCTCCTCGTCGGCTCCATGAACCATTGCCGTCAGGCGCGACGCGAGATGGCGCTGGGCAACCCGCGCCGATGGGTCCGCCTCATGCGCTGCGAGCAGCGTGGTGATTTCAGCGACCGGGTCCAACGTGAAGCGCAGGAGCAGCTCGCCGACCTGGGCGTCCTCCTGGTCGATCCAGAACTGACGGAAGGCAAATGGGCTCGTGCGCTTCGGGTCGAGCCACACTGCCCCCTCGGCGGTCTTGCCAAACTTTGCGCCGCTCTTGGCAACCAGGAGCGGATAGCAGAGGCCAAAGGCGAGCGACCCAGCTTCGCTCCCATCGCCCTCAACGCGTCGAATCAGCTCCGTGCCGGCGGTGATGTTCCCCCACTGATCGCTTCCGCCCATCTGCAGCTCGATGCCGTGAAGACGGCGCAGCATCAGGAAGTCGTAGCTCTGCAACAGCATGTAGCTGAACTCGGTAAAGGAGAGCCCTGCCTCCAGTCGACTCTTCACCGAATCCTTCGCGAGCATGTATCCGACGGTGAGGTGCTTCCCGGTATCGCGCAAGAAGTCGATCAGGCCGACCTCGCCGAGCCACTCGAGGTTGTCGAGAAGGAGCGCACCTTTTGCGCCTGAGAAATCGAGAAGTCGCGCGAGCTGGCCGCCGATCGCCGCGCGATTCGCATCGAGCGTGGGGCGATCGAGCAGGTTCCGTTCGGCGGAGCGACCCGATGGATCGCCGATCATTCCAGTTCCGCCGCCAACGAGGGCGACGGGGCGCCCGCCGGCAAGTTGCAGTCGTCGAAGGGCAAGGACACCCATGAGATGACCGACGTGGAGCGAGTCGGCGCTTGGATCAAACCCGATGTAGCCGCCGATCGAAGCGTCGGCGGTAACTCGCTCGTCGAGCCCCGCCGTCACCTCATGGATGAGGCCGCGTGCTGCGAAGTCGCGAAGGAGCTCAGAGCGCGGTGAGGTCGCCACGTGCTCATGCTACCCTCACTGCGATGAGCACGGTCGCTCCGCACCGCCCCGACGACACCGCCCGCAGGCGACGCAACCCCTCTGGGGGTCTCATCACCCTCCTCCCCGTCGCCCTTCTCCTCTCCTGCCTCCTCTTCGCCGCGATCGCCTATGTGGGGGTCGGAGCGATCTACGAGAAGGTGATCAACGACCTTCCGAGCCCGAGCGACCTCGACACGATCATCCTCGGCGAGAACTCGGGGGTCTTTGACCGAACCGGCACCGTGAAGCTCGCCGAGTTTGGCTCCGACCGACGAGAGAACGCGACCTTCGAGGAGATCCCCTCGATCGTCATCGACACCACCACGGCGATCGAAGATAAGACCTTCTGGCAGAACTCTGGGTTTGACCCGCTCGGCTTTGTGGCGGCGGCGCTCGACACCCTGCGGGGTTCAGGGCGTGGCGGCTCGACGATCACCCAGCAGCTTGTTCGCGGCGTCCTCCTTCCTGCTGATGCCTTTAAGGGAAGTATCTACGAGCGCAAGATCAAGGAGATTATCCAGGCGATCCGCCTGACGAAAGAGTTCCCTGGTCGCGCCGGAAAAGAGAAGGTCATGACGACTTACATGAACAACAACTACTACGGCTCACGCGCCTACGGGATTCGCGCCGCGGCCGAACAGTACTTCGGGATCACCGACCTCTCGCTCTTGACCCTCGGCCAAGCGGCACTCCTCGCCGGCATCCCGCAGGCGCCAAGCACCTACGACCTGCGCGCAAACGCGATCACCTGTCCAGCGGTCCCCGAAGCTTGCGTCGGTATTTCTGATGGCGTACTTGTTGTGCCGCTCGACACGCAGGTTGCGAAGCGACGCGTTGACGTGTTGAACCTTCTCAAGGCAACACGGAGTTCTGGGATCCCGCAAGAAACCGACACAATTGACGCGGCCGCGATCGAGGCGGCGAAGAGTGAGACGATCACCCTAGTTGAGGCGCCGCTGTTGAAGATGAACGCGCCGCACTTTGTGAATCGCGTACGTGACATCGCAAGCGAGATCCTCTGCCCACCCGAAGATTCGTTCTGCACGCGCCTTGACACAGATGGCTACCGAATCGTCACCACCCTCGACTGGACAATGCAGCAGGCGGCGGACAAGTGGGCGGCGGCGGTACTTGCCGCCGACATGAAGGACCCGGCCCCCTACCTTGCAGCACTCGGCGTGCCAAAGGTCGACTGGATCGCAAAGATCAAGAAGACGAACCTGCATAACGCCGCGATTGCAACGCTCGATGCGCGCACGGGAGACGTGCTCGCTTACACGGGGTCTGCCGACTATTACGCCACTTCGAGCTCGCCCGCCTTCCAGCCGCAGTTCGACGTGCTGAACGCCTACCGGCAACCTGGCTCGTCGATCAAGCCGCTCGTCTACGCCTACGCGCTCCAGGAGCGTGCCATCACCGCCTCAACGCTCTTTATGGATGTGCCGGTCGACTTTGGCGAAGGGTGGACCCCCGCCGACTGGGACAACGTCGAGCGCGGTCCGGTCGTTACGCGCAAGGCGCTCCAAGGATCGCTCAACATCCCTGCGGTGAAGACGGCGATCCGCACCGGCGCGGACCGGATCTTCCGCTGGCTGAAGGACGGCGCATTCACCCTTCCCGAAGATACGAATATCCACGGCGCCGCCCTCGCGATCGGCACGATGGACGTTCGCTACGCCGACCTCCTCTCCGCCTACGGCGGCCTTGCGAATGGCGGCAACCTTGTTGCTCGACGCTACATCCTTGAGATCCAGGATCGCTACGGCAACAGCGTCTGGAAGGCAGCCGACCCTGCAAGCACGCTGAAGACGATGCTTACCTCAGATGCCGATGGCCTGATCACCGACATCATTGCGGGGAACACCGACGCCTCGCAGAATCCCGTCTGGGCACAGCGCAAACTCATCGCGGCGAACGGTAAGCGTCGACCGGCAACGTTCAAGACGGGGACGACCGACAACTCCAAGGACCTCGCCGCCTTCGGCTACCTCGCACCGCCGAAGAGCTCGAACGCTCCCCTCTTGGTGACCGGCGTCTGGACTGGCAACTCCGACGCAACGCCGACCACCGCCTCGTCGCTCTCTGCCGCGGGCGGCGTCTGGCAGTCGTACTTCTCCGAGATCTCGGCATCAATGCCGATCGCATCATTCGAGCGGCCAGCGACGCTGCAGGCGGTCGTCATCGATGCGCAGAGCGGCGAGCTTCCGGGCGACTGCACGAAGTTCACGACCACTGAGTACTACATCCCAGGAACGGCACCGACCACCGCGTGCAGCCTCTTCCGCTCGGTCACGGTCGACGCGGTGAGTGGTCTCCTCTGGGGGAACGGCTGCAGCGGCACGCCGATCCAACGCGACGTTATCGACCTCGGCCTCGCCGAGCGCGACTGGCCAACCTGGCAGGCGGCAAACCTTGAGTGGGCTGAACGCGCACGACAGGGCGTCGGCATCGTCGGCGGTGCTCGCGAAGGGAAGACCGACTACTTCTACGCATCGTACTGGCGCCCCTATGGCGAGTCGTGGGGCGGCGCGATCGCTCCGACGACCTACTGTGGCTCTGGCGCCCCGACCCCAACACCATCGATCTCGCCGACTCCAACACCGAGCGGTTCGCCCAGCGACGTACCGACCGAAACGCCAACAGGCACTCCGACCGAAACGCCTACAACGACGCCATAGCGCCTCGGTGGCGCTAGAGGATCGCGATCGTCACGCCGTCACGACCCGGCGCGTCGGCATCGCGCACTTCGCGCACCTCGTTCAGCTCGCGTAGTCGGCGCCGTACCGCATCGCGGAGCGCCCCTGTGCCAACCCCGTGAATGATCTCCAGGCGATCACCACCAGCCAAAAGCACGGCATCGATTCGCGCCTCGAGGGCGAGGAGCGCGTCTTCAACACGCGCCCCGCGCAGGTCAAGCCGCGCCGTTGCGCCAGGCGGTGGCGACGGACGTGAGGTGAGCACTGGAGAGGCAGGCGCGCGGCCAACGATCGCAACGATCTCGGCGTAGTCAACCTCGGCGCGTAGTCCGCCGAAGGCGATTGTGCAGCGCCTGCGTGCAGGGTCGAGCGCGACGATCTCGCCGCGAGAGCCGCCCTGCGTCTCAACAAGATCCCCGACGCTTGCCTCCTGCATGTCGGCACTGGCGGCCGCTTCCGCCGCCGCCCCAGGTGATGCTGCGCTACGTAGTTCATCTCGCAACGCTCCCTCGGCGTCTACCAGCTGCGGGGTGACCGAGCCCGACGCGAGCGCCGCACGCAGTGCGTCCGCCTTTGTAAGGAGGGACTGCGCGTATTCAGCGGCGCGCTCCGTTGCCGTCTTGCGTGCGATGGCAAGTTCGCCCTCCGCCTCGCGCCGTGCCTGAACGGCGGCGCGGAGCGCCTCGTCGGCGCGCTCTTGCAAGCGTTCAGCGATGGAGCGTGCCTCGTCGGCGCCGATGCGCGCCGTCGCAGCCGCAGCGAGCGACGCGTCGAGGGCGGCACCTTGGTCGCTCCTACGACGTTGCGCCGCCTCGAGCAGCGGCGTGGGGAGGCCGAGCTTCTGTGCAATCGCAAAGGCCTGCGATCCGCCCGGCGCCCCAACCGTAAGGCGATAGGTGGGGCGAAGCGTCGCAAGATCAAATTCCACAGCGCCGTTTTGCACCCCCTCGGTGACGTGGGCGTACTGCTTCAGTTCGGCGTAGTGACTCGTCGCGAGAAGGCGCACACCACGCAGACGGAAGTCGTCAATGATCGCGGCGGCAAGCGCCGCCCCTTCGGCCGGATCAGTCCCCGCCCCCGCCTCGTCAAGCAGCACGAGGTCGCCGGGCGCCGCAGCGGCGTGGATACGCAGGATCGAGGTGAGGTGGCCAGAGAAGGTGGAGAGACTTTGCGCGATCGACTGGTCGTCACCGATGTCGGCCCAGACGCCACCGGTCGGTGGGATCGCCGAACCCTCCCCCGCGGGAATCGGCAGCCCCGCAGCGTGCATTGCGGTGAGGAGTCCAACCGTCTTTAGCGCAACGGTCTTTCCCCCGGTGTTTGGTCCCGTGATGAGCAGGACGCGTTGCGCAGCATCGAGGCGCAGATCGATCGGCACCGGATCGCCGACCAGGAGCGGATGGCGTGCCGTGCGCAGCTCGAGGCGTCCATCACTTGCCGTTTCGGCGAACTCCCATCCGCGCGCCGCGGCAACGTCGGCGATCGCGCGCACGAGATCCACTTCGGTCAGCAGCTCGAGATCGCGGCGCAGCGCCACCTCCTCGCGGGCGACGATCGCGCTCAGCGCGCTGAGGATGCGCGCCTCCTCAGCGCTCACCGCCGCCTCCGCCTCGCGCAGGGCGTTCCCCAGCTCCACTACCTCGAGTGGCTCGATCCAGATCGTCTGTCCTGTGGCGCTCGTGTCGTGCACGATCCCCGCCACCTTTGACTTCGCTTCTGCGCGCACCGGCAGCACGTAACGCCCATTGCGCAGGGTGACGATCGCCTCCTGCAGATGTGGGGCGTAAGCCTTCGCATGGGCAAGCCCCTCGAGGCGCGCCCTCAGGCGCTCGAGTGCGCCGCGTAGATGAGCGCGTAGCCCGCCGAGGAGCGGCGAGGCGGAGTCGTTCAGCGTGCCGTCGGGGCCTACCGCGCGCTCCAACTGCGAGCGGAGGCCACGCAACGGGGCGAGCTCCGTCGCAACCGCCGCGAGGAGCGGCCCGCCACGAGTGAGCTCTCCCTGCAGACGATCGACGACGCGCAGCGTCTCGGCGATCGCAAAGAGGCTTCCGCCATCGAGTGCCCCGCCCTTTGCAATGCGGTCAAGGCCGGGGCGAAGGTCAGCGGCACCACCGATGTGCGGATCGGCCCCATCACGGCGCAGCGCAGCGAGTTCGATAGTGTGACCGCGACGCATCTGCGCAGCCGGATCTGGCGTCACAGGGGCAAGCGCCTGTGCCGCCTCGCGCGAAGGGGCAAAGGCGCATTGCGCAGCAACGATTGCCGTCACCGCAGGCCACTCAAGGCGCAGTAGCGAACCGCTGTCGTAGGGGCGCGACGCGGTGCTCACAGCCAGACGCTCACGGCGAAAGGAGTGCGCGGAGCGCGTCAGGGAGCCAGCCACCGATCAGTGTGCCAATTACTGGGAAGAGCTCTACGCGCACCAGCGATGCGGCTGTTGAGCCGCTGATCGCGTCAACGAGGGTGGCGAGCGCCCCCGACGTACCGCCGAATGAGCGCGCTGCGTCGGAGATAAAGACGAGACCGCCAACGATCAGGACCCCTTGCACGAGGCCGAGCAGCGCACCGACCAACGAGTCGAGGCCGCCGAGGCGAACGATGCGGAGCAGGGCGCGGAGCGTGGTGCCGAGGATCAGGGATCCAAGCCAGATGATCAGCCACGTGCCACCGACGACAACAAAGGCGCCGATGAGGAGCGGGTCAACAGCCGGCAGCGCCGTTGAGATCAGCGCGGTGAGCGGGGCGCGACCGACCGCGGCGAGGTAGAGGCCGAGGAGCGCTGAGGCGACGCCGACGAGGGTGCGCACCGCACCAACGCGCCAACCGTTCCAAGCAACGAGCGCGAGAAGTGCGAGCGCTCCCAGGTCGACGATCAGACTCGCGCTCATCCGCCTTCCGCGCCGCGCACGCGGGCGCCGAGGTCCTTGCGCGCCGCGGTGGCAAACGCGTCGAGCGCCGTTTCAACTGCAGCGTCTGCCGCACCGGCGGATTCAGGCTGGAAGGTGAAGCGCAGGCCCGCGGAGCGCTCCCCTGCTCCGAGCGATCCGCCGGCGAAGAGATCAAAGAGCTCGACAGAGGTGGCGTTGCCCACGTGCGTTCGGGCGAGCGCAACGAGCGCGCCGACGGTCACGCCGGCTGGCAGGGCAATCGCCATGTCTCGTTCGATCGGCGGGGTCGGTGCAGGCACGATCGCGGAGCGCACCATCGGCGACCCTGACGCAAGCCCACGAATGGCCAGTTCGACGAGAAGGATGCGCGGCGATTCGCGCCACTCTGGTGCCGCAGGGTGCAGCTCGCCGAGGACGCCGGCGACCAGATCTCCAAAGACGTGAGCCGAGCGGCCTGGGTGCAGCAGTGTCCCCGCCGCGGCGTCAGGGAGCGCCTCGTATGCCGGTCGCGCGTCGAGATGCGACGCGACCCCCGCGACCAATCGCTTCACCTCATCGAGATCCCACGCACGCGCAACGCCACCGGGGGCGGCGGGCTCGACCTCACCCCAAAGAGCGAGCGAGAGGCGCGTCCATTCGACTGGGCCACCCTGGGATGCGCCATAGCCGCGACCGACCTCAAAGAGCGCCCCTGAGTTCGCACCGTAGCGAAGGTTCGCATCAACACGATCGAGGAGACTCGGCAGGAGTGAGCGGCGGAGCCGGTCGTGATCTACGGAGAGCGGATTTGCCAAGATCAACTCGCCCGCACTGGAGCCGCCAACAGCGCGACCCTCACTCTCGGCCAGCGCGGCAGGGATCGCATCAGCTGGTTCTGCGTAGCGTGCTGAAAGCTGCTCTGAGACGAGCGCATGGGTGACGACCTCGTGCAGGCCGCGGCCGGCGAGATGCTGGCGAATCACGTCACGCAGCGCGGTAGGTTGCGCTGCGTAGCCAACCGGGTCACTCCCCGGCAGGTGCGGCGTGAGGCGGTCGTAGCCGTAGAGGCGCGCCACCTCTTCGGCGATGTCTGCCTCGATCTCAAGGTCGCGGCGCCACGTGGGAACGATCGCTCGGTAGGCGTCGCCCGAAACCTTCACCGAACGCTTCGGTGTGACTGGGACCTCGCTCGCCCCCTTCGCTGGCGTTGCCACCATGCCGATGGTGCCGAGGAGTTTCGCCTGGCCCGCGTCGTCAAGATCAATGCCGATCAGGCTTCGCACGCGGCTCGGGCGATAGACAACGCTCCGCTCTGCGGCGTCGTACGAGGGGGCGCTATCGAGCCGGCCGGCGCGTGCGCTCCCTCCAGCCCACGCTGCGAGCAACGATGCGACGGCGTCGGCGGCGGCTGGGGCAAGTGCCGACTCTTGGCCGCGCTCGAAGCGATGCGACGCCTCGGAGCGCAGGCTGTGGCGCTGCGCTGAGCGACGCACCGAACCAGGCGCGAAGATCGCGCTCTCAATGATGACGCTGCTCGTTGCGGCAGAGACCTCGCTCGACGCCCCACCCATCACCCCAGCGAGGGCGAGGGCGCTCCGCTCGTCAGCCACCACCAGGTCAGCAGCATCAAGTTCACGCGTCACGTGATCGAGTGTCTCGAGCTGCTCTCCGCGCTTGGCCGCGCGAATTGAGAGGGTCGCACCAACAGCGGAGCGGTCGAACGCGTGCGTCGGCTTTCCGAGCTCGAGCATGATGTAGTTCGTCGCGTCGACAACGTTTGACACCGAGCGCATCCCCGCAGCCTTCAGGCGCATCTGCACCGCATCCGGCGAGGGGGCGACCTTCACCCCATCAACCACGCGCAGGACCACGCGCGGGGCGAGGGCGGCATCGCTGACCTCAAGGGCGAGACCGTCGCCGACCTTCGCGCTCGACTCCTGCAGCGCCCGCGCGACGCTGCGCAGCGGTGCGCCGGTGATCGCCGCCACCTCGCGGGCGAGGCCGAGCACCGAGAGGAGATCGCCACGGTTCGGCTTCACGTCAACATCGATCACGTCGTCGCCGATCCAGTCGACGAGCGGCACGCCAAGCGGCGCCTTGGCGTCGAGAATGAGGATCCCGTCGCCGTCGTCGGTCGCATTCAACTCGGTCCCCGAGCAGAGCATCCCCTCAGAGGCGACCCCCATCTTCTCGGCGCGCTCAATCAGTCGACCGTCGGGCATCTGCGCGCCAACGAGCGCAACGGGGATGCGCTGCCCAGCGGCGATGTTGCGCGCCCCGCAGACAACGTTGAGCACCTCGTCTTTGCCGATGCGCACCTTGGTGAGCTGCAAGCGGTCGGCGCGCGGGTGGGGTCCGACCTCAAGGAGTTCTCCGATGACAATGTGGTTCCATGTCGCCCCCCAGCGCTCGATGCCGCGCACCTCAAGGCCACGCAGCGTCAGCGCGTCGGCGAGCTGCTCTGGGGTGAGCTGTACATCGGTGAACTCGCGGAGCCAGGAGAGCGGCAGCCTCATCGCAGCGCCTCCAAGAAACGCACGTCGTCTTCGAGGAAGGCACGCAGGTCCGAGATGCCGTGGCGCAACATTGCGATGCGCTCTACGCCGAGCCCGAAGGCGAATCCCTGATGCGTCTCTGGATCAATCCCGCCGTTCTCGAGCACCGTTGGGTGGACCATGCCGGCGCCGAGAATTGTCATCCAGCCATCTTTTGCGCCGCCCCACGACACGTCGACGGCGACCGACGGCTCAGTGAACGGGTAGTAGCCGGGGCGGAATCGCGTCTTCGCCTGCGGGCCGAAGAGGCCGCGCGCGAGTTCGTCGAGGATCCCCTTGAGGTCGGCGAGCGTCGCGCCGCGATCCACGAGCAACCCCTCGACCTGATGGAACTCAAATCCGTGGCTCGCATCGACCGCCTCGTAGCGGAAGCAGCGGCCAGGAAGGATCACGCGAATTGGCGGCGTCGTTGCGCGCATGGTGCGAATCTGCCCCGGCGAGGTGTGCGTGCGCAGCAGTCGCCCCGGCTCACGCAAATACAGCGTGTCCCAAAGGTCGCGTGACGGATGATCCTCAGGAATGTTCAGCAGCTGAAAGTTGGTGACGTCATCCTCGATCTCTTGCCCCTCTGCAACGGTGAAGCCGAAGTTCCCCATGATCCGCGCGATCGCGCCGATCGTTTCGGGGATCGGATGAAGCGAGCCGAGGCGCGGTGCCGGCCCGGGGGTCGTAGTGTCGATCCGTTCGCGCTCGATACGCGCGGTGAGCTCCGCGGCGCCAACGCTCCCGCGTCGTGCCTCAAGCGCCGCCTCGATTGCGGCGCGCACCTCGTTTGCGATCACACCAACCTTTGGTCGATCCTCGGCTGGAAGCCCGCCGATGCCGCGCAACAGGTCGGTGATCGCACCGCGCTTGCCAAGGAGCGACGAGCCAAGCTCATCAAGGGAGGCAACGGCCTCAGTGGTGGCGATGTCGCTGAGCGCCTTCTTCTGCAGCCCTCGCAGCTCGACCTCGAGCTCGGCGAGGTCCACGGTTAACGACCGATCAGGTCAGGCGCGCTTCGCGGCGTCCGCTACGGCCGTGAAGGCCGCGGCATCCCGGACGGCGAGGTCGGCCAGGATCTTGCGATCAATGATGATGTTGTTGCGCTTTAGTCCAGCGATGAACGTCGAGTAGCTGATGCCGTTCAAGCGAGCAGCGGCATTCACGCGGTGGATCCACAGCTCGCGCATCTGGCGCTTGCGCTGCTTGCGGTCACGGGTGGCGTAGGCGAGCGCGTGAAGGAGCGCCTCGCGCGCCGGTCGAATGAGCTTGGAGCGCGTGCCGCGTCGGCCCGCCGCATCCTGAAGCAGGCGCTTGTGACGCTTGTGACCGGCTACTCCGCGCTTGACTCGAGCCATGCTGCCTCCTTAACCGCTTCGCTCAGCCGCCGTACGGCAGCAGGCGGGTGATTTGATTTGCGTGGGTGTTGCCGAGGACCGCCTTGCCAGAGTATCGGCGGATGCGGCGCTGCGACTTGATCTCAAGGTGGTGACCACGCCAGGACTTCACGCGCATGGGCTTCCCGGTACCCGAGAATCCGATGCGCTTCTGCGCCCCCTTGTGCGTCTTCATCTTCGGCATGACTACTCCCCCTTGGTGGCTTCGGTGACGGGCTCTGGGGTCTCAGCGGGGTTCCCCCCAGCCTCGTCCCGCGCCCGCGGTCGGCCCAATGGTATCAGTTGGATGGAGAGGAAGCGTCCCTCGAGGAGGGAGGGGCGTTCGAGCTGCCCAACCTCGGCCACCCCCTCGATCACCCGGCGGAGGATCCCCTGTCCGATCTCGGGGTGGGTCATCTCGCGCCCACGGAACTTGACCGAGAACTTGACCCGATCGCCGGCGCCGAGGAACTTCTGGGCCTGGCGGATCTTGGTCTGCAGGTCGGCGTCGCCGATCTTGGGGGTGCAGCGGAGCTCCTTGAGGTCGGCGGTCTTCTGGCGCTTCCGGGCGTCCTTCTCCTTCTTCTGGAGCTCGTACTTGTACTGCCCGTAGTTCAGGTATTTAGCAACGGGTGGGGTGGAGGTCGGCGCCACCTCGACAAGATCGAGGCCGCGCTCATGCGCCTGCCGAAGGGCTTCGTTGGTGGGGAGTACGCCGAGCTGGTTCCCATCTTCATCCAGGACCCGCACCTGCGGGACGCGGATCTGGAGATTGATGCGTAGGTCCTTAATCGGTCACACCCTCACGGTCGTCTGCAGGTCGCTCCACGGAAACCTTCCGTGGGGAGCGGCAACCGTACCATCCGCGGCGATCTGCGGCAATTGCAGCGCACGCGAGGGGGCGGGGGTGAAGAGCGGCCCAGCTGGCAGCGCCGGCAGGAGCGTTGAGTGGGTCAGGCGCCCCTCGAAGCGGCGCGGGCGGCGAGTGCCGTTGCGAGCGACTCCCACGACTGGGCCGGCTCCTGGGTGCCATCGCGCCAACGCGGCGCCGCCCCACCCGCTTCGATCTCCTTATCGCCGAGGACGAGCATCAGCGGAACCTTCTGCTCCTGCGCGAGGCGAATCTTGTTCTGCATGCGGTTCGAGGAGTCGTCAATTGAGACGCGGATTCCTGCTGCGCGAAGGGTTGCGGCGCCGGCCTGCGCCGCCTCGATGTGGCGATCGGTGATCGGGATGATCACAACCTGCTCTGGCGCAAGCCAGAATGGGAAGGCGCCCGCGTAGTGCTCGACAAGGATGCCGATGAATCGCTCAAGCGATCCGTAGATCGCACGGTGGATCGCGATTGGGCGTACCCGCTCCCCCGCCTCGTCGACGTACTCAAGGTCAAAGCGCTCCGGGAGCATCGCGAGGTCGACTTGGATGGTGGCGGTCTGCCACTCCCGACCGAGCGCGTCGCGCACGATGATGTCGATCTTCGGCGCATAGAAGGCGCCGTCGCCAGCATTCAAGCGCCACTTTGCACCGGAGCGCTTCAGCGCCGATTCAATCATGGCCTCGGCCTTCTCCCAGAGCTTCGGATCGCCGAGCGCCTTTGCGGGCTTCGTCGAGAAGACGAACTCCACGGGGAGATCGAACCAGCCGTAGACCGTTGCCACCTCGCCAAGGAGCGCGTCGATCTCGCTCTCGATCTGGTCGGGTCGCACGTAAATATGACCGTCGTCCTGGATGAAGTGGCGCACGCGCGTCAGGCCGCTGAGCGTTCCCGAAAGCTCGTTGCGGTGCAGCCGTCCGTACTCGGCGAGGCGCAGCGGGAGGTCGCGATAGCTGCGGGTTCGCGTCTTGTAGATAACGGTGCTCTCCGGGCAGTTCATCGGCTTGAGGCTGTACTCCTCGCCCTCTGATTCAATGATGAACATGTTCTCGCGATAGAGCTCCCAGTGCCCCGACTGCTCCCAGAGACGCTTGCTCACGATGATCGGCGTTGAGATCTCCTGGTAGCCGCGCGCATCTTGGAGCTGACGCATCGCACCTTCGAGGGTGCGCCAGAGCAGCTGACCCTTCGGATGCCAGAAGGCGCTTCCGGGCGAGACGTCGTGGAAGGAGAAGAGATCGAGCGCGACGCCGAGGCGACGATGATCGCGCTTCTTCATCTCCTCGCGGCGCCAGAGGAAGGCGTCGAGCTCCTCTTGGGTCGACCAGGCGGTGCCGTAGATGCGTTGCAGCATCGGACGATCGTTCTTGCCGCGCCAGTAGGCGCCAGCGACGGAGAGGAGCTTGAACGGCCCGATCTTTCCGGTGCTCTCCACGTGTGGCCCGCGGCAGAGGTCCTGGAATTGTCCGTGGCTATAGGTCGTGACGGGCGGGAGCGGCGTTCCGTCGCGCTCAGCCTTCGCCTTCAGATCGTCGAGGATCTCAATCTTCAGCGGCTGCTCGAAGCCGACGAGTGACGCGCGCGCCTCGTCGAAGGGGTACTCGTCGAGTTTGAAGGTGTGGTCATCGGCGACGATCGTCGCCATCGTCGCCTCGATCTGGGCGAGATCGTCGGGGGTGAAGGGCCGCTCTAAAAGGAAGTCGTAGTAGAAGCCATCGGTGATCGCCGGGCCGATGCCAAGCTTCACGCCCGGGAAGAGGCGCATCACCGCGTCGGCCATCACATGGGCGGCGGAGTGGCGCATGCGCCCGAGCGGATCGGATGCGCCGGCATCGAGCATCTCGTCGGCGGAGCCGCGAGCTGGGGCGGCGAGGAGCTCCTCCTCTACGGCGGCGAGCGGCGCTGCCTCGTCGGCCATCCTCGTCGCTCCTTTCGCCCTGGTGCGCCGTAGCGCGTCTGGTGGGCGGTACAGGACTCGAACCTGTGACCTCAGCCATGTCAAGGCTGCGCTCTAACCAACTGAGCTAACCGCCCGAGGATCTGGAGGATAGCCGATAGACTGCCCGCCATGAGCGATCCCACCCCCTCCCCCCTCATCGTCAGCGTTGGCGACCTCATCGAGGAGATCGCGGTGCGCCTCGCCGCCCCATGGCGGCGTGGCAGCGACGCGGCCGCTGCGATCACCACCCGGCGGGGCGGCAGCGCGGCGAACGTTGCGGTGGCCGCCGCGGCGGCGGGTGGACGGGCGCGATTCATCGGTGCAATCGGCGACGACGCGGCAGGCTCGGCGCTTGAGCGCGCCCTCATCGATGCCGGGGTCGAGCCACACCTGCAGCGCCAAGGGCGCAGCGCACGGATCATCGTGATCGTCGAACCCGATGGCGAGCGAACGATGCTCCCCGACCGCGCGGCGGCGCTCACCCTTTCGATCGCCGCCAGCCCTGAACCTGCGCTCCTCCATGGAGTCGCACATCTCCATGCCCCCGCCTATTCACTCATCGGTGAACCACTCGCCAGCTCGACGAGGCACCTCTTCGCCGCCGCCGCAAGCGCTGGGATCTCGACCTCGCTCGACGCCTCGTCGGTCGGCGCACTCGCCGCGTGGGGCCCAGAGGCGAGTCGCGACCACTTCACGTCGCTGCAACCAGGGATCCTCTTCGCTAACGAGGAGGAGGCCGACTACCTCGACCTTCTCGCACGTCCACTCCTTGGCGCAACCCTGATCTTGAAGCGTGGGCCCGGCGAGGCAGAGGTGCGCGACGAGAACGGCGCGATCCTCGCCCGACTCCCCGCCCCGCCGATCGACGGCTGGGTCGACAGCACCGGCGCCGGCGACGCGTTTGCCGGCGGACTCCTCGTCGCCCACGCTAGTGGCGCCTCATGGGAGGATGCGCTTGCGGCAGGGCACGCGGCGGCGCGACGACACCTGTTGGCGCAGCGGGAGGATCAGCGATGAGTGCACAGCGGTCAGCGGTACGACTCTCGCGCGAGGTGGAGGCGGCGCTCGCCGACGGACGCCCCGTCGTTGCGCTGGAATCCACGATCACCTCGTCGTTCGGACTCCCCGCCCCGCACAACCGCGACTGCTACGAGCGCGTTGACCGCGCGATCCGCGCCGCGGGGGCGATCCCCGCGGTGACTGGCGTACTCGACGGGCGCATGATCGCCGGCGTCGAGCAGGAGGAGATCGAGCGCATCCTCGCCGGCGACTGGAAGCTTGCGGAGCGCGACCTTCCGATCGCCCTTGCCCGCGGCGCGGCGATCGGCGTGAGCACTGTATCGGCGACCGTCGCGATCGCCCACCTTGCTGGGATTCGCACCTTTGCCACCGGTGGCATCGGCGGCGTGCATCGCGGCGCAGAGACGACCTTCGACATCTCCTCAGACCTGGGCGCCATGGCGCGTCACCCGGTCATCGTCGTGAGTGCTGGCGCGAAAGCATTCCTCGACCTGCCAAAGACCATCGAGTACCTCGAGACACTCGGCGTCCCCGTCGTTGGTTATCGTTGCAGTGAGTTCCCCGCCTTCTGGAGCCGCACAAGCGGCATTTCGCTCCCCCACCGCGCGGAGAGCGCTGCGGAGATTGCAGCGATCGCGGCGGCTGCAACGTCGGTCGGCTGGGGTGGCGGAATCCTTGTCGCCAATCCAATTCCTGCAGACGCAGAGATCCCCGCGGCAGAGATCGCCACGGCGATTGAATCGGGACTCGACGTTGCCGCTCGCGAGGGGGCGATTGGCCCTGCGGCGACACCGCGAATCTTGGCGGCAATTGCCGCCGCTACCGCCTCACGATCCATCCCGGCAAACCTCGCACTCGCGGAGTCGAATGCGACGCTCGCCGCCGAGATCGCCGTCGCCCTAACGCGCTAGCTCTGCGCCGGCTCCTGGCGCGGGCGGCGGAAGAGCGAGAGGAGCGCCACGAGCAAAATGAAGACGCCGACGCCAAGGAGCGTGTTCGTAGCTCCCACCGCGTCGGAGATTGGGCCCACGGCGATGATCGGCACAAAGCTGCCAAGTGAAACGAGCATGTTGAGCACACCAAAGACGCGGCCACGCACCTCGGGGGGGAGATCCTCTTGTAGCGCGGTCTGCGCCGGGATTGCCACCAACCCGTAGGCGGCACCGGCGAAGTAGGCGATAAAGATCACGGTGGCGAACGCCGAGGCGGCGGCTGAGAGCGGGAGGCCGCCAAGTTGCGTCGCCCCGTCAGAGATTGCAGCGCTGATCGGCTGCGCGAGCGCGAGGAGCGCAAGGCCAGCACCAACGCCGAAGAGGCCAAGCTCGATGAGAAGGCGTCGAGCGATCGCCTTCCCCCAACTATTCAGCACGAGGATGCCAGTGACGACGCCGAGGCCGATCGGAAGCACGACGAGCCAGAAGTCGCGTGGCGAGAGGCCGAGCGCCGAAGAGACGTACTCGGGTCCGAGTACGCCCATCACCCCAACGACGCTCGCAGCGATCGCAAGGTAGAGGAGCGACCAGATGACCGATCCATGGTTGTAGATGTAGCGCAGCCCCTCCATGAGCTCTGCGGTAGTGGTGCGACTCGTCTCACGCGTCTTGCCAATGATTCCGGGGGCACCGCGCGTCGCTGGAGCTGCGGGGAGCCCAAAGCAGAGCAGCCCTGCTGCAAGGAAGAGCACCGCGACGAAGATGATCCCCGCCTCTGGGCCGGCGATGCGCACGACGGCGGGGCCGAGGAGCGCAAAGCCGATGGCGAAGGCGGCGTTGAGGGTGAAGGTGAAAAGTCCGTTCGCCGAGACAAGCTGCTCGCGATGTACGACGAGTGGAATCATCGCAAGCTCCGCAGGCGAGAAGATGGTTGTCATGATGCTCGCCAAGATGTTGAGGCCGAGCACGGCGGGGAGTGAGTCGGCACTGCCGAGCATCAAGAAGAAGGCGACCGCGCGCGAGAGGTTCGCGACGATCAGCACGAGGCGCTTGTCGAGGCGGTCGACCCAGACCCCTGCGATCGGCGAGAGGATCACCGCGGGGGCGAGGAAGCTGAGGAAGAGGAGGCTGAGCGCCGAGGCGTCGTGGTTCCGTTCGGCGACGAGAACCGTGAGGCCGTAAAGGACGACGTTTCCGCCGATCTGGGTGAGGAGCTGCGCGATCCAGAGTCGCAGGAACGGGGGGTTGCGAAGGACGCCGACATCGGGCGGCTGCGCGAAATCAGGGATCTCCTTCTCGATCCTCCCGTCGCTCGTCATGCTCCCCCTTCGGCTTCACGCCACTCGTCGGCTCTCGAGCCACTCGCCCGCTGCTCATGGTGCCCCCGGCCGGAATCGAACCGACGACGCCCGCCTTAGGACGGCGGCGCTCTATCCACTGAGCTACGGGGGCCCAGCGCTCATGGTAGCGGAGCCCGTGGGAGAATCTAGCGATGAAGGCCGCGACGATCACCCTTTACGTGCGCGCCGCGTGCCCCCTCTGCGAGGAGGCCGAGGCGACGTTGCGCACGCTCGTCGCGGAGCAGGGTGGCGACGCGATCCGCGTCGTTGACATTGAGGCTGACGCTGCGCTGCATCAGCGGCTCGTTGCGGAGATTCCAGCGATCGAGATTGGTGACCGCCTCTTGGCTAACGCGAGCGGCCGACTACGCATCGCTGCGTTCCTCGCAGCGGCCATAGAGAGCGGCGAAAGCGCAACCGACCACGCGGTGACGACGTGAGCGAGGTGAGCCTCCTCGTCGCACTCCTCGCCGGGCTGCTCAGCTTCCTCTCCCCGTGCGTCTTGCCGATCGTCCCCGCCTACATCGGCCGCCTCGCTGCGCTCGCAGACGACGAGTCGCCGACACTCCACGCGATCCTCTTCACCGCGGGGTTCACGACGCTCTTCGCAGTGCTTGGTCTCGGCGCCGCGTACGCAGGTGGGGCGCTCGGTCGACTCCTGCCGAGTGTGCAGTTGCCGCTCGGCCTCGCGATGATCGCCGGCGGCCTTCACCTCGCCGGGGTGATCAGGATTCCGCTCCTTGACCGTGGCGGCGGTCGCCGTGCCGTTACGGCGCCGGGTCGCGTCGGGAGCGCCCTCCTCGGCGTCGCCTTCGCTGCGGCGTGGACTCCCTGCATCGGCATCGTCCTCGGGTCAATCCTTGCCCTCGCCGCAACGGGGAGCGACCCGCTCGGCGCCGCGCTGCTGTTGATCAGCTACGGCCTTGGGCTCGGCCTCCCGTTCATCGCGCTCGCCCTTCTTGCAGGGCGCGCCGCGCCGCTCCTTGCGCGCGCGCGTCGCTTCACCGCACTCGGCGGGCGCCTCGGCGGTGCCCTCGTGGTCATCATCGGCGCGCTCGTCGCGTCGGGATCACTCCCAGCGCTGAGTCGGCTGCTCCCCGGCCTTGGCGGCCTCTGATGATCGGGCCATTTCGTCGTAGAACTCTTGCACTGATCCTTGGTTGCGCCGCTGCCCTGGGCCTCCTCCTCTCGCTCGCCTCAATCAGCGTGCCTACCTCAACTGTGGGGAAGCCTTCCGCTGAGGCGACGCGCTACGTGACCGATCCGAACGCAGCGGGGCCGCTCGTCGGTTCGACCTTTTCGATCCCGCTCAATCAGCCCCTCGCCGTCGGTGGAACGTGGGGCGACCTCGTAGGGGCGAACGCAGGAGATCGCCTCGTGATCATCGACTTCTTTGCAACCTGGTGCCCCCCCTGCCAGGGGGAGACGCCAATACTCCGTTCCTTTGATCGCACCTACCGATCACGCGGCTTGCGCATCATTGGCATTGCCGTGAACGAGAGCGCCGATACCGTCGCCGCGTACGGTCGCCGCTACACGCTCGACTACGCGCTCCTCGTCGATGCCGACGGCGCACTCTTTCGCGCCGCGCAGGCGGGGGGCCTTCCAACAAAGATTCTGCTTGACGCAGCTGGACGCGTGATTGCGGTGCTGCCGCGCCCGCTCACTGCCGCGGATGGTGCAGAGCTGATCGAACCACTCCTCGCCGACGCGCCGTAGGAGCTCTACTCGGCGATAAAGCGGAATCGATCCCCATCGGCGACGAGACGTCCGAGCGGCGCCGCGACCTCGTGACTCATCGCCACCAGCCACTCCCCCGCCGCCGCCTCAGCGAAGATTGACGTCTTCGCGTCGACCGAGACCCACGCCTCATCGTCGTAAGCGGTGACCCAGCGTGGGTTTGACTGCCAAGGGCGCATGAAGAGGTCGCCGAGAAAGAGGAGCGTTCGCTCGCTCCCGCGCACGATCGTTGCCTGGCTCCCCGGCGTGTGACCGCCGAGGAGGCGCAGCTCCACTCGCGCATCGGGCTCGCTCGTGCGCTCAAATGCGCGCGGTGCGTTCGCGGCAAACAGCGCACGAAGGGTGGCTGTGTCGTACGCAGCGCGAGCGCGCAGCGAACTGCTGGCAACGGCGTCGATCTCGCGCTGCGGCGCTACGACCGTTGCGCGCGGGAACGCCGCTGCGCCGCTTGCATCGGCGAGGCCACCAGCATGGTCGCGATGCAGGTGGCTCGGCACCACGAGCTCAATCGACGCGGGATCAATGCCGGCAGCGGTGAGCCCCTCGCGCGCTGAGAGCGCGTCGGTACTCGCGTCGCTGCTGCGCTCACCGGCAGGGAGAAGGCCTGTCTCAAGGAGCATGCGCCGCTCGGGGGTTGTGACGACGAGCAGGTTCAGCGCCTGCAGCAGTCGCGAGGCGTCGTCGATCTCGTTGCGCACCAGTGGCTCCCAACTGGTTCGTGGCACAGGGCCGAAGATTGTTCCTGCGTCGCTACGAAAGGTGCCGATTCGCAGCAGGTCGACGCTCACCCCGCCGAGTTCGATGCGGCGCTGCGCCTGTGCTGCGGGGGCTCCCCCCATCGGGCTACCGCTCGGTCTCGCGGCGCACCGCGTCGAAGTCCACATGTAGCGCCGAGGCGGTGGGCTCGCTCTGCCCCTGGTAGCGCGAGCGGAGCTCCTTGCTCCCGTACGGGCGATCGACCGGAGATGACATGCGATGGAACGAGATCTGTCCGATCTTCATTCCTGGATACAGGGCGATCGGGAGGCGTGCGACGTTGCCAAGCTCTAGCGTGAGGTTGCCTACCCAACCCGGGTCGACGTAGCCAGCGGTGGAATGAATGAGCAGGCCGAGGCGGCCGAGCGACGACTTTCCGTCGAGGCGACCGAGCAGCTCGTTGCCGACGGAGATGCGCTCGAGCGTCTGCCCGAGCACGAACTCTCCCGGGTGGAGCATGAACGACTCGCCATCGCCAACTCGCTCAAGCTCCGTGAGCCCCGGCTGATCCGCGCGCGGGTCAATGTAGCCGTAGCGGTTATTACGGAAGACGCGGAAGGTGCCATCGAGGTGCAGGTCAATCGAGGCGGGCTGCACGTCGGCGGGGTCGAATGGCTCAACGGCAATGTCGCCTGCAGCGATCGCGGCGAGCAGATCACGATCGGAGAGGACGCTCACAGCTCCGCCTCTGCTTCAAGGCTGCGACGGCGACGCTTCCCGCCCCCCGTCTCCTTCTCGCGAAGCAGGTCGTCCACTTCACGCTTGAGCGTGGTGAGGTCGTCAAACGACTGGTAGACGCTGGCGAAGCGGATGTAGGCGATCTGGTCAATCTCGCGCAACGCGGCCATGGCGAGGGCGCCGACACGTGCCGAGGAGATCTCAGTTGCGCCGGTGGCGCGGACCTGCGCCTCGATCGCTTCGGCGGCACGCTCCGGCGCGTCGACGGGAACGGGGCGGCGCACGAGTGCACGACGCAACCCTTCGAGCAGCTTCTGCGGGTCGTATTCTTCGCGCGCGCCGGTGCGCTTCGTCACATAGAGGCGGGCGAGCTCTGGGCGCTCGTAGGTGGTGACACGGGTGCCGCAGATGCGACAGGCGCGGCGTCGGCGAATCACGCTCCCCTCATCGAGGTCGCGTGAGTCGACAACGCGCGTGTCGGGCTCCTTGCAAGATGGGCAGCGCACCCTATCGCCTCCTCACTCCACCGCCTCTGGTGGGATCAGGGCGAGTCTACACAGCCATGTGGGGGGCACTCTGCCCCCACCCTGCGCCTAGCGCTCAGCCGTGGCTCAGCCGTGATCGACGGGGCCGGCGATCGTCTCTCGAGCGTGCTCAAGGATCGGCAAGAGGATTGCGAGCCCGTCGCGCACGGCGCCGCTCCCCCCTGGCAGGTTTACCACCAAGGTTCCGCGTGCAACCCCCGCGACGCCGCGCGAGAGGATCGCCGCAGAGGTCGAGGAGCGACCGAGCATGCGTACCGCCTCGGGGATACCGGGGATCAGGCGCTCCAGGAGCGGCAGTGTCGCCTCGGGGGTCACATCGCGCGGGGTGAGCCCTGTGCCGCCGGTGGTCAAGATCACCTCGACGCTACCGAGCCGCTCGTCGAGGAGGGCGCGGATCTGATCCTGTTCGTCGGGAACCTTCGCTCGGCTCACCGTCCAGCCGTGCGCCTCCATCGCCGCGGCGGCGAGCGTCCCAGATCGATCCTCACGTGTGCCGGCGAAGACCGAGTCGCTCACGGTGACGATCAGCACGCGGCGCTGCGGATCACTCATCGCGCGACCTCCTCGTATCGCCACTCACCACTTGCGCCGCCGCTCTTTGCGATGAGACGCGTGGGGCCGATCGAGGCGCCGCGGTCAACCGCCTTCACCATGTCGTAGATCGTGAGCGCTGCGACCGACGCGGCGGTGAGCGCTTCCATCTCCACGCCGGTCTTACCGCTGCACTGCACCTCGGCGCTGATTAGCACCGAGGATGTGGCGCGATCAACGGTGCAGCGCACCACGATCGCTGAGAGCTCGAGCGGATGACAGAGCGGGATCAGGTCGCTCGTGCGCTTCGCCCCTTGGATCCCGGCGAGCTCCGCGGTCGCAAGGACGGGTCCCTTCGGCGCGCTCCCCGATTCAATCAAATCAAGCGTTGCGCTCGCAAGGTGCACGGCGCTTGTGGCAACGGCGCGGCGGTCAGTAATTGGCTTCGCGCCGACGTCGACCATCGAGGCGCTCCCGTCAGAGCCCACATGCGTCAGGCGTGGGGCGACGGCCCCTTCATCGCGCGGTGTTCCATCGCCACTCATGCGCGGATCCTAGCGTGCCGAGCGACGCGAAGCGCGGGGGAGCGCGATCAGCGCGACCGCGTCGCCCGCGGCGAGGCGCTCACATGTTTCAGGGATGTCACCGAGGTAGTCCGCGCGCGCAAGTGCTGAGGCTTGGTGACTACCCTGCTCCTCGAGCGGCGCAACGAGGAGCGTGCCATCGGCGTCACGACGCGGCCACCCATCGGCGTCACGCTCCACAGCGAGTCGCGGAAAGGAGCGTCGAGCCGCAGGGCTCGTGAGCGGCGCGGTGAGCCTGCCGCTCAAGCGCTCTGCGGGCGCAGTGTCGCCGGCGAGGGCGCGGAGCAGCGGTACGGCGACAAGGGTGGCGGTAACGAAGGCGCTCACCGGATTGCCAGGGAGGCCGAGCGCCCATGCGGCCCCCGACCGTTCGCGCCCCTTTCCAACAAGCAGCGGCTTCCCAGGCTGGATCGCCACGCGATGCACCACCGTGTCGAAGTGGTCACTGAGCGCCGCCCCCATATAGTCGTGCGCGCCAACGCTCACCCCGCCGCTCGTCACGAGCAGATCGCAACCAGCCGCCGCCTCGCGCACCACCGCAAGAGCTTCGGCGGCGCTGTCGCCCACGTGATGGCGCGCAACGACCGTTGCCCCAGCGGCGATCATCAGCGCCTCGAGCAGCGGCCCGTTGCTGTCGGGGATCGCCACGCTTGCATCCGCTCCTGCGCCGATCTCCTCGCCGCTAGAGAGGATCACGACCCGTGGGCGTCGGCGCAAGGTACAGCGCGCCGCGCCACTCCCCGCCAGCACCCCAATCGCTGCAGGATCAAGCTCTGCACCTTCGCCAAGTAGCTGCGCACCAGTACGTACATCTTCACCGCGGCGGCGGATTGCTGCGCCAGCTCGCGCGGGGGCCGTGAACCAAACGTCCGCAGGTAGTCCAGCAGGCGATCGCTCAAGCAGCGGCGCGCCGCCCCGCGGATCACCAAGGCTCGTCGCCTCGACCACCACCACGGCGTCGGCGCCCTGCGGCATCGGCGCACCTGTGGCGATGCGCACGCAATCTCCGGGAGCAAGCACCAACTCCGCGCCGCTGCGGCCCGCAGCAGCATCGCCGATCACCTTCAGCACCACAGGGTTCGCCGCGGTGGCTGCGGCGAGGTCGCCACTACGCACCGCCCAGCCGTCCATCGCCGATACGTCGACGCGCGGCAGATCAAACGCGGCGCTGATCGGTGCGGCGAGGTGTCGGCCGAGGAGCGCACCAACCGTCGCCTCCCGCCACTCCACATCCTCAGCAGGGAGTGCGGCAGCAGTACCGAGGATCTCGGCGAGGAGCTCGTCGAGGCGCATCATCGTCGTGGGGCAACGAACCTGCGACCGATCACGAACGCAGCGCAACCGGCGCCAACGAGGGCGACGCAAAAGGCGAGCGCCGCAGCAATCCAAAAGGCGTCGGGGTAGAGCAGCACGAGCCGATCGGTCGCGGGGTTAAACGTCCAGGTGCCGGCCGCAAAGAGGAGCCCATGAAAGAGGGTGAAGGTCGCCTCAAACGCCACCGTAAAGGCGAGGCCCGCAGCCGCGGCAGCGCCCGCGAGGAGCAGCGCACCATCGCGAAGGGCCTCCCCTAACCGCAACCGCCCAGCCCCCGTTGCCGTGCCGCCGGAGCGCAGGATCGTCGTAACGAGGAGCACGCCCCCCAGCAGTCCAATTGCAATCACCGCGCGAAGCAGCGCACCGACATCGACGAGGTGGCTTCGCTCAGCGGCGCTGAGCAGCGCCTCGCCGTTGTACGGCACGCCAAAATCACCGCCGCGCAGCAGGTCGAACACGAGCGCATCGGAGAGCTGATGGGCGGTGGCCGCATCGCTGCCGAGCACGGCAGGCGCGCCGCTCAGATCAAGCAACAGGTGCACGACTGGTGGCAGTAAAAAGATGAGAACTGCAGCGGCGAGGAGGAGCGCTGCGACCGCCGCCGCGAAGAGAAGCCGCACGAGTGCCCCCCGAACGGCGATCACGCCTCGACGAGGACCTGGCCCTGCTCCCACCACGAGCGCACTGCAAGGCGGTCAGGAACTGCGTAGTGAAGATCGGTCGCGGCGCGCAGCACCGCCGACTCGAACGCCTCCCACGCTGTGGCCGCGAGCGCCGTCACCCCCGTGATGCCGATCTGCGCGAGCAGCTCGTGTTCCGTGGGGCCAAAGAAAGCAAGGTTCAAAAGGAGCGCCTCATCGCGCCACTCCGCCACATCGGCCGGGCTCGCATCGGTCTGGTCGGCGAGCGTCTGGCGCCGCGTCGGCGTCTCAGTGCGCTCGAGCAGCAGCCCCGTCGTGAAGAGGCCGTGCGCCTGCAGCCGTGCCAAGTGCACCGGCTCGATCCGCGTGAGCTGCTCAATCGCTGGCATGTGACCTCCTTCGCTAAGCGTAGCGCGCGGAACCGAGGACGTTGTGCGGTGCAGAAGTTGTGGTCGGGGCGACAGGATTCGAACCTGCGACCTCTTGCACCCCATGCAAGCGCGCTACCAAGCTGCGCTACGCCCCGACGCCGACCCAAGGGTCGGATCGGGAGTCTACCAGCCCCTTAGGGACTCCCTAACGCCACTCACGAGCGGGGCTGCGGCCAAGGAGGCCCTTGGCGATGGCGGCAACGGGGGTGCCATGTTCAAGCACCGAGACGACCGCCGCGGTGATCGGCAGCTCGACGCCGAGGCGCGCGGCGAGGGCGAGCGCGCCGTGTGCGGTCGGGATCCCTTCAATGGTTGCGCCGATCGTTGCGACGGCCGCAGCAACGCTCTCGCCCGATGCGAGGAGCGCGCCGAAGCGCGCGTTGCGCGAGCCGGTGTTTGACGCGGTGAGGACCAGGTCGCCAACGCCGGCGAGACCGCACGCAGTTTCGCCGCGTCCACCGCACGCTTCAGTGAGACGAACCATCTCGGCGACACCGCGTGAGAGGAGCGCCGCGGCCGCGTTCTCGCCGTAGCCGAGGGCGCGCACCGCGCTCACAGCGATGGCGATCACGTTCTTCATGGCGCCTGCCACCTCAACACCGACCACGTCGTCGGTCACGTAGAGGCGCAGCGTTGGTCGCGCGAGGCGCAGCTGGAGCGCCTCGACCAAGGGCAGTGGCCCGGCGAGCACCGCGGCGGCGGGCATGGCTGCGGCGATCTCGCCGGCAAGGTTCGGCCCAGAGAGGAGTGCGATGCGCTGGGTGTTGATGCCTGCAGCGAGCGCGGCCTCAGAGGGGCGCTCCCCCGCCGCGCTGAGCCCCTTGCTCACAAGCAGGAGTGGCGCGTCGCCGAGGCTGATGCGTTGCAGCGTCGCTGCAATCGAGTCAGAGGGGACCGCAACGACGACGAGGTCATCGGGGCCCGCTGGGGCGAGTTGATCGTCGAGCGAGCGAATGGTGATGGATGACGGCACGTCGACACCGCGCAGTCGACGCTCGTTGCGATGCGCGGTACGAATTGCCTCGGCTTCGGCCGTGCCACGCGCGACCAGCTCAATGGGCTCGTGCGCCGCCTGGTCGCTCTCGCCGTGGGACCAGAGCACGGCGAGTGCGGTGCCCCAGGCGCCGGCGCCTACGATGCGGATCATCGCCGCCGCTCTCCAGCGCGGCCACGCTCTCGCCCCTCTTCGGCGGAGCGCTCACGCACTACGACGCGGATCGGCGTTCCTTCGAGCGGGTAGCGCTCACGCAACTGGTTCTCCAGGAAGCGCTGCCAGGTGAAGTGCACCTGTTCGGCGTTGCGTGCGAAGAGCACGATGGTTGGCGGTGGCGTAGCGCCCTGTGTGGCATAGAGGATCTTCGGACGCTTTGATCCGCTGTGCGATGGCTCCTGGCGTGCGACCGCCTCGGCGATGAGGCGGTTCAGCGCGCCGGTAGGAATGCGCAGGCGACGCGCGTCTGCAGCGGCGACCGCAGCGTCGAGCACCTTCTTCGCGCGGAGGCCGGTGGTGGCGGAGATCGAGACGAGCGGCGCGAAGTTCAGGAATGGCGCATGGCGCCGAATCCGCGCCTCGTACTCCGGAAAGGTATGGCCGTCTTTTTCGACGAGGTCCCATTTGTTCAACACCAGGACAAGTCCCTTCCCCTCCTCAATCACGGCGCCGGCGATGTGTAAGTCTTGCGCCTGGATCCCCGTTGTCGCGTCAATGAGTAGCAGCGCAACATCGGCGCGCTCAAGCGCCTGCGCCGATCGCACCGTCGCCCACTTCTCGGCGGCGGGTCCTGCCGCCACCTTGCCGCGACGACGAATGCCCGCAGTATCGACCAGTACGATGCGCCGACCAGCGTGATCAAGCTCTTCATCAATGGCGTCGCGCGTCGTCCCCGGAACGTCGCTCACCACTGTGCGCTCCTCGCCGACAAGTTGATTCAGCAGGCTCGACTTGCCGACGTTCGGTCGTCCCACGATCGCAACGGTCACCTCATCGCTCGGTGGTGCGATCTCGTCGAGGGGTGGCAGCTCGTGCAGGCGCGCAAGGATGGCGTCGAGCAGCTCGCCAGAGCCGATGCCGTGCTGCGCGCTCACTGGAAGGATCTCCTCAAAGCCGAGTTGCGCGAACTCGTAACTGCCACGCTCGCGAGCGAGGGTATCGGCCTTATTCGCGGCAACGATGATCGGCTTACCGCTTCGGCGGATGAGTTGCGCGACCTCGGCGTCAGCGGGGTTCGGTCCTGAGGCGGCATCAACGACGAGGATGATCAGGTCGGCGCTCGCCACGGCGATGCGCGCCTGATCTTGTACGGCGATGTCGATCACGTCGCCGCTCGCCGGCTGCACCCCACCGGTGTCAACGATGCGGAAGCGCTCCCCCGACCATTCGGCCTCAGCGATGAGGCGGTCGCGCGTGGTCCCTGCCTGATCCTCTACTACAGCGCGACGCGATCCGACGATGCGGTTGAAGAGGGTGCTCTTACCTACGTTTGGGCGGCCGACAAGGGCGACGAGTGGAAGGCGACGCACCACGGTCGCGACCTCGCTCATCGCGCGGGGGTCGCTTCGAGCGAGCTGGTGCGGTACTGCGGAGTTGCGGCTGCGGCGAGCGCCTCGTGCGCAATTGCAGCTGCGCGCGCAGCCACATCAGCGGTCCCGCCGAGCTCGGCGACGCGACGCGCGACCCGCTCAAGGTCCTCGATCGGCGTGCTCGTGCCGCCGGTGACCCCGACGTGCGTTGCCCCAGCGAACGCGGCGGGGTCGTTCAGGTCGCGCACTGACTCGATTTGAATGGCGCGGGTTCCAACGATCTCACAGAGCCTCGTCAACTCCTTGGTGTTGGCGCTACGACTCCCGCCGACGACGATCATGAGGTCGACGAGACGTGCCGTCTCGAGGGTGTCCTCTTGGCGTCGAATCGTCACCGGACAGACAGTGTTGAGCACCTTCAGCTCGTGGCAGCGGCCGACCATGAAGGCGGCGAGCTTCTCGAACTTCCACGGTGGCTGTGTTGATTGTGTGATCAGCGCCATGCGCTTGCGGCGTGGGATCTTGATCCAATCCTCCTCCTCGTCGACGAGGATCGCATCGGGGGCGAAGCCGAGGAGTCCAACCACCTCGGGGTGATGCGGCGTGCCGAGGAGCACGATCTCGTAGCCATCGGCAACGAGGCGTTGCAGTTCACGCTGCTCTTGTACGACCCAGGTGCAGGTGCCGTCGATCACCTCAAGGCCGCGCTCGGCGGCGCGATTGAGCACCTCGGGCTTTACGCCATGCGCGCGGATCACCACGGCGGCGCCGGTCGCCACGTCGTCGAGCGAGTCGACGCTCTCGATCCCGTGCTGTCGAAGGTCGGCGATCACCCCCTCGTTGTGCACGACCTGCCCGAGGGTGTGGGTCGACTTTCCGTCGGCGTTGGCGAGCTTCGCCTTGTCGATCGCCTCGCGCACGCCATAGCAGAAGCCCGTACGCTTCGCGATGCTGATCCTCTCAACGCTTCCCATGGGGGCGATTATCCCTTACTCAGGGGTGAGCGACCGATTGGGGCGTGGTCCCCTCGTGCAACTCAGGGTGCGGGGAGGTGCTCCGGGGGAAGCAGTGCGGCGACCGCCGCGCGAATCTGCTCTGCGGCATGCTGGACCGCGCCGCGCCCCTCGCCGCGTTCAAGGTGGAGCGGGGCGCCGATCACAAGGCGAATCTGCGCCACCCTTCGAGGGAGAATGCTGCCACGACGCCACAGGTGGTGCGTGCCACTCACGGCGACGGGGAGAACTGGCACGCCGCTGCGCAGTGCAAGGAGTGCCGCGCCATCGCGAAACGCGCCGAGTCGTCCATCGCGACTGCGCGTCCCCTCGGGGTAGATCCCGAGGAGGTGCCCCTCGGCGAGGATTCGCTCAGCGAGACGGAACGCCTCAAGGTCGGCGGCGCCGCGACGTACGCCGAAGACGCCATTGATGCGCAAGAACTGCCCGACGAGCGGCCAGCGCATCGCCTCTGCCTTCCCCATCCAGTTGAGCGGGCGTCCGGTTGCCGGCGTGAGCCAGCAGGCGAGAAAGACGGGATCCACCCAAGAGATGTGATTCCCGGCAAGGATCGCCGCGCCGCTCGACGGCACATGCTCGAGCCCGACGACCTCGACCCGCTGCGCGAGTCGACGAAGGATCCATGCGCCGAAGATCTCCGAGCAGCGCATCCCCAACGGGACGCGCTCTACCTGACCGCGCCCGCCCGTCGCAGCCACTAGCGCTGCACCGCTCCAACGATCTTCGCCACCACCTCGTCGAGGGTGAGAGTGTCGGTGACGATCGTGATCGCGTCCTCGGCGGCGCGCAGTGGGGCAACGGCGCGCCCGCGATCCTCGCGATCGCGATCGATCAGCGCCGCAAGGATCTGCGCATGCTCCGTAGAACCCTGAGCGTGACCACGCTGCAGCGCGCGACGCAGGGCGCGTGCCTCTGCCGAGGCGTCGAGGAAGAACTTGTGCGGCGCGTCGGGGAGGACGACGGTGCCAATGTCGCGTCCAGCGAGCACCGCTCTGCCGCGACCCGCAATCCGTCGCTGCACGCCACGCAGCGCGTCGCGCACCTCGGGGAGGGCTGCGACGAGCGGCACGAGCGCCTCGACCTCGGCTGACTCCAGTTCAGCGGCGGCGTAGCTTCTCCCGTCAATCACGATCGCCGCACCCCCTTCGAGCAGCTCCGCGTCAACGATCTGGGCGATCTTCTCGAGTTGTGGCGCGACGCTCTTCACCACCGCTGCGGTTGGGGCCGATACAAGGTGCTGGTTCAGCGCCGCGCGCGTCACGGCGCGATAGAGCAAGCCCGTATCTAGGAACCCGTAACCGAGCGCAGCGGCGACGCGACCGCCGACGCTGCTCTTGCCGCTCGATGCGGGTCCGTCAATGGCGAGACGCGTCACGCCGCCCCCGTCATTGCGCGCTCGCGATCGCGATTGCGATCCCGAGCTTCATCGTGACCACGCTAGGCGCCGGCCTGTGTCGGCGCGGCGGCGAGGAGCGCGCCGAGTTCAGCGCGCTCGCTATCCGATACTTCACGGAGCGCGCCAACGTCGAGTGAGCCGAGTCGCACCGGCCCGTAGGCGATGCGCACGAGGCGATTCACCGGGCGCTCGATCGCGCCGTACATGCGCCGCACCTCGTGATGACGCCCTTCGGCGATCGCAATGAAGCTCCAGCAGGCGGGGTGCGGCTGCACCGGCCCGCGTGGCCGAATCTCTGCCGCTTCGTCGGGTCGCAGCGGCCGCGCCTCGACGGCGCGCGCCCAGCCGTCGGTGAGACGAATTCCGGCGAGGAGTCGCGTGCGCTCTGCTTCGCCGAGCGGCACCGAGGTGAGCGCCGCGTAGCCGCGTCGAAGTCCGGCGCGCGGATGCGCGAGGCGCGAGACGATGCGACGTTCTGGCGTAAGAAGGAGCAGCCCCTCGCTCTCGCGATCGAGTCGTCCGATGGAAAGGATGCGCGCGGCATCTGCGCCAAGTTGACCAGCGAGTGCCTGCGGCAGGGTGATCACGGCGTGCGGATCGCTATGCGTCGTCGTCACCCCGGGTGGCTTGTTCCAGGCGAGGAGTCGAACGCCACCAAGTGGGTCATCGCCGTTGAGCGCTGCGCGCGCCGCGGCGACCAGCGCCTTTCCGTCGAGCTCAAGTGCGACGGCTGGTTCGAGCCGCTCACCGATCACCACCGAGCGACCGCTTGAGGTGACGCGACCCTCGGCAATCGCTGCGTCGGCCCCTCGTCGCGAGAGTCCAGACCGCTCGGCGATCAGCACGTTGACACGAACGAGCTCAGTCAGTGGCGGACGCCTCATCGGCGGGGGTTGATGGACCTCTGTCGTCGGCCGGCGCATCACTCTCGGCGTCGTTTGCAGCGCCCGCAGCAGATTCGCTCTTCAGTTCGAGTGAGAGGAGCGCCTCGGCGTCACCTTCGAGCGGCGGCAGCGCTGTGATCGTTGGTAATCCGAATCGGCGCAGGAACTCGAGCGTCGTCGCATAGCGAATCGGTCGCCCTGGCGTCTCCATGCGCCCCGCCTCCTCAATGAGGCCGCGCTCCAGCAGCACGCGCAGTGCGTAGTCGGCGTCGACGCCGCGAATCTCTTCAACGCCACCCTTCGTGATCGGCTGGCGATAGGCGATGATTGCGAGCGTCTCGAGCGGCGCGGCGGTCATGTCGGAGCCGCCAGCGCCAACCCAGGCGAGCACGGCGCGCGCCTGATCCGGCCCGCTCGCAAGCTGCAACTCGTCACCATGCTCGACGAGCACGATGCCGCGCTCAGCGAGGCTCGCCCCAAGATCGCGCACGAGTCGATCAAAGTGCGCCTTCTCGGCGCCGAGCAGCTTTGCCGCCTCGCGACGCGTCAACGGTCGATCAACGACGAAGAGGAGCGCCTCGAGATCTGCGGCGGTGGCGGGGCGTGGCGGGGCGTCAGCGGGCACGGCCTCGGCTCGCCCCTTCGCCTTCGCCTCACTCATGCTTGCGTACCTCCCCTAATGAGAATTGGCCCCCAGATGGTCTCCTGGGTCACCTCAACCTCGCGTCGCTTCGAGAGCTCGAGCAGTGCGAGGAAGGTTACCGCGATAAAGGAGCGATCGGTGCGATCACCAAGGAGCGAGTCAAGTTCGACCCCAAAGAGACCAGCGCCACGCACGGCGTCCCGGATCGCGCTGAGCCGATCACCGATTGAAACCTTGAGGCCGACCGGGGCAAGCGCCAGCGATGCGAGCGGCTTGCGGCGCGCGGCGATGCGGATCATCGCGCGCACCAGGCGGCGCGGATCGGAGACGACGGGGGTGAGCTCCACCTTTGGCGACTTCGGCTGTGGCAGCTGTCGCGTCGGCGGTTCGCGGTGCCAGAGCGGCATCGCGAGGCGTGTGCCGAGCGCAAGTGAGGCGTCGCGGAAGACGCGATAGCGGAGCAGGCGTGCGCGAAGGTCGATCCCCTCCTCCTCGCCGTCAACGTCGACCGCCTCGCCACTCAGCACGCTGATCGGCCGCGGCAGAAGTGAGCGGCTCTTCAAGACGATGAGTTGTGCGGCGACCGCAACGAACGAGGAGAGCGTCTCAAGTCGATCGTCGGGGATCTCGGCGAAGTAGCGAAGGAACTCATCGGCGAAGGTGGCGAGTGAGACGCGACGGATATCGAGCTCGTCGCGTTCGATCAGTGCGAGGAGGAGCCCATACGGGCCACTGAACTCTCCGAGTGCGACATACGAGCGCGATCGACCGAAGAGCCCACCCTGTTCGCGACGGAAGGTCACCGACTCAATGTCAACCTGCGCCGGGTCTGGTAGCTCGAACCCCTCTGCAAGTACGCCGCGCGTCATGCGCGACCGCCACTGTCGAGCAGAAAGAGTCGCGCCGCTGCACCGTCGCCGGCGAGGCGAACTACGCCGTTCGCCTCAAGCTCCGCAAGGTCGGTGAGAATGGCGACGCTACGTGGTGAAGCGCCCGCTCCGCGTGCGATCGTCACAACACGTGTGGCATGTTCGCGCAGCCGTTGGCGTTGCGCACCGAGCGGGCCGCGTGCGGCTCCCCCATGTGGCGATCCCTCGAGCACGTGAACGATGCGCGCAAGTAGTCCGGTTCGCCCCTTCGCCGTGTCGTGAAGCAGCGCGGCGATCTCTTCGTCGGCATCTCCGCCGGCACGTCGAAGTGCCGCCGCCAGACGCGTTGCGGCGGCGCGGTCTGCCGGGTGGGAGCGGGCATAAAGGTCGCGCAGTGCACGGTTGGCGCCAAGGTCAACGAGCCGTTGTCCACCAGCCGCGCCGGCGGGTGCGGCACCAAGGGGGGCAAGAAGCCACTCGCGCGCTACAGCGGCGAGGTGCGCTGCGACCTGGGTGACGCGGTGCGCGGTGCTCACACCGAGATCCTACCGCCTCGCGAGGGGGGCGACCGCCTACGCCCGCGGGTGGGCCTTTCGATAGGCGTCGCGCACGTGTGAGCCGAGCAGGTGGGTGTAGAGCTGGGTGGTGGCAATGTCGGCGTGGCCGAGCAGCTCCTGAACCACGCGCAGGTCAGCACCACCGTCGAGGAGATGTGTGGCGAAGGAGTGGCGGAGGGTGTGCGGATGGATCTCCGCGCCGAGCCCCGCGCGCTCGGCTGCGACACGAATGATCGTCCAGGCCGCCTCGCGACGGAGGCGCGCGCCACCCGTCGCTAAAAGAAGGGCGCGCTCGTCAGGCTCGCCGGCGCTCCCTCGGCCGCGACCGCGCGTCTCTTTATGGACCGCGCGTCCGCCGTTGATATAGGCGCGCACCGCGTCAACCGCCGGCTCGCCGATCGGCACGAGCCGCTCGCGTCGCCCCTTGCCATAAAGACGCACCGATCCATCGCCAAGGTCAATCGCGTCGAGGTCGAGCGCCACGATCTCACTCACGCGCCCACCAGAGCCGTAGAGCAGCTCGCCGAGCGCACGGGCGCGAGCGGCATCGGCACGCGCAAGTGGCGTCTCGTCGCTCGGTGTTGCAAGTGCTTCGAGAAGTTGATCGATCCCCTCTGGGCGCAACACCGCAGGGAGGCGACGCCGCGCGCGCGGCAGGTCGATCTCGTCGCTGATTGAGCGCGGGATCGCCCCCTCCCCTTCAGCGAAGCGATAGAAGATGCGCAGCGCCGCTGCGCGCCGGCGTCGTGTCGAGAGGGCGGTTCCAGAGCCAGCGATCCAACGCTGGGCCGGCCCGGCGCCATCCTTCCACTCGTCGGGAGAGCGGAGCGATGCGGCAAAGGCGAGATAGTCGCCGCGGTATGCGGCAAGGGTGCGCGGCGAAAGGTTCCGCTCGACGCTCAAATAGAGAATGCACGACTCGATCAGTCGCTCGATTTGGCTGGTCCCGACTCCCCGACTCACCGCTTGCTGCGACGGGCGTTGGTGAGCAGCTCCTCTGCGGCTGCCTGCGCGCCGCTCCCCGCCCCCTCGCCGGCGAGCATCGCTGCGAGTTCGTCGACCCGCTCTGCATCGCTGAGCGCTCGCACCTCGGTGATGGTGCGCCCGCCGCTCTCGCGCTTTGATACGTGCAGGTGCGCATCGGCCTGTGCCGCGACCTGGGGGAGGTGCGTGACGCAGAGGACCTGGTGCTGCTGGGCGATGCGTCGCAGGCTCTTGCCGAGCGACTCCCCAGCCCTGCCGCCAAGGCCAGCATCGATCTCGTCGAAGACCAGGGTGCGACTCTCGCTTGCATCGCTCAGCGCCTCCTCAAGGGCGAGCGAGACGCGACTCAGCTCACCACCCGATGCGATCTTGGCGATCGGGCCAGCAGGCTCTCCAGCGTTCGGAGCAAACATATAGGCAACATCATCACCGCCGCTGCGGTCTACCGCGCACGGGGCCTTCTCAACGAGTGGATCACCCTCGCCGCCCGATCGCGGCACCAGGTCGATCGCAAAGGTGGGCGGAAGGTCGAGCGCCTCGAGGGCGCGATTCACCGCCACGGTGAGGGTCTTCGCCCCCGCGCGGCGAGCGGCGCGCAACTCAGTCGCCGCAGCGCCGATCTTGGCTTGCAGCGCGGCGAGCAGCGCCGCCAGCTCCGCGCGGCGCACGGTTGCCCCCTCAAGTCGCGCTACCTCAAGTTCGGCACGCTCGAGCGCGACGGCAAGGCCCGCCTCGTCGCACCGGAAGCGTCGCTCAAGTGAAAGGATCAGGCCGAGTCGCTCCTCGATCTCAGCGATCGGGCGCGACGGCGCTTCGCTCCCGCCACCGCGCGCGACATCACGGGCGAGGTCGTCGACCTCAATCGCCAGCGCCGCGATACGTTCGGCGAGCGCAGCGAGCGACGGGTCCAGCTTCGCCGCCTCGCGCGCGGCGCGGTCGAGGCTGGTAGAGCGTGCACGCAACGCATCGTTGTCGCCGTCGAGGAGCGCGGCGATCTCGCCGTTCAGCTCTTCGACACGGCCGACGTTTGCAGCGCGCTTCAGCTCGTCGCGCAGCCGCTCCCCCTCGCCGGGTTCAATCGCCGCATCGCGGAGGTCATCGCGCTCGGCTCGCGCCACCTCAAGGAGCGCCTCGCGGCGCGCATCGTCGCCGCCGAGCGATTCGATCTCTGCAACGATCGCGCTTCGCTCGTCGATGAGTGTTGCAACGCTCGCGCGAAGGTCAACGCTCTTGGACCAGCGATCGAGCAGATCACGCTGTCGTGAAGGGTCGCCGAGCCGCTGCTGGTCATGCTGGCCGTGGATCTCAATTCGCGCACCGATCTCGCTGGCGAGCCGCGCGATCGTCACCAGCTCATCGTCGATACGCGCCACGGAGCGACCTTCGGCGTGAACCTCTCGAACGACGATCTGCTCCCCGTCAGCGCCAGAGATGAGAAGGTCCACGCGCAGCCGCTCGGCGCCACTCCGCACCGCACCAGAATCTGCGCGCGCGCCGCGCGCAAGGGCAAGCGCATCGACGAGGAGGCTCTTCCCCGCCCCCGTCTCTCCGGTCAACACTGTGAGGCCAGAGCCAAGCTCGAGACGAATCGAATCGATGATCGCGAGGCCGGCGACGCCGAGCTCGCGAACCTGCGACCCCGTCGCTGCGCGCGGGCTCACCGTGGAAGGAGGTCGACCTTCTGGCGCACGAGATCCCAGAAGGGGGCGATGCCGTGCAGCTCAGCGAATTGAATGGGGCTCTTGGCGGCCGAGACGGTGACACGATCGCCGACGGCGAGCGGCTCGTCGATCCATCCGTCGACGGAGATCACCGCCTCCTCCCCTGCGACCACGGTGCAGGTGACGCTCTGCGTCGGCGAGACGACGACCGAGCGCAGCGTTGCTAGGTAGGCGGCGATCGGCGTCACGACCAGGTTGCGGCTAATCGGGTCAAGGATCGGCCCGCCCGCCGAGAACGAATATCCAGTCGATCCGGTTGGCGAGGCGACGATGACCCCATCGGCAACGTAGGTGCCAAGGTGCGAATCGCCGATCGCTACGTCGAGTCTCAGCACGCGCGGGAGTGCGCCGCGGGCCACGACCACGTCGTTCAGCGCGTTGAGCTGTTCACGCTCGCCACTGACGCGGACCACCTCAGCGGCGAGCGCCATGCGCTCCTGCTGCGACCAGCGACCCGCCAGGATGGCGTTGAGGGCTTCAACGAGTTGAAACGATTCAGCGCGAGCAAGGAAGCCGACCTTGCCGAGGTTGATGCCGAGGATCGGGATCGCGGTGCCAGCCACTGCGGCGGCGGCGCGCAAGAAGGTTCCATCGCCGCCGAGGGAGATGAGAATCTCGCTTCCGGGGAGCGCGGCGGCGATCGCCACGGAATCTTCGGCGGCATAGCCCCACGATGCGACGCCGTTTGCCGAGCACCAGCCCGCGGCCTGATCCCACGCCTCTTGCGCGAGGTCGTTGGTTGGGTTGTAGACGAAGCCGAAGCGCCGCATGTGTGCATCATCGCACAGCGGCGCCGCTCGGCGCCGTACTAGCGTGGGCTCAGGAGCGGGGGCGCGCCTCCCAGGCGGCGCGAATCTGGCGCTCGATCCCAGCGTCATCAAGGCCGATCAGCGTACGCAGGTCACTGACGCTTCCGTGGTCGACGAAGCTCCCTGCTGGAATGCCGACGGTAAGGAGGCGCGCGGTCACGGGGACGCCACCCGCCGCCTCGTCTGCGGCGAGCGACTCGAGCACCGCGCCACCGAATCCGCCAGAGACGACGCTCTCCTCGAGGGTCACGAGGAGCTTGCTGCTCCGGCCGAGTTTGCGGAAAAGTGCATCATCGAGCGGCTTCGCCCAGATCGCGTTCACCACGCCAACGCTCATGCCGCTGGCGCGCAGGCGCTCAGCGACGGCGAGTGCGCGATGGATGATCGGCCCGAAGGCCGCGATCACAACATCGCTCCCCTCAGCGAGCACCTCGGAGCGACCGATTGGAAGCGGTACTGGCTCACGCGGCGGAACCCCCTGCGCCGCGTCGCGCGGGTAGTGAATCGTGAACGGGTGATCCTGCGCCAGCGCGGTGCGCACCAGAGCGCGGAGCTGCTGCTCGTCGGCGGGCGAGGCGATGATCAGTCGCGGGATCTGGCGGTGCGCAGGGAGGGTGAACATCCCCTGGTGGCTCGTGCCATCTTCGCCGACCAATCCAGCGCGATCGACGCCGATGAGCACCGGCTGGTCGTTCTGACAAACGTCATGAACGATTTGGTCCCAGGCGCGCTGCAGGAAGGTTGAGTAGATCGCAACCACTGGGCGTCCGCCACCCATCGCAATCCCTGTCGCCGCAGCCACCGCGTGCTGCTCGGCGATCCCGACGTCGTAGAAGCGATCTGGGTACGCGGCGGCAAATGTGTCAAGGCCAGTCCCGGTCGGCATACCAGCGGTGATCGCGACGATACGTCGATCGTCTTTCGCGGCGGCGACCACCTCTGCGGCGAAGAACGAGGTGTAGTTCGCCTTCTTCGGTGTCGGCGGTACAGGATCCGACCCGCGCTTCCCGTAGCTGTCCGTCTCAATCTCGATCTTCGGGAGCGCAGCACCGTGATAGGTCACAGGGTCGGCCTCGGCGGGTCGATAGCCGCGACCCTTCTGGGTGCGCACATGCACGATCACGGGGCCAGGCATCGCGAACGAGGCTTCGAACGCCTCCTCAAGCGCTGCGCGGTTGTGACCATCAAGGACGCCCACGTAGGTGATGCCGAGATCTTCAAAGAGTCGACCCGGCTCCTGCGCGAAGCTCACCACGGAGCGTCGTAGGCTCTTTGAGAGGCGCAGCGCGAATCCGCCCACAAGCGGAATGGAGCCGACCACGCGATCGTAGGCACCCTTGCTGCCGCGCCAGCCGCTCGAGAGCTTCACCTTGGAGAGGTAGGTCGAGATCGCCCCAACGGTCGGCGAGATCGACATCTCATTGTCGTTCAGCACGATCAGCATGCGCGTTCCACGATGGCCAATATCGTTGAGCGCCTCGAGGCTGAGCCCGCTCATGAGTGCTGCGTCGCCAACGACCACCGCAACACGCTCGTCGCCCGAGCGGACATCGCGCGCGAGGGCGATCCCCTGTCCAATGGAGATGCCGGTACCCGCGTGGCCGCCGTCAAAGACGTCGTGTGGTGACTCAGAGCGCCGAGGGAATCCGCCGATGCCACCAAGTTGTCGCAGGCTGCCGAATCGCGCGAGTCGACCGGTGAGCAGCTTGTGTGGGTACGCTTGGTGACCGGTGTCAAAGACGATGCGATCGACCGGTGAGTTCATCACGCGGTGCAGTGCAATCGTGAGCTCGACCACACCGAGGCTTGGGCCGAGATGGCCACCGGTAACCGCCGTGGTGGCGACCATCGCGTGACGAATCTCTTCGGCGAGTTGGTCGAGCTGCGCGGCGCTCAGCCCCTTCAGGTCGGCGGGGCCGGCAAGGTTGGCGAGGAGCGACTCACTCCCTACAGCGCGAAGGGCAATCCCGTCGTCAGCCATCACGCCTCCTCGTCGTCATCTTCGTCGTCGCTCTCATCATCATCGCTGTCGAGTGGCGAGACCGCTCCGCTGGGGAGCAGCTCCTCGACGCGCAGGCGCGCCGCGGCGAGCAGCTCTTCGGCTCGCCGCTGCACGGCGACGCCGCGCTCGTAGTGCGCGACGGCCGACTCGAGCCCACCATCATCGGCCTCGAGCGCCTCAACGATCGCGCGCAGCTCAATCATCGCCGCCTCAAAATCGTCGGGGAGCGGCCCGGTGCCGGCTTGAGGGGCGCGTGCCGCGCGCTTCGCTCCGCTCGGTGCCTTGCGCTTCGCTACCACTACTCCCCCCTCTCCTTGCGTCGCTCTGCTGCCGATTCGACCACCGTGGCGGCCAGTCGCCCCTCGGCGAGCCGGACCTGGATCATCGCCCCCTTCGGCGCGGAGCGCCAGGAGCGCACGCTGCGCCCGTCGCTCCCCTCAACGATCGCATACCCGCGGGCAAGGATGCCGTACGGCGAGAGCGCCGAGATGAGGAGCTCTCCCTGGCGAAGCGTGGCGGCGGCGGAGCGGAGGCTGCGGCGGAGCGCCGCGGCGAGGTCGTCGGCGAGAAGGGCGAGTCGCTCCCCCTCACGCGCGAGGCGAAGGAGCGGCGAGACGCGGGCGAGGGAGCGGCGCTCCGCGGAGGCGGCCGCGATGGCTCCAGCAATACGTGCGGCGATCGCACGCGATCCCTGGCGCACGAGGCGTGTCGGCTCAAGGCGCAACTCTTCGCCGCCCGCCGAGAGGAGCGCCGCGCCGATGCTCGGCGTGCCGGCACGAGCGTCGGCAACCAGATCGGCGAGCGTCACATCGGATTCGTGTCCAACGGCGGAGAGCACGGGGAGCCGACTCGCCGCGATCGCGCGCAGCAGCTCTTCATTATTAAAGGCGCTCAGGTCGTCGGCAGAGCCGCCGCCGCGCGCCAGCAGGATCACCACAGGGGCATCGCCGCGGCCTGCACGCTCTTCGGTGAGCGCGCGTGCGTTGATGCGCGCGATCGCAGCGACGAGCTCCTTCGGTGCGTCGGCACCCTGAACCGCGGCGTGCGCAAGGAGGAGTCGCGAGAGCGGCGCGCGGCGACGGAGCACTCGGAGCACGTCGTGCAGCACCGCACCAGAGCGCGAGGTGACGATGGCGATCCCCAGTGGCGCATCCGGCATTGGGCGCTTGCGCGCGCTGTCGAAGAGCCCCTCCTCTTGAAGACGGCGCTTCAACGCCTCGAGCTCGCGCGAGAGGAGCCCCGCCCCGCCGAGCGGCACGATGCTGCTCGCGACAAGCTGATAGCGGCTACGCGGCGCGTAGAGATCGACGCGGCCGCGGGCGATCACCACCTCGCCGACCGCGGGTGGCTGCTCGCCGGGTCGGATGGCACCACGGAAGCGCACGATGTCGAGGGTCGACTCGGCATCGCGCAGCGTCACATAGTCGTGACCTGCGGCACTTCGCAGCGAACTCTGCACCTCACCGGCAACGATGCAGTCGACGAGCTCATCGTCTCCAGCGATCCGCGCTCGAATGCGCGCAGCGACCTCAGAGACAGAGAGCGCCCCCTCTGGCGCTGCGGGGGGGTTCAGACGCGCGTCTGGTACTCGCCGGTGCGGGTATCGACGCGGACCACGTCACCCGACTCGACGAAGAGTGGGACCTGGATCACGAGGCCGGTCTCGAGTGTCGCCGACTTGCGCGCGCCAGTGGCGGTATCGCCGGCGAACCCTGGCTCAGCGGCGGTCACCTTCAGGTCGATGTTGATCGGCAGCTCCACGCCGAGCGTCTCCCCCTCGTAGCTGATGCGCTCGAGCTCGAGGCCATCCTTGATGTAGTCCTTCGCCTCGGCGAGCTGTGCAGCGGTGATCACGAACTGGTCGTAGCTGTTCGTGTCCATGAAGGTGAAGTCGCTCCCATCGGAGAAGAGGAACTGCACCTTGCGTCGCTCGAGGTTTGCGCGGGGAAACTTCTCGCCAGCCTGGAAGGTCTTCTCGACGATCGACTGCTTACGCACGTTGCGGAACTTAATCCGCACCTGCGCGGAGCCACGCCCCACCTTGATGTGGTGATAGTCGAGGATCTGCCAGAGGTCGCCCTCAAGCTCGATCACGACCCCCTTCTTCAGCTCACCGGTCGAGATCATGTGGCCTCCTTGCAGGTGGGACCCTTCGGGCCCCGAATCCTCGCAAGTCTAGCCGAGGACGATCGGATCCGATGGGAAGCGGGTCAGCCGCTCAAGGCGCCCCGCCGCAAGGTCTACGGCGACGAGATCTTCGATGCGCACGCCGATGCGCTCCTCGATATAAATCCCAGGCTCCACGCTGAAGACCGTGGGTGACGGAAGCGGATCGGTGGCGGCACCGCGCGAGAGTGACGGCGACTCATGGGTCTGCAGGCCGATGCCATGACCGAGGCCGTGATCGTAGACGCCAGCAACGCTGCCGATCGCGGCGCGCGCCGCCTCGTCTGCTGCGCGCCCGGAGGGGAGCGCCGTGGCGTGATCGCTAATGGCGCCCTGCAACAGTTCGATCGCGGCAGACTGGCCGCGCAAGACGCGCAGGTAGATCTCGCGATCTTCGGCGGACGGCTCGCCGAGAAAGAGCGTGCGCGTCATGTCGCTTCTGTAGCCAGCGACCTGTGCACCGAAGTCGAAGAGGATCACCTCTCCTGCCCGTAGGGCCCGTTCACCAGGGTTGCCGTGTGGCAGTGCGGCGTTCCCGCCAGCGAGTGCGGCGACATCAAAGGCGAGCGCCTCTGCGCCCCCCTCGCGCATCGCCCGCTCGAGCGACCAGGCGAGCGCCGCCTCGGTAGTACCTGGGCGAATCTGCGGGAGCAGCCCCGCGAGCGCTCGGTCGGCTACGGCGCATGCGGCGGCAATCCGCTCAATCTCCGCCGCCTCTTTAGTGGCGCGCAGCTGCACCCCCCAGCCGCGCGCAGCGAGCAGCTCAACACCTGGCGTTGTCGCTGCGATCCGCTCCCAAACGGCGTGACGAATGGTGTGCGGGTCGAGCGCGAGTCGCCGCGCCCCGCCGCGCGCCACCCAGGTGCCGACCGCTGCCCCAGCGTCGCTTCCGTAGTCGATCGCCTCCGCCTGCGGCGCCTCGTGGCGCGCCTGCACCGTGTAACGCGAGTCGACAAGGATCGCGAGGCGATCCGCGGTTACCAGAGTCCAGCCGCTCGAACCTGCCGTTGGTTCGTCGTTTGGGCCGAAGCGCATCCCCGTGAAGTAGCGCGCGTCGGCATGGCTCGTAAGAAGAAGAGCGTCGACCCCCTCCCCCGCCATATGTGCGCGCAGCGCCGCGATTCGCTTCGGCAGCGCAGCGGCATCAGCCTCATCCCAGCGACGGAGGTCGGCTGCAGTCGGTGGCGGCGCAAAGTCGTCGGGGCGTGGGAGGCGAGCGACTACCGCCACGCGGCTACTGCCACCCGTACTTACGCGCCTTCGCGTTGTGCTCTGCAAGGGTCTGACTGAAGTCGTGCCTTCCCCCCGAATTGGGGATAAGAACGAAGTAGAGCTCCTTGCGCGACGTGTCAGGAGCCAACGCCGCCTCAATTGACGCGCGCGTCGGCGAGCAGAGCGGCGAGGGGGGCAGTCCGCGACGCACGAAGGTGTTCCAGGCGGCGAGATCTTTGGGGACGCGCGGCGGAATAAGGCCGCTGTACGGCTTCTCAGGGAAGGTCCAGAACTCATAGGTCGACCAGCGATCGATCGGCAACTTGCGCAGCGCGGCAGAGTCGGCGACCCAAATGATGGACGGGTCGGCGTAGAGCCCCTGGCCCAACTGCAGGCGATAGGTGTAAACACCGGCCATGCGCGGCCGCTCGTCGTCGACCGCCGCCTCGCGCTCAACGATTGAGGCGAGAGTTAGCACGTCGTCAAAGCTGCGACCGTCAGGCGCCTGACCGCGCAGCTCGGCGGGGACCTGCACCGCAAAGCGATCGAGCAGCATGCGCACGAAACCATCGGCGTCGGTGGAGATCGGCACGTTGATCACTCCAGAGCCGAGTCGCCCCTCGAGCGTTGCGCCGTCAGGAAGGTCGAGCCACGGATAATCAGTAAGGATCGACGCCGAGGGGTTGCGCAGGATCTCATAGACATCCTTCGCGGCAAACGGAAGATCAATGGTCGTCAACTTCGCGACGATCTGCTCCATGCGGAGGCCGGGCCGCAGCTCCACCGCGATCGCTGGCTCGTGATACGGCGTGCTCAGCGCCTGAGCGATCTGAACGGGCGTCATTGACGCGGCGACGCGGAAGCGCCCAGCCTGGAGCAGCCCGTCGAGTCCCGCGCGCGAGACGGCAACGATGAAGCCGGTCTCATCGGCGATGAGTCCCGCCCCCTTCAGTTGTGTTGCAATTGAGGCGGTGCTGCTCCCTGGGTCGATCACTACCGTGATGAGAGCGGTGTCGCTGCCAGCGGGAGCCGTGATGCGATCGCCGAGTCGATCCGCGGCGATGTCACCGAGGAACGGTAGGGAGAGGATCTTGGGCGATCGGAGCCCTGCAGAGATGAGCGCGTCGCCGATGATCATCGGTGCGGCGAGCCTCGCGAGGAGGAGCGCAAGGAGAACTCCAACGATGAGCGTGCCGCGCCCGCCGAGCCTCATCGCTCCCCTCCCACCGGTCGCGGGAGTCGCAGGCTTGGATCGCGGTAGTCCTCGAGGATCAAGCGCGCCGCCTCGCGGTCGATCGCCGCGCGGTGCGCCTCGCGACGCGCGGGGCCGGGTGGTCGCGCGCCACCGCCGAGTCGGCCGACACGCTCCTCGGCGCGCTGCGACGAGTAGCGCTCATCGACGAACTCGCATGGCAGGGCGAGCGCTGCAGAGATGCGCACCGCCCACTCCTCGGTGCGCCGCCCCTGCTCACTCGCCGCACCGTCGCTGTGGAGCGGCAGCCCAACGATCAGTCGTGTCGCCCGCTGCTCTGCGCAAATGGTGGTGAGGCGGCGGACATCGTCGTCGATGCTTGCGGCACGTCGCATCGTTGCAAGGCCACGAATATCGCCAGCGCCGTCGTCGATCGCAAGGCCGATGCGCGCATCGCCGAGATCGATGCCGAGAAGTCGCTCACCACTCATCGACGCCTCACCCATGCTCACCCGCGCGAGGCTGCGCCACGCACTCCGAGGAGCTCGGCCATTGCAGCGATCGCCGCAGGCGGCTCGGAGCCGTCGGCGCCGCGCCCCTGACCCATTGCCGGGCGACCGCCGCCGCGACCGCCGATCGCCACCGCACCCGCCGCAGCGATCTTTCCAGCGTCGGGACCGGCGTCGATCCCCTCGATCGAAACGAAGATCTCAACAGCATCGCCGGGGCGCACCAGGGCGAGGATCCCTGCTCCGAGGCGCTTGCGCAGCCCCTTGGCGATCTCCTTCAACTCCTCCATGTCGTCGGCCTCGATCGTGGCGAGGATTACGGCGTGGCCATCGCTCCCCTGCACTGCAGAGGCGACGAGCGCGGCGAGGTCGATGCCGCCACCACCCTGCTTCGCCTTGCGCTTCGCCTCGCGAAGTTCTGTCTGCAGCGCGGCGATCTTCGCTGGGAGTTGGGCCGCCGACTGCACGCCGAGCGCTTCGATCCCGCCTTCAACGATGTGGGCCTGTTCGCGTAGGTACGCATCGGCGGCGACCCCCGAGAGCGCCTCGATGCGACGCAACCCAGAGCCGATGCTCCGCTCCGAGGTGATCACAAAGGAGCCGACCTGCCCGGTGGCGCGGCAGTGCGTGCCGCCGCAGAGTTCGTGGGAGTACTCCTCCATGCGAATGGTTCGCACCTTTTCGCCGTACTTCTCGTCGAAGAAGGCATCGGCACCGGCCTTAACCGCCTCGGCCATGCTCATCTCGGCGGCGACGACGGGCATATCCTCGCGGATCGCGCGGCGCACCTCGGCCTCGACCGCGTCGCGCTCTTCGCGCGTCAGCGCCCGATCAAGTGGGTAGTCGAAACGAAGATAGCCAGGGTCAACCAACGAGCCACGCTGCTTCGCGTCTGGCCCCGCCACAATGCGGATCGCTCGATGCAAGATGTGCGTCACCGTGTGATTGCGCATCGTATCGGCACGGCGCTTCGCGTCGACGCAGAGCTCGACCTCGTCGCCAACGCTGATCGCAGCGCGCGCCTCGACGCTATGCAGCGTCATCGCACCGACCGGCCGCTGCGTATCGCTCACCGTGGCGAGGACTCCCCCCTTGCCGCCAACGGCACAGATCTCACCAGCATCGCCGACCTGGCCGCCGCGCTCGGAGTAGAAGGGGGTGCTCGCGACGACGAGGAGGCCGCTCTCGCTAGCGTTGAGGCGCTGCAGCTCACCATCGGCGCCGATGATCGCGAGCACCTTTGAGCGCTCAACGAGCCGCTCGTAGCCGACAAAGGTTGTATCGCCAACGCGGCGAAGGATCTCCTCGTACCGTGCCGTTGCCACGGCATGATCGGCGAGCTCCGCCTTCTTTCCACCGCGGCTGCGCTGTCGCTGTTCGGCGAGCTCCGCGTCGAATCCAGCGCGGTCCACGGCAACCCCCGCCTCTGCGGCGAGCTCGACGGTGAGGTCAATGGGGAATCCGTAGGTGTCGTGCAGCTTGAAGGCGACCGCACCATCGAGTTGCGGCGCGTCATCGGGGAGCTCGTCGGCGCGCTGACCGATACCGCTGCCGCGCCCCGCGAGTGGGGCGAGCGCCTCGGCGAGTAGGGCTGAGCCACCATCGAGCGTCTTGGCGAACTGCGCCTCCTCTTTGGCGAGCGCGTCGAGGATCGCATCGCGTGCATCAACGAGGTATGGATACGCGCCGGACATGGTGCCGATCACGGCGCTCGCAGCATCGGCGAGGAAGGGGCGTCGCACGCCAAGAAGGCGGCCGTGGCGCACCGCGCGACGAATGATGCGGCGCAACACGTAGCCGCGTCCCTCATTGCCTGGGCGCACCCCATCGGCGAGGAGGAAGGTGACGGCGCGCGCATGGTCCGCGATCACCTGATAGCTGAATCGCTTCTCTTCGAACGCCTTCTCCCCTTCGCCGGTGATCGTGCGGATCGCCGCGTGGATCGGCAGGAAGAGATCGGTGTCGTAGTTGGAGAGAACCTGCTGGCTAACGCTCGCAAGACGCTCGAGTCCCATTCCAGTATCGACGCTCTTAAAGGGGAGTTCGGTGCGACGCCCATCGGGGTGTTGCTCGTACTGCATGAAGACGAGGTTCCACACCTCAAGCCAGCGTGGGCACTGCTCGGAGTGATCAGGGGCGCACCCTTCGCCGCACGAGAGTTCCGCGCCGCGATCAAAGTGGATCTCGGAGCAGGGGCCGCACGGACCGGTCTCGGCCATGCGCCAGAAGTTCGCGTCGTCACCACGGTCGACGTTCCCCCATCGCGCAAGACGTTCCGCGGGTAGCCCAATCTCATTGAGCCAAATCTCCGCCGCTTCGTTGTCGTCGGTGTAGACCGTTGCGGCGAGCCGCTCGGCGGGGATCCCAACCTCCTTGGTGAGGAACTCCCACGCCCAGTTGATCGCCTCGCGCTTGAAGTAGTCGCCGAACGACCAGCTGCCGAGCATCTCAAAGAGGGTGTGGTGACGCGGGGTACGGCCGACCTCCTCGAAGTCGTTGTGCTTCCCCGCCACGCGCAGGCAGCGTTGATAGTCGACAGCGCGCCGATACGATCGCGTCTCCGCGCCACTGAAGAGCTCCTTGAACTGCACCATGCCGGAGTTCGTAAAGAGCAGGGTGGCGTCGCCTGCGGGGACGAGCGAGGCGGAGGGGACAGCAGCGTGGCCTCGAGCCTCGAAGAAGGCAACGAAGCGGGAGCGCAGCTCATCAGCGCTCAGCGTTGGGATCCGTGGATCTCGCTTCACGTGATGAGCATAGCCGAGGGGTTGCGCGCGTCGGTGATGAGGGCGGCGAGCAGGGGCGCGATCAGGGGCGGCGGCCACGCTCCCAGCCTGAGGAGATGCGGGCGGCGAATCGCTCAGCGATGAGCGCCCCGACGAGGGGGGCTGGCCATGCGACCCCGCCGATCGGGAGCAGATCGATCGGAAGTCTCTCGCCAGCGAGCGCCCCGAGCCCGGCGCCAACCGTTGCCGCGGCGAGCGCCGCCGCGAGCGGTGCCCGCGCGCGCAGCAGCCGGCCGACGATGGTTGCAGTGATGATGGCGAGCGCGAGGACGATCGGCGCCGGCTCGATCAAAACGTTCAACGGTGACTCACCGCGCGGCCGCGGGTCGCGCAATGCGACCGCCTGCCACCAGTGTCTCGCCGTCGTAGAGGGCAACCGTCTGCCCTGGCGAGGCGGCCCACACTGGCGCGTCAAGGATCAGTTGCGCCGCTCCGTTGACGCCGCCGATCAGGCGCCCTGGCACCGGTTCGCCGCGATGGCGAATACGCGCCGCCGCCCGCAGCTCGCTCCCGAGCGGCAGCAGCCCTTCGGGGGTGCGCACCTCTTCGAGTGTGATCTCGCGTCGTTCGAGCGACTCGCGTCGACCGATGGTGATCCGATTCGTCGTTGGGTCGATCGCGCTCACATAGCGTGGGGTGGCGGCGACCACGCCGATCCCGCGGCGCTGGCCCACGGTGAATCCAGCACTCCCAGCATGTACGCCAACGACGCCACCCGACTCGTCGATGATCTCCCCCGCCGCGCCGCTCCAGCCGCGCTCGCGCAAGAGGGAGCGATAGTCGCCATCGGGTACGAAGCAGATCTCTTGGCTCTCGGGCTTCTCCGCCGTCACGAGGCCGCGCGAGCGCGCGATCTCCCGGACCTCCTCCTTCGTACGTTCGCCGAGGGGGAATCGGCTGCGCGCCAGCGCTTCAGCGTCGAGGCCGTGCAAGAAGTAGGTCTGGTCCTTCTCGGTATCGACTGCGGCGCGCAGTCGCCAGGCGCCGCCATCCGCGCGCATCGCCCGCCGTGCGTAATGTCCGGTGGCGACGGCGCTGCAGCCGAAGAGCGCCTCACCACGACCCATGAGCGCGCCGAACTTCACCGCGGTGTTGCAGCCGACACATGGCGACGGCGTCTCGCCAGAGAGGTACGAAGCGACGAACGGCTCGAGCACTGCATCGGCAAACTCTTGCTCGAGGTTCGAGATGTGGAACGGGATCTTGAGCGCGTCGGCAACGCGCCGCGCATCGTCGGCGGCATCGAGGGTGCAGCAGCTCTTGCGGCCACCGTCGACGCGGTCTGCCGCCGAGTGGAGGCGCATCCAGACGCCGACGACCTCGTGGCCGGCCTCAACAAGGAGCGCTGCAGCAACAGAGGAGTCGACGCCGCCAGAGAGCGCGACGAGGACGCGCTCGGGTGCGGTCGCCTCTGGGGCGGCGACCCAGCCTTCAGGGAGACCAGCGGTGCGGCTGTTCAACGTGTTGATACTCATCGTGCTGTTACCCCCGCATGCTGGCGAATGCGTTCCGCAACCGCGCGCAACGCAGCGGCTGCACGAGCCGCGTCGTCAGCGGTCGCTCCGCCACCGAACGTCAGTCGCAACCCACCGGCGGCGTGGGTTCGACTGAGGCCCATCGCAAGGAGCGCCTCTGAAGCCTCGCGCGAGCCGCTGATGCACGCAGAGCCGGTTGATGCCGCAACGCCTGCGTGATCGAGTGCCGCGACCAGGTCGTCGCCGAGCACCCAATCAGCGGCGAACGAGCGATGCCCCGGAAGGCGACCGGATTGCGCTGTACGTGGATCGGGTCCGGTCGAAATGAGGCCAATCTCCCCCGGTGCGCCGAGTGCAGCGTCAAAGGCGCGTGCGGCCGACTCGCTTGCGGCGACGGATGCGGCGTAGGAGCGCCGATGGAGTCGATGCGCGAGCGCGTACGCCGCCGCGAGCACGACCGCCTCGGTGCCGCCACGACGGCCACGCTCCTGGCCACCCCCCGGCACGAGCGCGCGGATGCGGCGCGGATCTGCGCTGATGAGCCCTGCAACGCCGAACGGGCCACCCACCTTTGCCGACGAGAGGGCGAGGTGCGTTGCCCCGGTATCGGCGAAGCGCATCTCACGCGCGCCGTCTAACTGCACGCCGTCGAGCACTGCGGCGACGCTATCGCGGTTGACCGCGGTGAGCGACGGCTGCACTGCGCCAACCTCACCCGAAGCGAGCGCAAGGAGCATCACGGGCGGCACGCCGTCCGCTCGAGTCGCTGTGAGGAGCTCCTGAAGCGCCTCGGCGCTCCATCGCCCCGATGCGTCGAGCGGGAGCAGCGCAACCCTGCCGCCGCTCGCCTCGTGGGCGGCGGCCAGCGCGCGCGCGCCACGATGCTCCCCTGCGCTGGTGATCAGCGTTCCGCCGCTCTGCAGTTCACTCGCGAGCGCCAAGGCGAGCGCCTCTGAGGCGGTCGAGGTGAAGGTGATCGTGCGCGGCTCAACGTCGAAATCTTCGGCGAGCGAGGCGCGGGCGGCATCAAGCACCGCGCGGGCGCGACGCGCCTCGGCGTGCCCACCATTCGGATTGCCGATCCCCTCGCGATGCAGCTCGGCGATGAGCGCCGCGGCATCAGGGTGGAGCGGCGCTCCGGCGGCGTTATCAAGGAAGATGCGCCCCGCGCTCACGACGAACTCTTCTCCGCCTCCCGCATCTCGGCACGTCGACCGGCTTCGCGGCGCCGATCGTTCTCGTTGAGGAGTCGCTTGCGCAAACGCAGGGCGGAGGGCGTCACCTCAATGAGCTCGTCTGGCCCAATGAACTCCAGCGCATTCTCCAGTGCCATGCGGCGCGGTGGCGTGAGGCGGATCGCCTCATCGTGCGAGTGGGTGCGCATGTTCGTGAGCTTCTTCTCGCGCACCGCGTTCACATCCATGTCGCCAGGCTTTGCACTCTCGCCAATGATCTGCCCCTCATACGTCTGCTCCCCCTCCAAGACGAAGAGTTCGCCGCGCTCCTGAATGCCGTAGAGGGCGTAGCCCGTGGTGACGCCGGTGCGATCAGAGATGAGGCAGCCGTTCGTGCGGTGTGGGATCTCGCCGACCCAGGGCTTGTAGCCGGCGCTCAGCTGATGGATCAGCGCCGTACCGCGCGTCTCTGTAAGGATGCGACCGCGCACGCCGATCAGCCCGCGCGTTGGGATGAGGAAGTCGACGCGAGCGCGGCCGTCTGCGCCGTGCTGGATATTCTCCATGCGCGCACGGCGCTCCGCCATGATCCCGGTGATCACGCCGACAAAGTCAACAGGAACGTCAATGGTGAGCTGCTCAAATGGCTCCTCGACGCCGTTCGGCCCCTTATGCAGGAGCACCTCGGGGCGGGAGACTTCAAGTTCAAACCCTTCGCGTCGCATCTGCTCGACAAGGATTGCGAGCTGTAGTTCGCCGCGTCCGCGCACCTGGAAGGCTTCACCAGTGTCCGTAGGGCTCACCTCAATCGCTGGATTGCCGAGCACCTCCTTTTCGAGGCGCGCCTTGAGTTGGCGCGAGGTGAGGAACTTTCCGTCCTTGCCGCCGATTGGGCTCGTGTTCACGCCAAAGGTCATCTGTAGCGTTGGCGGATCAACGTGGAGCCGCTCAAGTGGTCGGGGATCTGCAGGATCCGTAATCGTCTCACCGATCTCAACATCGGCGAGGCCCGCGATCCCAACGATCTCACCAGGTCCCGCCTCAGGTACCTCGGCGCGCTCGATGCCGATCGGCAGGGTGAGGCTCGTGACGACGCCTGAGATGTCGCCCTCGTCGCGCTTGATGACGATCTTGGCCCCCTTGCGCACCACGCCGTTGCGGATGCGTCCGACCGCAATACGGCCGACGAAGTCATTGGCCGCGAGGTTAGTGACGAGCACCTGGAGCGGATGGCCCGGCTCATGCATCGGCGCGGGGGCGGTGCTGAGCACCGTGTCGAGGAGCGGGACAAGGTCGCTCCCCGGCTGTGCCAGGTCGAGCGTTGCCGTACCGGCGCGTGCATTGGTGTAGACGATCGGGAAGTTGATCTGGTGCTCGTCGGCGCCAAGGTCGAGGAAGAGCTCATACACCTCGTCGATCACCTCCTTCACGCGCGCGTCGGGGCGGTCGATCTTATTGATCACCAGCACAACCGGGAGGCCGCGGGCGAGCGCCTTGGAGAGGACGTAGCGTGTTTGCGGGAGCGGGCCCTCGGAGGCGTCGACGAGGAGGAGCACCGCGTCGACGGCGAGGAGGCTTCGCTCCACCTCGCCACCGAAGTCGGCGTGGCCAGGGGTGTCGACGATGACGACGCGGATCCCCTTGAACTGGATCGCCGTCTCCTTGGCGAGGATGGTGATCCCCTTCTCGCGCTCAAGGTCGCCGCTATCCATCACGCGCTCAATGAGCTCCTCGTTGGCACGGAAGGCGCCGTTCTGGCGCAACAGGCTGTCGACGAGCGTCGTCTTCCCGTGGTCGACGTGCGCAACGATGCCGATCGTGCGGATGCCGTCCTGGGCGACGAGGTTCGCTGTGGGTGCGTTCGAGGCTGCCATCGTGGCATTGTCGCATGCCGAGCCGATGCGTAGACTTGACCCCATGACCGTCGCCGCGCTGATCATCACGACTGGCACCCTTGGCGACGATCGCCCCTTGGCGCGCCTGGTGGATGCGGCCTGGTCTGGAGGGGCTCATCCGATCCTCGTCTCAGGGCTCGCCGCTGGCACCGAACCCCCAACTCCCGCACGCCGCACGACCGCAAACGACCCCGTGGCGGCCCTCGCCGACGCCTGCGGCCAGGTGCAGGGGACGAGCGCGATCATCCTTCTCCCCTACTCGCATGCTGGGATCGACCCCGAGTCGATCACGACGTTGATCGCCGCGCATGGGCGTGCACCTGCGGCGCTCCTCACGGCGGCGCACGAAGGTCAGGCTGGGCCAGTTCGCCTCCTCCCCGACGGGGTGGCAGGCGACGGCGCATCGCAACTTGTGGAGACCGGTGACGAGGCGGCCGTCACCGCATCAAACGGTTCGGCGCGACTCAACTACGATGCGCCGCCCGCAGACCGCGACACCGTTGATCCCTGGGAGCAGCGCGGCGAAAGTTAGGCGCCGGTCGGGCGTTTCGTAGGGCGAACGGAGAGGCCGAGCTCCTCCCACTGCTTTGGATCTGGCTCCGACGGAGCCTCCAGCATCAGGTCGCTCCCAGACTGCGTCTTCGGGAAGGCCATCACCTCGCGGATGTTTACCTGGTTTGCGAGGAGCGCAGCCCAACGCTCAACGCCGATCGCAATGCCGCCGTGTGGCGGTGCGCCGTACTCAAACGCATCGAGGAGGGCGCCGAATTTTCCACGCGCATCTTCGAGCGAATGGCCCATGAGCGCAAAGGAGCGCTCGAGCAGCGCGCGGTCGTGGATGCGCACCGAACCGCCGCCAAGCTCCCAGCCATTCAGGACCACGTCGTACTGCTGCGCGAGTGCGGCGCCGGCTGGGTCGCCAGCCGAACGCTTACTCAGATCTCCTGACGTTGTGGCGAGCAGATCAAGATGCTCTGGAACTGGGGCACTAAACGGGTTGTGCGTTGCATCCCAGCGGCTCGACTCCGCCTCCCACTGATACATCGGGAAGCGGTGCACCCAGCAGAAGGCGAGGATCTCTGGATCCGCCATGTTCGCCTCAAGTGCAATCTCAACACGTAGACGTCCGAGCACCTCTGCCGAGAGGACACGCTCACCGGCAACGGCGAGGATGAGATCACCCTCTGGTGCGGTGCCCTTTCCACCGCTGGCAGTCCAGATCGCCTCAACCGACTCTGGTGAGAGGAACTTTGCGATCGGTGACTTGATCTCGCCATCTGGTTGCAGCGCAATCCAGACGAGGCCGCTCGCGCCGTGACGCTTCGCGCGCTCTGTCAGGTCGTCAATCTCTGATCGCGCAACGCCTCCCTTCCCTGGGACGCGGATGGCGCGGATGCGACCGCCGCTGGCGCGCACATCGTCAAAGACCTTGAAGCCTGTTGCGGCGGGGAGTGCGGCGCCAAGGTCAATCAGCTCCATCCCGTAGCGAAGGTCGGGCTTATCTGAACCGTAGCGCTCAAGCGCCTCCTCGTAGGTGAAGACGGGGAATGGGAGCTGCTGCATTGGGCGATCTGGTCGCGTGCGCTTCGTCACCTCAATGACCATCTGCTCCACAAAGCTACGCACGCTCGTCTCGTCCACAAAGCTCATCTCAAGGTCGAGCTGCGTGAACTCCGGCTGACGGTCGCCACGCAGGTCTTCGTCTCGGAAGCAGCGCGCGATCTGGAAGTAGCGATCAAATCCTGCCACCATCAGGAGCTGCTTCATCTGTTGTGGCGACTGCGGCAGCGCGTAGACACTCCCCTGCTGGAGTCGCGATGGCACGATAAAGTCGCGCGCCCCCTCTGGTGTGGACTTGATCAGGATCGGCGTCTCAACTTCAACAAAGCCGTGCTCGTGATGCACCTCGCGGATCGCCTGCACCATGGCGCTGCGCATCAGGAGTCGGTCGCGCAGTGGCTCGCGGCGTAGGTCAAGGTAGCGATGCTTCAGGCGGACGCTCTCGTCAATCGGAGAGTCCGTTTCGTTGATATAGAACGGGGGCGTCTTTGACTGCGAAAGGATGCGCACCGAGTCGGCCGACACCTCAATCGCCCCTGTGGGGAGCTTCTCGTTCTCGGTCCCAGCACGACGCGGGGTGACAACCCCCTCAACGGCGATCACCCACTCAATGCGTGCGTCCACGAGCGCTGCATGTGCCTCTGGCGCGGTGGCCGCGTCCACCACCACCTGCACGATGCCATAGCGATCGCGAAGGTCAATGAAGACGAAGCTGCCGTGGTCTCGGCGACGGTGGATCCAGCCGGCGAGACGGACACGACGCTCGGCATCGCTCGCGCGCAGTGCGCCACAGACGTCGCTGCGCAGCCCAGTTGCGAGCAGTCCCTTCTCAGCCATCACTCCCCCGTCCTATCGCTTCAGTAGCGCTGCAACAGCGCGCAGCACACTCGCCTCGTCGGC